>JAPLFL010000069.1 GCA_026390695.1 Candidatus Kapaibacterium sp. | reverse complement strand
TCGTTTAACATTTTTACAGCATTTATTTTAAATTCTTTGCTGTATTGTTTTCTTTGTGTTCCCATTTTGACTCCTTTCGTTCTTGCAATTTAACATTTTTTCCACTCTAACTTGCTGTCCACATTTCTGGGTACACTCCAAAAAATAGTTGACTAACCTTATCATTGCTTATTACACCACATTGACTTTCATATCCAGCCTTAAAATCATAAACAAAAATTGGGGGTGCTGCGGATCTTTCTATTGGTACCCCATTAAAGTAGGGCTGTACATCATTTTGTTCAATGTATTGAATAGTATTATTACCAAATCCATTTGTAGTTATTTTACTCTTTAAATAAGTATGAATATTTGCTAAAATAGGATCACAATCTCTTTTTGAATTTGTCCAATTACATGCTACAATATTTTCATAAACATGCTCTATTTTTTTCCCAAAATAATTTGATCCTTTGGTAATGTATTCGGAAGAATATGCAGGTAAAGCGCCATTAACAAAATCTCCGGCTCTAAAACTGAAATTAAAATTCCTTGTATAAGCTTCATTTTCGTAATGGTCTTTTTTTATGACACTAAGTGTCATATTATGAAAAAACCAAAACAGCGGAGTAAAATCTTCATCCCCGATTATTGGAACACTCGTGTAATTACATTTATAGTAAGTAAAAGCTCGCTCATCAGCTTCTTCTATTATTTTTACTAATCTTAAATCAGAAAGAGCTATCCTACTGTCATAGCCTATTCTCTCAATTCCATCAAACCAAAAAGAAATCGGGAAAAGCATAGCTCCATTATTTTGAATACTTGGATGATATACGGTTTGATAACGTTCATAATCAAATTCTGTAAAAGCGATTCTTTTCTCATTCTGGGTTTCAGTTATTGTTCGAACATAATTAACTATTGAAGCAAATGTGTTGGGATGACATGGAATTAATCTGCCATCACTGGGTAATGGTTCTCCGTTCTTGTTTAAAAAAAATCCAGAACGTGAACTGAAATTTAAATCATTATTTTTAGAATTTCCATAAGATCCTTTTTCAGACCAATCTAATTCGATATGTTTGTTCTCATTTTTGAAATTTATACTCATACCTTTAAGATTAATTGATAAATCACAATCAATAAATGAAGTTAAAGCTCGTCTTCCAGATTGTTTGTTTTGAAGATAATTTTTATATTCATCAACAGATGATAGTTGATTCCCTTTAATGATATTAAAGCTATATTCAAAATCATTAATTATTCTCCCATCTTTATCAATTATATATTTTAAATAGAAAATCGTTGGACTACCCCATGGTGGTATGATATTAAGCCCAAGTTTATTTTGCCAAGTAATTGAATTCTGTACTAATCCCCATTTATAGATACCTAAACTTGAGTTTAAAGGAATTTGATTAGGTATAACTTGATTATGGAAAATAGCATCCCCATAACTGCCGACAAACGACATATTGTACCCATAAGGATATATGTCTTCATAAAAAACATATTCAAAACCGTCTCCTGGAAAATATCTCAAAGTCCTTGGCTTGAAAACTTTATCATTATAAACACTAACCGACTCAAATGAATTAAAATTTAATTGACAATTAAATTCCAATTCACCATATAAATTCTGACTATTATTATCATATGAAACTATGGCATAACCTTTAGAATTAATCGTATTTTCAAAATATTTACCTTGATAATAAAATTCCATTGATTTATTTTCACAGGAAGAATTATTTTCAGTATAATGATGATAAGCATAATATCTGGAATTAACTAACTCAAGAACACTTCCGTCAGATTTTAGAATATGAATCCTGTCTTGAAAAGTTTCATATGGTAGATTATCTACTTCTCTCATACTATTGCAGTAATCGTAACCATTTATTGCCCAAATATAGTCTTCATCTGTGAAAGTAGCAGAGTGATTTTGTTCATTGGTTAAATTAGGATTTTTACTGCGTTCATTAATACCGGGGTCTAAAAAATATGAACTTGTTTGTGATAATACTTGTACTGCAAAACCATTTACACCAATAATCCAAGCAGGTCGATTCCTTCTGATTGAATTCCAATGTTTGACACCATTATCACCAAAATATTCATTACTAAAACAAGTGAAATCCACTGATCCATTATATGTCAGAGTTACATTCATAGGTGTACCAAATGAACTATAGTTGTGCAATGGATAAGTGTAGAGTACATTCCCGTTTATTGGAGATATATTAAGTTTATCTTTAGCATCCGGCTTATTATTTTTAGAATAACCTCGTTCATTGAGTAAAGATGAAGTTAATTCTGTTTTAAAAGATGCTTCCGCATCCCACTGGGCAAAAGAAACATTAACAATAAGAAAGTTTAATATTAATAGCAGATTGATTTTTTTTTGTTTCATTGTATTTTCCTAAAAATTAAAATTATGGAATTATTGTTGGTTGGCAACCTACCATACACTCAGCAGACTGGTTACTATTACAGTCACCGTTTGCTATTTGCTTATATCGTTTTTTCAGAGGGCCATCACAGTTGCCAGGTATAACTTCAAAAGAAATTATACAACAATTGCCGAGATTATAATCATTTTGTTCATTACAGGGGACAAGTGAGTATATTGCATCTTGGAATTGCACTCTCCAGCAGAGCGGAGACCTTATTTTCCATAAACCTGTTGTAAATATTGTTGAATCATGAAGTAATAATGACATCGCAGTTTGATAGATTTCTAATGGTGTAAATGGAAGATAATAATTCTGTGGGCTGCATTCACCAAGATCAATTTTTGTAATATTTAACTCTGATCTCCCATTTGGACAGGAAATTGGAACATATTTGATTGTGACTGTACATATTCCTATATTGATGATTTTAGTTACTGGTGGTCCACTTGTTCTATCATTACAAGGAGCACAAGAACTTATTTGACCAAATGAAGTTGAAACTAAAAGCAGAAAGAATACAGTTATACAGCTGAACATAACGAGAAAATTTTTCATAATAATCCTTTTCAATGTATGATAACTAATGGGAAACGAGAAGGAACTGCTCCTTCTTTTCTTAAATAAACTATATAACATCCTGAAGCTAAATCTTTTAAATCTAAATAATCATTATAAATAGATGTACTTGAAATAAAGATTTGTTTTTCAAAGATTTCTTTGCCTTCCACAGTTCGAATACCGATTTGGTAGATTCCTTCAGGAATTTTATCAAATTCAATAAAGGCTTCTTCTCTTGCCGGATTTGGATATGTTCTGCCTTGAATCAATAAAGAACTGTTTAGCCGTATATCCCTATTTTCACTGGTAATTGAATCCTTGCCTATAGGTTTTATTTTTAGTTGCTCTTCATAAATATTCACATTTACTTGATTAACGATGTACGAGAGCAAACCTGAGTAATCACGCTGTTCAGGATTTGATAATCCATAATCTCCTGAAAGTCGGGCAATATAGGAATAAATATAGTGTAAACTATCAGTCCATATCGTATCAACCAGAAGTGTGGCAATATTAATAATTTTTATTGTATCTAACAATTCCATATTGGGTTGCTGAAAGAGAACAACAACTTCACTTGTATCTTTGCTTAATTGGTCGGTTGTATCCATTCCCCTAAAATAAATGATTAAGTCCTCATAATTATCTTGATTCACTTTTTTGAAATAGAATCCACCACGTAAAAATTGCCAATTCGGATAAACGAACTTTGTATAATGACTTGTGCTGTCATAGTAAACATGGTTTAAAGTGTCAATTTGACCATAGACAATATAGTTCGGTAAATTTCCCCCAAACGTAGTATTTTTGGAAAAAATTAAATCTTGTAAAGTATCGGAATTAACTCTACCGATAAAAGGAATATTGAAAGTTGATGACAGTATGGAAGTTGCATCTGCTCTTACGAAATGCGAATCAAAGAATAAAGTCGCTATTAAAACAACTAAACAAAATTCCAAATTTTTTAAACAATTATTCTATTCAAATTAATCACTTTTCTTCACCTCATCACCCCAAAACTAATTACTTCAGTTTCATTTCCACTCCGAAGCTGCAAAATATACCGTCCTTCTGACAATTCACTTAAATTCAGTTTAATTGTGTTCTCAGGGCTTATTTGCGTGTATTCCTGCTCAATTATTCCCATAATATTGTAAATTCTAATTGAATTAATCGCTTTTTCAGTATTATTTTCGATAATTAGCACATCATTTGCAGGATTAGGATAAATATTAATCTCTTTATTACTCGGTTTTTCAAAGACATCATTTGGTTCATTAATTGTAACATAGAGGGTTGCTGAATCAATGCAACTTTTTTCACTTGTTTCAATTAATTTTACTTTTGCTGTTCCGGGTGCTGACCAAGTTATTTTTACTGTTTCGTTAGAATCAGAACCGATAATATTTCCTGAACTAAATAACCATTTATATTTGTGACTATTAACAAAGGGAGTTGCAAAATTTGAAGTATCACCTGAATTTATAATTGTTTTCCCATTAATTTTTGGCTGTGGGAGCGGATTTAGAACAATGATTTTAACAGAAGTATCCGTGCAGCCATTCATGGCTGATTTTATTAATGTAATGGTTCCAGATGGTTCATAACTCCATTGAATATTTGCTGATATACAATTATCGCAACCCTGAATTATTCCATTTTTAACTGACCATGAATAATTCATATCAGTTTCTCCAGTACAGGAAATTGCCTGAATCTGCTTTTGACAATATTCATCGGCAGCAGAAATTGTCATTACCGGAAGTGAAAGAATTGTAATATTTTTGCCATTATCTTTACCGATTGCTTCTGGATTGGATGAACAAACTCTAAATCTATATCTGATTCCTGATGGGATGTTTTTTGGAATCAATGCTTTTATTGTACAAGAATCAGCTGAAATAACAGAACCAATATTTATTGGATTGGCAAAACTACCTAATTTATCAGAGAGCTGAACAGTAAGCATATTATCGGGTTTATAGATTCCGGCTATGGTACATGAAACATCAGCTATTGAACCGGGACACAATTGATTTGGTACAGCTCCGGTCATTATTGAGGGGGTGACGTACGTGTTTAGTTTTAAGACGAAAGCAGGTTGGTTAATAGCATGGGTTTGAAATGCACCTTGTGTAACTGGAAAATCACATTCGGATTTGAATAAAAAATCTTGCCAATCTACCCCAGAAATATAAACATTATCATTTGAATCAAGACAAACGCTATTTGCGTAATCATCCCCTGATCCTGATAATACTGTTGAGTATAACAAAGCTGTTCCGTTAGATTTAAGTTTTGTGAAGAAGCCACTGCTTAAAGCAGGTTTAGATTGAAATGCTCCAAGTGTCGTTGGGTAGTCTAAACAAGTTGTATTTCCAACTACATTTAGATTATTATTTTTATCAAGAGTAACATTATTAGGATAATTTAATCCTTGCGATCCACCAAACATTGAAGAAAACATAAGATTAGAATTACTCGAATCAAACTTAGTGATAAATGTATATCCTTGAGCAAGATTGGTTCGATAGGAACCAGTAGTAAATGGGAAATCTTGGGATGATGAATAACCAGTAATATAACAATTAGAGTTTGAATCTTCAATTACACTTTTACAACAGTCATCCATGCTGCCACTTATATATGAAGAATAGATTAATCTGGAACCTTCAGAATTTAATTTACCAAAAAAACCGTTCAAGTTTGTATTTTTATTTATTTTTTGAAAGGCATTCTGTGTAACTGGGAAATTATTTGATCTTGTACTTCCTACTAAATAGGAATTATTACTGTTATCTAAATAAAGTCCATTCAAATAGGTATTGCTATCACCAGAAATAAAACTTGAAAAAATTAAAGCTGAACCTGATGGATTCATTTTCGTTAAAAACCCTCCTATTTCTCCTTTGAATATTGTTTGGTAGGCACCAACTGTTGTCGGGTAGTTATGAGAGGAACAAGAGCCTGCAATAAAGACATCAAAACTTTTATCAACGGAAATTCTGGTAATTTCATCGACTTTATTCCCACCTATTAATGTTGAATAAATCAAGCCAGAACCCGTAGAATTTATCTTTGTAATAAAACAGTCAAAATCATTACCCAAAATAGACTTTTGAAAAGCATTTGATGTTACTGGAAAATCTGTTGACTTTGTTGAACCACAGACGTAAACACAATTTGCCGAATCAATACGAAGATTACAACTATAATCAGCATCAGCACCTCCCAAATATGTTGAAAAGATTAAAGCTGAACCATTGGGATTTATTTTTGTAATTGCAACATCACCATAATATTTATTACCACCCGCAAAATTGATTTGATAAGCACCAGATGTAGTAGGAAATTTTGAATTTCTTGAACTACAAGTAATGTAGGTGTTTAAAGAACTATCTATTGCGATACCTTCTATAACTCCCTGCGCAACCGAGGTTACTATATTGTCCCCTATATAAGTGGAATAAATAAGCTGATTCATGTTATACTTAATATCCTGAATTTTTGATTTTGACGATGATAAAGCAGAATCAGTTCCAGAATATATATTTTGTGAAGCAGCAAAGCAGCAGAAGTTTGTATTAACAACGAAAAACAAGATTAGGACTCTATTTTGAAACAGTTTCATAAAAGAAATTTAAATACAAAATTTTCCAATTATACTTACAAAATTAACTTCAAAATAAATTAAATCCAAATAATTATTATTGACTAATACAATATTAATTATAATTTCATTTAATGTTCATAGATTAGATGCAGCTAATACATCATCAACTCTATCTTAAATTGTAGTTTACGAATATTATTTGTTTTTAAAATGAATTTATGGGAAAATAATTTTTGCCTATAAGGTAAATATTAAATGATTATTCATTTTAAACCAAATAGTAATTGGAATGTTGTAATATTTCATGCAAATAGCCGTCAGAGCCATTAAGGAAGGAACTTGAATGACTTGAAATATATTGATGCAGTATAATCGCTCCTAAAGCCATGATCAAGGAGTAAAATATGAGAATATTGACATTCCCATTAATTTACCAGAATAGGAGCCGAATTCAGACAAATTGATCAAGTTGTATTCAATGGTGTATTATCAATTCCAGAGTTAATAATTCAGGATAAGCAGCGACAGAAGCCAACTTATATACAGTGCAGTAGTTGATTTTCCTGCTGTATATATTGAAGTTTAAAAACCACAAAAATAAAAAAAGGACGAAAAAGTAATTATTTTTCCGATAGAATTGCAACTGAATGGCTTTAAAAGCTACTTCAAACAAAATTACAGAAGGAATTTTGAAACTCTTTAAACTCAAATGACGATATTTATCAAAAAGATTTGTAAATTTGCAATTAATAATTTAGGGTAAAAGAGAAGCAAACTTGAAAATAAATATACCATAAATTGAGAAATGAAATTATGCAAGTAATATTGCAAGTATCAATTTATAACTATATGTAATATATATAATAAACGAGCAGTAACTTCCTCCAGTCAGGTGTTCTACCTGACCGGTAATTCCACTGTTCAACCATTTTGCATTCTTCATTCTAAATTCTACATTTTAATAATCTTCTTGGAGAGCCTGCCGGTAGGGCTGAGGCGTCGTAATACAAATTAACTGTGCCTTCGGACTGCTGCTCCGGCGCAATGATGGCGACTTCATTGCCCTGAATATCGCAAAGCGAAAGAGAAGTCTGTGCTGGCTGGGGCAATGTGTAGCTTATGGCAAGCTGGGCTGTGAAGGGGTTGGGGGAGACGGAGAAGGTGCTTAGAACACTTGATGGTTCTTCTACCGACTTCCCTTGAAAATCTATTACCAAAATTTCACCTTTTATTGAATCCTCATTAAATATACTAAAATTTCCATTATCTGATAACCAAATATTATTATTCGTATCTTTTGCCATTGATTTTACCCAATGACCATTTTTATTATACGGATATTCATACCTTGTCCATGTTCCGTTTTGATATTTACAAAGGGCATCTGACATTCCAACCCATACTACACCTTTTTTATCAGTATAAATACACTGTGGATAATTCCCATAATAATACTCTGTTGAAATTGGGGAATTTGTACTATCGAATTTTGTCCATCCATCTTTATAGCAATAGATACAGGTTGAATAATAATTATTGTATTCATAACGAATTCCTAACCATAAAGCTCCGGAACTGTCTATATTTATAGAAAAAATATTACAAAATATAAAATTCTTTGGAGTATAGAATGGTGTTTGTAAAGTATCCCATAATGTCCAACCGCTATCGCTTAGTTTTGCAAGTCCTGCGTAATTCGCTGCTCCTAAAATTTGATTAAATCCTCGAGCACAAACAAACCACTTTTCATTGGTTTTCCTGTTTATATCCATGTAAGGGACTATATTTGAAAACAATGGAGAATTTGATTTATCATAATAAGTCCAGTTCTTTTTCATATCGTATTTTATTATTCCACTGTCAACAGAAGCTAACCAGATTGTATCTTTTAATGTATGTTTGATACGTCTTATATTTACTATTTTCATCCCGTTTGTATCTTTTTGGTATAAATATGGTGTCTTTTTAATATTGAGATTCACGCTATCAAATACCAAACCAAATCCACCACCAAAGCCAACATAGTTATTGTCAGTATTATTTCTACAAAAATAAATAATTGAATCTGATTTAATATCAAAGTCTGTACCAGCAGTAAAACCAGCAATAGCTTTTTGCATATTATAAACCCCCACGAAATTTTCACATCCTGAGAAAAGATGATTGTTTTTACTTATAACTATACTTTTTGAGGCAGACATGAAGATGTCAATTGTATTTAATTTCCTCCATTCAATAGCCTTAGAAAAATTAAATAATAATATTAACAATATTAAGATTAAGGATATTAGTTGTTTTTTCATGTTAATTTCCTAACGATTAATAATAAAAGGTAAGGAAATTATATTATTATTTGCAGTAATACGAACAAAATATTGTCCATCAACTAAATCTTGAATTTTAAGATTTAATTCATTATGACCATTTTTAATTTTCCCTCCAGTCATGTGTTCTACCTGACCGGTAATTCCACTGTTCAACCATTTTGCATTCTTCATTCTAAATCCTACATTTTAATAATCTTCTTGGAGAAAGCCTGCCCACCAACCCGCAGGGTTAATAAATATGTGCCTGCCGGTAGGGCTGAGGCGTCGTAATACAAATTAACTGTGCCTTCGGACTGCTGCTCCGGCGCAATGATGGCGACTTCATTGCCCTGAATATCGCAAAGCGAAAGCGCGGTCTGCGCTGGCTGCGGCAATGTGTAGCTAATCGCAAGCTGGGAGTTGAAGGGGTTAGGACTGGCAGAGAAGAAGTTTACCTTACTGGAATCAAGAACTGATTTGTTCTGGCTATCAACAAATACAAAATTCCCGATAACTCCACCTTCGCGATAAATTGTGAGATAAGGAATTGATGAATTATTTCTATAGGTTAGTAACCATTTGTTATCGTGAGAGTCAATACCTATTGTTCCGATATAATCACCGGCGAAGGAAGGCAAATTTATCGCCGTTGGGCTTCCATTTACTAACTTAATAAGCGCTCCCTTGCCACCAAGCCAGATTATGTCATTTTGCGCATATATCCCCTCTGCATCTAATAAATCAGGACTAATATTGGTTATTTGATGCCAGGTGCTGTCAAAATAGGAAATCTGAGAATTAGAACGTAACCAGATTCTACCGGAAGTATCAGAAACAATTCTTATATCCATTCCAAGTGCTTTTATTCCGGTTTGTGTTGAATTATAAAATTTCCATACTTTTCCATCAAATCTGCCTATTGAACCTGAATCACTGAATACAG
>JAPLFL010000044.1 GCA_026390695.1 Candidatus Kapaibacterium sp. | reverse complement strand
GTGCCTGAAGTCATTGCTTCACCAGAGCCAGAGCAGGAGATGCAGGTACAGGAAGCAATCGCTCAACCGGACGAAACTGCAATTATTGAAATCGAAGTTGTGCCTGAAGTCATTGCTTCACCAGAGCCAGAGCAGGAGATGCAGGTACAGGAAGCAATCGCTCAACCGGACGAAACTGCAATTATTGAAATCGAAGTTGTTCCTGAAGTTCTTGCTGCACCAGAGCCAGAGCAGGAGATGCAGGTACAGGAAGCAATCGCTCAACCGGACGAAACTGCAATTATTGAAATCGAAGTTGTTCCTGAAGTTCTTGCTGCACCAGAGCCAGAGCAGAAAATAAACGAAATTGATTCTCAGAGTAATAATCAAGTATCAGAAACAGTGGAATCATTGGAAATCGGCATTGACGCTGATCCATCTGATTCTACTGAGATGAATATTGTTAGTGATTTTTCTGAAAATATTCCGGTAAATGACGAATATCATATAGAACCAGAGCAAGTTTTAGTATCAGAGGAAATTATTTCGATCGTTGAAACAGAGATTAATAAAGGAAATATTTCTGAAACCAATGATATTATGCCTGCTAATGCTGCTGATGAGCATAATGATACCGATCAGGTTATTCTAATTGAATCAACAAGCGAAGCCGAAAATATCATTCAAACAGTGGACGATTCAGCTTATTCAAGTAATATTGAAAATGAAAGCATTCAAATTGCAGAACAGTTCTTAGTTTCTGAGTCACCAAGTGTAACAGAAGAACATACAAATGTAAAGAGATATAATCTGAGTGTAGATATTTTAATTCAAGAATGTTCGAGAATACAGAATAGCCTTGGCAAATTCGTCATTCTCGGAAATGAATTCAACGAGAACAGCGAATATACATACAGTGATTTCGATTATCTATTTGCCTCAAATCATGCACTAACAGCATTTGCAGCGTCGATAGGTCTAATAATCTAAATATTGTACAGAATATTAAAAATAAAAAGTGCGATTTTTTAATAAAAATCCCTCAAAAAAAAAAAGGAAACCTGATTATAAACTACCAAGTTTCCTTTTTAAATTTTAGATAGATACTTAAATTTTTATATCCACCTTGTTTTTGGAAATATGATTCTTTGCTGTGTTCTGAACTTGAACAACAGGCTGTGCAGATGCGAGTGTTTGCATTAATTGCTTATTTGTATCGCTCTGAACCGTATCTTTCAATACATCTTTTTGAATCTCCATCTGTACGGTCAATGCTCTTTTTTCGGCACTTACAGCTTGTGCATCCTGAACTGAGTTTATAGTCATAATTAGCTCCCATAGATAAAATACCATTCTCGTTTAAAGTATCGGCAACATTTAGTAAAACTTTAGTAAATAAAAAAAACTCCCGATAAAATAGATTCCATCGGGAGTTTAATACATTTTGTTAATTTATTTAATAATTGAAATCTGATGGATGCCGCTGTGATTGCCATCAGAAAGAATTACATAATAAACGCCGTTGCTCAAACCATTTAAAGAAACTATATCTTTATATGCTCCGGGTGCGAAAATAAATTTATTTGTACTTTGTACCATATTTCCACTGACATCGAACAGTTGAATCGTTAAAGGTGCGCTTTCAGTCAAAGTATAAGATAATTCAAATTTGTCGCTAACTGGGTTAGGTGATATTGAAATTGAGAAATAATCAAGCTCTGCATCTTTAACGGAGGTAATTCCTGTTTTGAATTTTCTTATTACAGACCAAGGGCCGGGGCCAGCTTCATTGAATCCACGAACTTTCCAATAATAATCAGTACTGAATGCAAGATTAAATGAAGTGTAATTCAATGCGTAAATAGCCTTGACATCATCAAACATACTTGCCTGATCGAAGGCGTTTGTTTTAGCTATTTGAAGCTGATAGCCGTCACAATTTGCAGCCTGATACCAAGTGAATTTTACAAAATAATCCATATTTGTTAGATTATCATTTGGTGTCCAGAGTTTAGTTGTATCAGTCGGTATCGCTGCAATAGACCTGAAGCTCCAAACATCTGACCAAACCGTTGCACCGGAATCACTGACTGATTGGACGCGCCAGTAGTAAGTTTTGAAATTTGTTAATCCTTTTAACTTTAAAGTAGTGGGGATCACATTATTGGTATCAATAAGTTTTGTAGCAAATGTATTGACATCGGACAACTGAATATGATAATATTTCGCATATTTTGCTGAGTTCCAATTGAGAGAGGAATCAAGTTTGATTTTAATTGCATTGTCTTCCGGCGATTTTAGGCTAACAATTTCGGGACCGTTAAATCCTGTTTTGAATGACCAAACAGTTGACCAAGGGCTGTCTCCATCACTATTGACAGCACTTACATGCCAGTAATAAATTGTATTTTGATTTAATCTTGTTGCACCAAATTGGCTTGTAATATCACCGGTCATACCATCGACAATATTATTAAAATTCTTATCACTTGCAACCTGAATATTATACGAAGTAGCAAATGGTACAAGATTCCAGTTCAAATATACTATAGGCATTTGCTGAGTAGATGTATTGGATGGAGTTGTCAATATAGGAGCAGGTAGAGTGGTTTTTAAAGTATATATTTTAGAAAATACGCTCTGGCATTGACCGAATTGAGCATTGACCCGCCAGTAATAGCGAGTATAATAGCTTGGGAAAGTATAATTAAATGTGTTGCTTGTAAGATTAACAGCATTTACAAGAGTATCAGCAAAATTGCTTGTTCTTGAAATTTGGAAATTATAAGTTGTTCCGGCTGAAAAACCTTCCCAGCTAAATGTATTATTCAATGAAAGTCCAACTGCACTGTCTTTTGGAACTCCAGTCGAAGACGGACGAATTGTTGAAGTAAAAATTCTCGCAGTTGACCATGTACTTGAGTTCGTTAAATCAAGCGCACATACTCGCCAATAATATACTGTGGTCGGAGTTAAAGCAGGAGATGGAGTAAATGTAGTATCAGTTATATTATTTGTATAATATGATAAACTTGAAAAATTCTCATATTGAGAAATTTGAATAGAATATTTAGTAGCCATCGGTACTTTATTCCATTTCAATGTACCAGAAAGCGGGAAACACTTTGCACTATCAGAAGGACTTACCAATGGAGGAGTCTGATAAGGAGTTTTAAAATTATTAACCGATGACCAGTCGCTAATACAGCTTGTAAACGAGGCACTCGTCCTCCAATAATAGGTCTGATTATAGATAGAAGGTAGAACGGTTGAAAACTGATTTGTCGGTATCCATGAATCATTAGTAAAAGTACCACTAAAAGTAGGATCAGTCGCAACTTGTATATGATAATTCCCTACGTTTTGATCAGCAGATTTATTAGTCCAAGAAAAATTAGCGGCGAAAGGTACAGCCTGTGCTTGATTAGCAGGAGAATTAAGTAGTGGGGCAAAGTTTCCGGTTGTAAAACTATTGACTGCAGACCAATCAGAGGTACAGGTGGTAAATGAGGCGCTTACCCTATAATAATAAGTAGTCCATTCCGCAGGCAAAGAGGCGGAATACGTTGTAGAAGCTATATTTCCAATATTAAGAACCAACGGAGTAAATGTTGATGTAGTAGAAACTTGAATTGCATAATTAGTGGCTCCCTGCACTGCTGACCATGAAAATGTTGGTTTTACTTTCACGCAGTTATCATTATTTGCAGGCAAAGAAAGCAGTGGTGGTGCACCTTTTACAGCATAAGTCCAAACATCGGATGTAATATACTGGGTTTCAGTATAATATGCAGCTACTTTCCAATAGTAAGTTACCCCATATTTAGGCATCACTGCAGAGAATGAAGTAGAAGTCAAGTGGGTTACAGCAAAATCAACAACTGTAAAACTTGCATCTTCAGCCACAGTAATATTATACCATGAAGCGCCATTAACTGGAGCCCATGTATAAATTTGGCTTTTATCCAAACATGAACTTCCGTTATTAGGGAAGGTCAATATCGGCAATTGAGCCATCAGAGCATTGGTGCTCATAATTAAACCCACAGTAAAGACTGTAAGTATCAATAATTTTTTAATAAGTTTCTGCATAAAAATTACTCCAAACAATAAATAAAATATATTTCAAATTAATATTACCTAATAAAACATAATATAGACTCTGAAAATGCCTAAATATTTCATGTGAAATTCAAATTGTTTTATTTTCATTGTATATACCAAAAATATCTATTTTGTCCCCCCACAAAATACAATAACACAAAAATCGTAAATTTGTCTCCAAAAAACTAATATTTTTTTTAATTTCACCAATTATTTTTACAATAACTTCTAAAATTGTTTCGTCAATGTATTAGCACTCGTTACTGATGAGTGCTAACAATTGAAAATTTGTAATTTTTTATTCATTATAGGAGGTATCATGGCTCTACAACCATTACATGACCGCGTTATCGTTAAAGCAAGCGAACCGGCAGAAATAACACGCGGTGGAATTATTATTCCGGACACTGCAAAAGAAAAACCACAACAAGGTGAAATCATCGCTGTGGGTACGGGTAAAGTCGGAGATGACGGTAATTCATTTCCATTAACAGTTAAAGTCGGAGATAAAGTTCTTTACGGTAAATACGCAGGAACAGAAATCAATATCGATGGCGAAGAACTAATGATGATGCGCGAAAGCGACATTTTTGCAATTATTAAATAATTTGTGGAAATCCAAATGAGCATTGAATGCAGCGTTTGCGGAGTTGATTGCAGTGTTTGCAATTTCTTTAACGATAAAACCTGCGCCGGATGCGACGCCGTGCAGGGTAGAACTTTTTGGGCATTAGAACATCTTGGCGGTGCTTGCCCGATTTATGATTGCGCTGTTAATCTAAAAAATCTGAAAAGCTGCGCTGAATGCGATTTATTACCATGCGAAATATATTTCAAAATGAAAGACCCTGCATGGTCTGAAGAAGAACATCTTAAAATGATAGATGTTAGGGTTAATAAGTTAAAATCAATTTCAAGTAATTAATAGGAGAATAAAATGGGAGCAAAAATAATCACATTTGATACCGACGCCCGTGCACTGCTCAAAAAGGGTGTTGATCAACTTGCAAATGCAGTTAAAGTTACATTAGGGCCAAAGGGTCGTAATGTTGTTATTGATAAAAAATTCGGCCCGCCAACTGTTACAAAAGACGGTGTGACTGTGGCTAAAGAAGTAGAATTAGA
This sequence comes from Candidatus Kapaibacterium sp., assembly GCA_026390695.1. Classification (GTDB taxonomy): domain Bacteria; phylum Bacteroidota; class Ignavibacteria; order Kapaibacteriales; family UBA2268; genus JAPLFL01. Next base: position 11,949 of record JAPLFL010000044.1, on the reverse strand, counting down.
AGATCCGATTGAAAATATCGGTGCTTCTATGGTTCGTGAGGTTGCTTCGAAAACAAGTGATGTTGCTGGTGATGGTACAACCACTGCTACAGTACTTGCACAGGCAATTTACCGCGAAGGTTTGAAAAACGTTACCGCAGGTGCTAATCCAATGGATTTGAAACGCGGAATTGACTTAGCTGTTAAGGCTATAACAAAAGGTTTAAGAGCCATCAGCCGCGACGTTGAAGGGAAAAAAGAAATTGCACAAGTTGGTTGCATTTCTGCTAACAATGACCATACTATCGGTGAGTTAATTGCCGAAGCAATGGATAAAGTCGGCCAGGACGGCGTTATCACAGTTGAAGAAGCAAAAGGAACCGAAACATCAATGGAATTAGTTGAAGGTATGCAATTTGACCGCGGATATTTATCTCCATACTTCATTACCGATGCAGACTCAATGGAAGCCGTTCTTGAGAATCCTTATATTTTAATTCACGATAAGAAAATCTCTGCAATTAAAGACCTGCTCCCGATTTTGGAAAAAACATCACAAGCAGGCCGTACATTACTGATTATCACCGAAGATTTAGAAGGCGAAGCCCTTGCTACTCTTGTTGTTAATAAATTACGCGGTACTCTTCGCGTTGCAGCTGTCAAAGCACCAGGCTTCGGAGACAGACGTAAAGCCATGCTCGAAGATATTGCAGTTCTCACAAACGGAACAGTTATAAGCGAAGAAAAAGGCTTTAAGTTAGAAAACGCAACTCTTGCATATCTTGGTAATGCAAAGAAAATTGTTATCGACAAAGATAACACAACAATCGTCGAAGGTGCTGGAAACAGTGATGATATTAAAAAACGCATCAATGAAATCCGTGTACAAATCGAAAAAACAACCAGCGATTATGATAAAGAAAAATTGCAGGAGCGTCTTGCCAAACTCAGCGGTGGCGTTGCAGTTCTGAAGATTGGCGCAGCTACTGAAATTGAAATGAAAGAAAAGAAAGCTCGAGTAGAAGACGCATTGCATGCCACTCGCGCAGCAGTTGAAGAAGGAATCGTCCCTGGTGGCGGAGTTGCTTATTTGCGCGCATTGGTAGAGCTTGAAGGCTTAGTCGGTGATAACCTTGATCAAAAAATCGGTGTTCAAATCATCCGCAAAGCAGTCGAGGAGCCAATTCGCCAAATCGTAAGCAATGCCGGACTTGATGCTTCGGTTGTTGCAAATCGCGTAAAAGAGGGCACAGGAGCATTTGGATACAATGCTGCTACAGAAGAATACGGCGATATGTTTGAACAAGGTGTAATCGATCCAACTAAAGTTGCTCGCGTTGCTCTTGAGAACGCCGCATCAGTTGCCGCATTGCTATTGACAACAGAATGCACAATCGTCGAAAAACCAGCAAAAGAAGCAGCAATGCCTCCTATGCCAGGTGGTATGGGCGGAATGGACTATTAATTAATTGTTAATGTAAGAATTGAAAGAGGCTCTGGCTGTGAAGTTAGAGCCTCTTTTTTATATGATACCTAATGGATTTTGAATTTATTCTAATGTTTCCTACTTACGGGAGTATGACAAGATCAATCAATTTCTCCGTTTCTGCGCAGTTGTTCCAGCTTATGAAGGTTGATATAAAATATTTTCTTATTACTTCCATTTTCACGCTGATAAAATCGCTATTTTTGTGGTGTATTTAATAATACCTGTAATGATAATTTCATTTAAGGATAAATATATGAAAAAAACAATAATTCTTATCTCATCTTTATTAATCAGTTTTTATTCTCTTCAATCCCAAGAATGGTCCGTAGGTATGACCGGAGGTTTATCTTCAGTTCTTGGAATCAAATCTGGAGATTTTAATATGGGCTATACCATTAATCCGTGGTTTTATTGGAAGAGTAACTCAATTTTTTGGGGCTTTAAATTCCCATTTATGGCGAAATGGCATTTTACAGATGAATGGAAGAAGAGCAACATTGAAAATAACGATCCATGGAGTAATTTGAATACCAATCAAACTGCCTTTATGGGAATATTAGGAGCTGGAGTGTTTTCAAAAATTCCTTTTTATGATATCGAAGGTAAACAATTTATGATACATGCCGGTATTGAATTTGCTGATAGAAATTTCAAAGGAGATAATGGACCTGACTATAATCTGAAATTGCCCGATGATATTCCGTTTGGTGGTACTGGCATTGAAATTGGACCTGACTTTAAATTTACTTGGATTTCTATCAAGAATGAAAGTATTTTTTTTGAGATTCTTCCTTTATTTCATCTTACTTTCTATCCTACTATTTCCTATCCATCGTATAGTTTAGAATTTGGATTTGGTATTGATGTTGAAAAAGTGTTTAAGAAAAAATTTATAGACGAACCAAAGATTGAAGCACCGGTTCAAAAACCGAAAGAAGAAGTAAAACCACCGGTATTCGTCAAATTAGGCACTTACTGGGTTGATCCGAAAGGTAGAGAAAAGGAATTGGATACTGTGAAAGTGCTTGAATATGTTACAACAAGGTTAAAACCACTACTTAATTATATTTTTTTCGATGAAAGTTCAAATATCCTTGACAAAAGATATATTTCAATGAGAGCTAATGACATTGCATTTAATATAAGTAATCTGCATAAACTAAATTCTGTTGATGCTTATTATCAATTATTGAATATTGTTGGTGAAAGAATGAGAAATAATACATATTCAATAACTCTTGTTGGATGCAACTCAAACGTAGGATTAGAAGCCAATAACAAGGAATTATCTAAGAAAAGAACTGAAACAGTTCGCGATTATTTATTAAATACATGGAAAATTTCTGCAAGCAGAATAAAAATGAAATTTCAAAACCTGCCAGACAAACCTTCAAGATCGGATGAACCTGATGGTAGAAGTGAAAATAGAAGAGTAGAAATTTATACAAATAATGATGAAATATTAAAGCCTATTATCACGACTGAGACTGAGAATGAGATAATTCACAAAAAAATTAAAATTCGGTTTAATTCAAATATTGGCTCTAATTGCAAAAAGTGGTCATTATTAGTATATCAGAACAAAATTGAAATTTTTAGAAAAGCCGGAATATCAAACTTACCTGATTTTGTTGATATTAATATTGAAAATGACATTTGGAACAAATTAAAAAGTAGGGAACAACTTGTTTATTGGTTATCTATTGAAGGTAAAGATAATAAATCTTATATTTCCAATAGAGATACTATTAAATTCAACTTTAAAAGAGAGGATAAGGAGATTGGAAAATTTAGTCTGATTCTTTTTGACTTTGATAATGCCGAAATTAAAGATAATAATAAAAAAATAGCAGAATTTATTAAATCAAGAATAAATGATAAATCAAAAATTACTATCAAAGGTTATACCGATAGAATAGGTGATGCTGATTATAATATAAAATTGTCACAGGAGAGAGCAACAAATCTAAAAGCTTTTATGAAATTTGAAAATAGTAGCATAGAAGGGTTAGGTAAATCGGTTATGCTTTATAATAATGACTTACCTGAAGGAAGGTTTTATTCCCGTACTGTAGTTATTGAAGCAGAAACAATAAAATAAAAATCTCAACTGGCATGCATGCCGTTACTGAGGCCGTCTCAAAAGCTACATATTTAACAAAAATGTCATTCCTGCGTATGCAGGAATCTCCTTCCAGTGCCACTTTAGGGGATTCCTGCATTCGCAGGAATGACAGAAATGAGGCTTTTGAGACAGCAGCTTCATGGGACGTTAAAAGCCATGTATTGAGTAAATTTGGATAATACTGCTCTTGGAAATACAGAGCTGGATTTCTTTTAAATTGAGGATTTCCGGTAGTATCATGCCAATTATACATGAAAGGATGAGAACGTCTATTCTACCGCAGTAGTACTACAGACGTCCTCGTCTGTAACCACCATAGTAAGATTTACATGACAGTAGTAAGATAAAAACGGACAGGAGCTTGATTTTAACCCAGATTTTTCATTAAAATTTAAGGTAATTGAAATCTTATAGGCAATTAAGGAACTTACTTAAAACTCCCCTAACTCTCTTTTGCGGGTGAAGGGAATTGAATTCTTATTTTCTACCTTCTACCTTTCTACTTTCTATGCTTCTACTTTCTATAACCGGGGCAGGGGGTGAGCTTATTGGTAATACTGTAAAATCCTAATGAAATATCCGGGTTAAATATTTTTGGTGAAAAAGTAAAATTAAGCAACATTAACCATTAATAATTAATCATTGTCTTCCTTTTTAGCGAAATAATTCGTAATTTTGATGTTTTGTAATTTGTAATTTGAAGAATTAATAGAATTTCTAAATAATTTAGGAAATAGAATGAATAAAATCGTCGAAGCTCGTTTTCTTGGACCCGACGTTAAGCTTTTCAGAATTGATGCACAGAAAATTGCTGAGAAGCGCAAAGCAGGCCAATTTGTTATTGTTCGCGTTCATAATGACGGCGAACGTATCCCGCTGACTATTGCCGATTCCAATACTGCTGATGGTACAATAACCATAATAGTTCAGGGTATCGGAAAAACTACCAAGCATCTCAACTCACTTGAAGCAGGTGATTTCATCCATGATCTTGTTGGCCCTTTGGGAAAAGCATCTCATATTGAAAATTTCGGTACTGCTGTTAGTATCGGTGGCGGTGTAGGTACTGCAATCGCATTCCCAACAGCCAAAGCACTGAAAGAAGCTGGAAATCATGTTATAAGTATTATTGGCGGACGTTCAAAAGAATACGTGATTCTTGAAGATGAAATGAAAGCCGTTGTTGATGAAGTTTATGCAACTACTGATGATGGTTCTTATGGCTTCCATGGCTTTGTAACTCAGAAATTGCAGCAACTTTTGGACGAAGGCAGAAAAATTGATTTTGTTCTTGCCATTGGACCAATCCCTATGATGGCCGCTGTTGCCAAAGTGACAAAACCTTATGGTATTCAGACAGTAATCAGTTTAAATCCGATAATGGTGGACGGTACCGGTATGTGCGGTGGCTGCCGTGCTGTCGTTGATGAAAAAACAGTATTCGTTTGCGTTGATGGACCGGAATTTGACGCTCATAAAGTTGATTTTGATGTTTTAACCAAACGTAATAAAATGTATCTGCCACAGGAGCGCGATTCCTTAGATAAACATGTCTGCCATATTGATAATATGTATGATGCTAAAGTTAAACAAAACGAAAAGGTGGCATAATGGAAATTACAAATAAACAAAGAATGGCTATCAAACGGCAACACATGCCGGAACAAGATCCAAACACAAGAAATAAAAATTTTACTGAAGTTAATTATGGCTATGATGAACTCTTAGCTATGGAAGAGGCGCGCCGCTGTATTGCCTGTCCAAAACCAGCATGTATCGAAGGATGCCCTGTGTCTGTCAAAATACCTCAATTTTTAAAGGCTATTGAGAAAGGACAATTTGCTGAAGCTGCTGCTATTCTGAAACAAGATAATGCTCTGCCAGCCGTATGCGGACGGGTTTGCCCACAAGAAGAACAATGCGAAATGGTCTGCGTTGTCGGGAAGAAAGGAACATCCGTCGGAATTGGTCACTTGGAGCGTTTTGCAGCAGATTGGGAACGTAATAATATTGGTATTCAGCTTTCTGAAGTTAAACCGGCTACGGGTAAAAAAGTTGCTATAGTTGGTGGTGGGCCTGCAGGATTATCATGTGCCGGAGATTTAATACAAATGGGGCACGAGGTAACTGTTTTTGAGGCATTGCATGAAATTGGTGGTGTATTGATGTATGGTATTCCTGAATTTCGTTTGCCAAAAGACATTGTAAGAGCCGAGGTAGAAGGATTGCAGAAAATGGGAGTAAAGTTTGTCACTAATTTCGTTGTCGGAATGACCGAAACAATTGATGAGCTTCTTGATGAATATGATGCAGCTTTTATTGGAGTTGGAGCTGGTTTGCCGTATTTTATGAATATTCCGGGAGAAACTTTGAATGGAGTTTATTCTGCAAATGAATATCTGACACGTGTAAACCTGATGAAGGCTTATGATTTTCCGAATAGTGACACTCCTATGTTTGACTTGCATGGGAAAGTGGCAGCAGTATTCGGAGGCGGAAATACAGCCATGGATGCTGTTCGTACCTCTCTACGCCTTGGTGCAAAAAGAGCAATGATTGTTTATCGCCGTACAGAAGCCGAAATGCCCGCACGTAATGAAGAAATCAAACATGCTAAAGAGGAAGGTGTTGAATTCATGCTTTTGGCAGCACCCCTTGAATTGATCGGTGATGAAAATGGCTGGCTGCGCTCAATGAAACTCCAGCGTATGGAGCTTGGTGAACCTGATGCATCGGGTCGTCGTCGTCCTGTTCCGATTGAAGGTGCTGTTGATGATGTTGAACTTGATGTAGCGGTAATAGCGATTGGAAACGGGTCAAATCCGATTATCAGTAAAACAACTCCTGATCTGAAAGTGAATAAATGGGGAAATATATTGGTTGATGGTTCAACAATGAAATCGAATAAAAAAGGTGTTTTTGCCGGCGGTGATATTGTTACCGGTGGAGCTACTGTAATCTTGGCTATGGGAGCGGGACGTACAGCAGCGAAATCAATAAATGAATATCTCAATAATCCTGAAACTTGGTAAGTAATTGATGCCCATTCTGAATTTGTATGGATTATCTTGATTAAAAAAAACTAAATAGATTAAATTCCTGAGGCTGTCTCAAAAGCCTCATATCTGTCATTCCTGCGAATGCAGGAATCCCAAATTGCGCCATGGAATGGGATTCCCGCATTCGCGGGAATGACAGATACGTGAATATTTCGTGTTCTCACACAGTCTCATTCGCAGAAATGACAGAAATGAGACATTTGAGACAGCCTCAGTAAGATAAACGTTCCAACACCCTCTCTACAGGAGAGGGTTGGGGTGAGGTTTCCAAAGGATACAATATTACTCATTGATTAATCTGGGTTAATTTCTACTTATCTGACTATATGTGTAAAATATTATTTTGGATTTCAATATGTATTTTATTATTTTTGAACATGGTCATAAGCATTGACCACTTTTTAAAATTTTTTCGGAGTATTTATGAAATTTATAAAAAGAATCAGATTAGCTATTGCATGCTTTGCCATAGCAGGACTTTTAGCATCATGCACAATGTCTCAGCCAATTTGCGCAACAAGCAATGCTGTTGGAAGCAAAACGGGCGAAGTTTCATCTTGGAGATTTTTAATTTTTGATTTCGGCGGAGATCAGGCAACTATTTTCAATGCAGCTCGCCAAGGTGGAATCAGCAAAATATCTACAGTTGATCACCAATCTTCGTTTTATCTTATTGTATTTAAAAATACCGTATTAGTGAATGGTGACTAATTATTATAGAATTTTGAGGCATTTGCTTTTAATTTAAAAATCAAATGCCTCAAATTCTTTTGTATTTATGAATAAATTCATTTATCTGTCGGTATCTTTATGTGTTTTTGTGGGATGCTCCTTTTGGTAAGGTTACCGGTATGGTTTCGGTGAAAAAATGAAATTAGAGGATAATGAAACTCAGGTTCAGATCACAGTGATATGTTGAATTATTATGACAGCACTTGGTATGCTGCTAAAACATATCAGACTTTTATGAACAGAGTAATAAAATCCGAAGAACCATGATTTTAACTGTCGGGTTATTTTTCAAAGCCGTAGATCAGGGATAATTTACCTGCTGAATTTTATAGGTAAAGATTCAGTCAAGATTTTTAATAAATTTAATAATGATGAATATTTTAAGAAAAAGTTCAATCGCAGTTAGTATAATTTTAGTTGTCACATCAATTTTTTTATTGTCTTGTTCATCTTCAAGACGAATTGTTTCATTTTATCAAGGGAGAGATACTATTTTGTATTTTGTTCGTCCTACTGATTTTTTTGTTCGGGATAATTCTACGTATTATGATTGTTCTATTGATTTTACGATTCGGAAGGTTAAAGATACGATTAAATTTATTACATGCAACTTTACAATTGAAAGTGGCGATATTATTTTCAGGAAATCGGGACAAGTAGGATTTCATCTTGAAACCTATGATAATAAAAGTATAAAACTGAATAATCCTTCAATACTTTATAAAGAGATTGATGACAATATTGTTAGATATACTACGAGTATTGACCCAAATGATTCTCAATTTTTACCGAGCATAACAAAGTTTGTGGTTGAAAGCCCGAAAAATATTTCATTAAAAGCGTCTAACGATTTTCTTAAATCAATGGAAAAAACAAAACTTGTGATAATTGAGAATTAGTGCTTGCTAATCGGCATTTTTTTTCGTAATTTGTACTTGAGTTTTATTATTAATTTTAGTTAAATTATGGCTTTTGAACATTTAATTTTTTCCACTGCACTAATGATAATACTGATAATAGTCGGAAAGATAATTAATCAGATTTTCATGCATGTAAATTTATCGGAATTATTAATTCACCGCGAAAATCCTGCCGTTGGAATTGAGCTTTCAGGCTATTTTCTCGGGGTTTCCTTTATTATTGCCGGTACAATGAATATTCCCCAAGCATTGCCATTAAATACGAAAATAATGTTTGCCTTAATAAATGGAGTTGGTGGAATATTAGCTCTGGCTCTGATTTGCCGTTATGGAATACGTTTAATTTTAAGCGGGAAATGTATGCAGGCTATTCTTGACGGCAACGTTGCAGTTGGAATTGTTTCTGCTGGATTTTATATTGCAATTTCAAAAATTATTGTCGGATTATTTTCATCGACAGTTCATGGGAACTGGCTTTATTGCTTGATCTTTTTAATTTCATCACTTTTAGCTTTTTTTATTATAACATTAATTTTCCGCCAGCTAACCTCTTACAATGACGTTGCTGAAATATATGATGAAAATATCCCTGCTGCATTAAGTTATGCCGGTTCTATGATTGCTGTCAGTCTTATTGTAGAGCGCTCAGTCGGATCAAACTTTATAGATTATTATACAAGTTTTGCATCTTTTGGCAAAGCTATTCTTTTTGTAGTCGGCATTTACCCGATAAGGCAGTGGCTGGTTCAGGGCTTGTTGCTTGGAGGTGGATTCAGTCTTTACGGAGGTAGTCTTGATAAAGAAATTTCCCAAGATAAAAGTATAGGAGCCGGTATAGTAGAAGCAGTAGCTTATATAGCATCGGCAATGATTGCAGTGAACCTTATTTAATCGGAATAATTTATAATTTAAATAGTTATAAATATAAAGTAAATCGTTAAATCAAGAATTAACAATTTACTTTATATTTTTATAACTTTCTACCCCTATATTAAGTCTAATAATAAATTATATCGTTTCCTACTTGAAGGCTGTCATTTGTGCGTATGCAGGAATCTCCTGATTGGTACTGGAAGCGGATTCCCGCATGCGAACCTGTGTGAAAACTACCTTTTCTTGTCATTCCTGCGAATGCAGGAATCTCCTTCCAGTGCCACTTTAGGGGATTCCTGCATTCGCAGGAATGACAGAAACGAAACTTATGAGACAACCTCAATTGATGATTTTCGGAAGAATGACAATAATTCCTAATTCATTAAGGAAATGATATTAGCTATTATATAAATGCCTTAGCTTGATTTTTTATTTTTCTTTTCCTTCTTTTCAATCCTTTTTTCAGCTAAGGTTTTAGTAGCTTTTTTCTTCGTTTCTTTTTTAACAACTTTTTCGTTACTCATAATTCAGCCCTTTAAATAAAGAATAAAAAACACATTGTAAAGACTCATTATTTGGAGAATTATTGTAAGGAAAAATTCCGTTTATACCGTTCTCCTCTTCACTTTCCCGTATATCAATACCAATATTGTTAGAATAAGGCTGAAGTGCGGCAGCCAGTCACCAAAGCGGACAAAAAATGTTTGTCCATCCATAGTTCTTGCCGAGCCTAAATATGCTATTTTTTTCTGTGCTGTTGCCTGACTCAGAGTCTCACCCAATGGACTGATTACCCCGGATATACCTGAATTTCCGCAGCGAACTATATATCTTCGGTTTTCGATTGCCCGCATACATGCTATTTGATAGTGTTGTTCGGGGCCAGGAGTATTGTCGTACCACGCATCATTTGTTATAACAGTTAGAACCTGAGCACCACTGCGGACAAATCCGGCACAAAATGATGGGAAAATGGACTCAATACAAATTATTGTCCCGATCGAAACTGTGTCTCCGCGAACCGGAGCCTTCAAACAAAACTGCTCTTTTCCGATTGCCCAAGACGATATTCCAACGCCCCATTCCATCCATTTCCGCGCAAATGATAGAACTTCCTTAAATGGCAATTGTTCGCTAAAAGGGGTAAGTCTCATTTTGTGATAAATCTGGTACTTTGCTTGAGCGGAACTGTCTATGGGTATTAGAATAGATGAATTGAAAGCATCGTACCAAACAGCTCCGCTCGGATCAAAAGGTTTTGCAGTTAATGAAAGTGAATCTTTGTTATAAGTTAATTTAAAATCGGCAAATCCGCTTATTAAAGGAACTTTATTTGAGTTCACCCATTGCTGAATAAAGGATAAATTATGATCTACATTAAAACTACGACCAATATAATGTAAAGAAGTTTCCGACCATAGCCCGAAATCAGGTTTAAAAGGTGCAATTGCTTGAATTAGAGAATCCTCAAGGCGCATTTGTAAATTTATCTGCTCATTGATGGAACGTTCCCATTTATCCCATGGATTAATATTTGGCTGTATGACTGCAAAATGGACTAATTTGCCATCAGGAGCTTGATATTTTGATCGGGGATAATAGGAATATAATAATGGAATAATGATAATCAAAAGAAGAGAGATAATTAAATGATATGTCTGACGGTTAAAATATATTGATATAGGATTTTTGATGTTGTTATTTCCGGCATTGACAGTATTTACAAGAAAGGGGATTCCTGCATGCGTAGGAATGACAAAGTTTTTATCTGAGTGGATTCCTGTATGCGCAAGAATAACAGAGTTTTCACCTGAGTGGATTTCTGCATGCGCAGGAATGACAGGTGAATGTTTTCCTGATTTTAGAAGAATTATCATTAGTATAATATTAAACAAAACTATCAGAAAACTTGCACCCCATATTCCTGTTATATCAATGAACTGAATCCAGAGTTTATTATATGCCTGAGTGTATCCTATTGCAAGCCATGGATAAGCCAGATCGCTCAAAGTGCGTGTCCATTCATTAAAAGTCCAGAAGAAGGGCAGTAGCCATAGTGCAGTTACAGATCCAAATCTTCTCTTTACGAAAAAGTAAAGGAAAAATGGAACGAAGAAAAATAGTGGATGCACAAAAGCCAGAATTATACTTGAAATCATCAGGAATTGATCTGCGTGCGGCTGCCAACTTCCTATCCACCAGTTCATACCCGAATGATAAACAAAGAAGGTACAATAAACCCAAATATATTTCCTTTTATTCCAATTCTCTTGCTCAAATATCCATAGCAGTGGAATAAAAGCAAAAAAAGCAAGTGGAAATAATAATGATGGCGGAAATGCAATAGCAAGGAGTCCACCGCTTAATATTGAGAGCAGAAATTTTTGATAATTTTTCACGTAAATAATGTATATTTTTGAAAGGAAATTTTAAAAGATGACGTGGTACGAATCGTTTTATTTTATAAAGTAATATGTTGAGTCCCAATAATAATCAAACAAGAATGTTTTAAATATAATTTTTAGAAACTATGAAGATTATTTTGGTTAATTAAAATAAAAGTCGTAAGTTTGTTCAGAAGCTATGTTGCTTTTTGATTATTTCAAACAGCAAACAGCAAACAGCAAACAGCAAACAGCAAACAGCAAACAGCAAACAGCAAACAGCAAACAGCAAACAGCAAACAGCAATGGGAGCTGAGTTCATTGAAAAGGATATGTTCCATTTTTCTGGAGGGCAAAGTCATTATTATTTTGATAGCCGCTGTGAGTG
>JAPLFL010000025.1 GCA_026390695.1 Candidatus Kapaibacterium sp. | reverse complement strand
ATGGATTCATAAATAAACACTCCTAAATATAAATATAACAAAAAACAATTAAAATCGCATAAAAACCCTTTTGATACGCTTTTGAATGCCTTGGTTGAGCTTTTGAAGTCTTTGGATGCACTTTTGAATCACAGCAAAAGCGTAGCAAAAGGCTTCAAAAGCGTAGCAAACATATTCACAAGTGCAGCAAAAGGCTTCAAAAGTGTAGCAAACGGCACCAAAAGCCTATAAACCTTAAAAACAAGTAAAATCTATCAAAGAACTTATATAATGCAAAATGTATAATTCAGAATGCAAAATTATTTTTGGATTTCCATTCTGCATTATTCATTTTACATTTTTGGAAATCTCCCCTAACCCATCTTTTGCAAAGAGGGGAATTCTATTGTACCCATCTTTTGCAAAGAGGGATTTTTATTTCATACCCCCCTTTGCAAAAGGGGGGCAGGGGGGATTTTCTTAAAATAATCAAAGAACTTATTTAATGTAGAATGTAGAATGTACAATGCAAAATTATGGAAAAGAAATGATAATTCCAAATTCTTTTACTTGAGACAGCCTCGAGTGCAAAAATCTCCCCTAACCCCTCTTTTGCAAAGATGGGAATTTTATTGTATTTCCCCCCACCCGAAAAAGTGGGGCAGGGGGGATTTTCTTAAAATGTCATGAGAAACATTTGACTGTAGGAAAATAAAATTAAAACATCTCGGATTTTATATCGTCAATATTCGTTTTAATTTGAAATCAAATGAGAACTTTTTCTTTAAAAATTGACCCTCTTACTCAAGAAGAGTATCTGGAAGTTTACCTGCGCGGCAAACAACTTTTGGCTGATCCATTTTTGAACAAAGCTTCTGCTTTTAGCGAAGAAGAACGGCTGTCACTCGAACTTGAAGGTTTAGTTCGCTATGCACTTTCCGATCTTGACGTTCAGGTGGAGCGCTCCTACGATTCATTTCTTCAGAAAAATACTGATTTGGAGAAGTATATATTTTTGCAGGGATTGCTTGATCGTAATGAAATTTTGTTTTATAAAACTCTGATGTTGCATTTAAAAGAAATGCTGCCTATTGTTTATACTCCGACTGTGGGTCAGGCTTGTATGCAATTGAGTAGAATCACACGGCGTTATCGTGGAATATATCTTAATATTACGAACTTGAGAAATATTGATACAATTTTCAGAAGTATCAGTCAACCTGAAGTTTATTTGATTGTTGTAACTGATGGAGAAAGAATTTTGGGTTTGGGCGATTTGGGTTCCGATGGAATGGGAATTCCGATTGGTAAGGTATCCCTTTATGTTGCAGCAGGCGGCATACACCCAGCATGTACGCTGCCAATTACGCTTGATGTAGGAACAAATAACGAAGCACTTTTGCGAGATCCCTTGTATCTTGGTCATAAAGTTCCTCGGCTTGAAGGTGATGCCTATTTTGATTTTGTAGAACGCTTTGTTCTTGGAGTGAAAAGAAATTTTCCGAATGCACTTCTTCAATGGGAAGATTTTGCAAAACATAAAGCCTTTGATCTAATGCAGCGTTACGGAGATCGGATATTATCTTTTAATGATGATATTCAGGGGACAGGAGCAATTTCATTATCGGCAATGATGGCAGGATTGAGTATAAAAAATGAGAAATTCAGCCAGCAGCGTTTTGCAATAGTCGGATTAGGTCAAGCCGGAGCGGGAATTGCATTTAATATAATGGCAATACTCAAAGAAGAAGGTTTATCTGAAGAAGAATCGGCAAGATTGATTTATGCAATTGATCAACCGGGGCTTTTAATGGAAGATTCACCAAATCTTGAATTACAAATGAAACGATTTGCACATTCGAGATCTGATATAGCCGATTGGGAGCTGGAAAATTCAAATAAGATCACTTTAAAAGATGTTGTGTTCAATGCCAAGCCAACGATATTAATCGGAGTAACGGCACAGGCAGGTCTGTTTAATAATGAAATATTAGAACAAATGGCAGTAAATACCGAAAGACCAATGATATTTGCGCTATCAAATCCGACATCAAAGTGTGAGTGCACACCATCGGAAGTTTACCGTGCAACCAAAGGAAAAGGTTTGATGGCGGCAGGAAGTCCATTTGATCCTATTGTAGGAGAATACGGAACCATGCACAGCTCACAGTGCAATAATATGTATATATTCCCTGGAATCGGATTAGGGGCATTAATAGCTAAGGCTCCGAGGATTACATATAAAATGTTCTTATCAGCCTCCAAAGTTTTAAGTAAAATGGTGACAGAAGAAGACAAAGGCAAAGGAATATTATTGCCCGATCTTGATGAAATACGCAAAGTATCCTTTGAAGTAGCAAAAGCAGTGGCAATATGTGCCCGAGATACAGGTTTAGGACGTTATTTAGAAGAGGATGAATTAGATAGGATAATCAGCAAAGCACAGTGGAATCCACAATATTATACATATAGGCCAGGATTTAACACAAACCAATCATTAAGCGGATCATTTTTAGGACAATAATTTATCCAATAAGAAAAAATTGAGAGTAACGAAATTAAAATTCCAATTCTTTTCTTTTTCCAATTCTAATTCTTATTCTTATTCTACCTTCTACTTTTCTACCTTCTACTTTTCTACCTTCTATAACCGGGTCACCTCGGCTCCTCTATTTGAGTGAGGAATTGAGAAGTTTTGGTGACCCTTTAGTTTCAAAAGAAACTGATTATTAAAATTCGAATAATAAAAGTCTCACAAATTATTATTAATTTGCAAACTTAACAAATCTAATTCTATTTACACTGGAATTATGAGGATGTTAAACAGAAAAAAGTAAATTTATAAATAATTGATTGACAAATATGGCGAGAGTTTTAGTTTTAGGGGGTGGTGGTTTCCTTGGATCACATCTATGCGAGCGATTTTTGAATGAAGGAGACGAAGTTGTATGTATGGACAATTTTATTTCAAGCTCACCCGATAATATCGCACATTTACTCGAAAATAAAAAATTTCACTTTATATTTCAAGATGTTACAAATTTTATATATCTTGAAGGAAAAGTTGATTATATCTTACATTTCGCATCTCCGGCTTCCCCTCCTGTTTATTATAAATATCCCATACAGACATTGAAAGTTGGCGCATTAGGAACTCACAAAGCATTAGGATTAGCCAAGGCAAAAAATGCCCGCTTTCTTTTTGCATCGACAAGTGAAATATATGGAGATCCTGCAATTCATCCACAACCTGAATCATATTGGGGAAATGTGAACACCATTGGAATGCGAGGTGTTTATGACGAAGCCAAAAGATTCGGTGAAGCAATGGCAATGGCGTATCATCGCTTTCATGGCGTCGAGACTCGTATTGTACGAATATTTAATACTTATGGCCCACGAATGCAGGCAAATGATGGAAGAGCCATTCCGGCATTTATCAATCAGGCATTAAAAAATGAGGATATAACTGTATTCGGTGATGGCTCTCAAACCCGTTCTTTATGTTATGTAGATGATTTGGTGGATGGAATTTATCGTTTGCTTATGTCAAATGAAGCTGAACCAGTAAATATAGGGAATCCCGATGAACTAACCATGCTGGAACTTGCCAAACAAATAATTGAACTGACCGGTTCACAAAGTAAAATTATTTTTCAGGAACTACCCGAAGACGATCCAAAACTACGTCGTCCTGATATAACACGTGCGCGTAGTATTTTAGGATGGGAGCCGAAAGTAGATCGCAAACCTGGACTCATTAAAACAATCGATTATTTCAAATCAAAACTTTAAACGAATGAAAACTTTAATTCTTGTTCGCCATGGAAAAGCAAGCCACTCAGCATTAATGAGTGAAGATTTTGACCGAAAATTGACAGATCAAGGGCGCCACGATGCATCGTTAATGGCTCAGGTAGTTCATAAGTATAATGTTAATCCCGATATATTCATTTCAAGTCCTGCTGCACGTGCTCTTGAAACAGCAGAACTCTTTGCTGAAGTATTTGAAATTCCACCTGAGAAGATTAATCAGAATTACAAAATATATGAAAATGATCCATCAACAATGATGAAAATTATTGAATCAATTGATAATGCAAATAATATAGCTGTCATTTTCGGACATAATCCAACTATAACTGCAATTGCAATGCACCTGATAGAAACAAGAATCGAACATTTGCCGACTTGCGGAATTGCCGGTATTGATTTTGATACGGAAGATTGGAAAAAAATTAAAATAAAAAAAGGTGTTTTGAGATTTTTCGAGTTTCCCAAAAAGTATTTCAGGTAAGTTGTTTTAATTACATCACTATATAGACTGAATACAAGTTCCATTTTATTCCTTAATCTGCAAGAAAAACGCTTAATCGTAACTTAGAGAAACTAACATCTGTATTCATCCTATGATTGGCAGTCATCGGTTGAATAATAATATTGCCATTCCCTTTTTTTCGCTGTCATTCCTGCGCATGCAGAAATCCCCTTCTATTGTAACTTAGGAGATTCCTGCATTCGCAGGAATGACAGCAATAAGGAGTTTTTACACAGTCTCATGCGCAGGATTGACAGATTTATCGATGTTGTAATTTCTGAAAAACCAACTAATTTAAAACCAGCTAATTCAGTATCAGATAAACAATTATTCATTATATTTGCAATATTAGTATATTTTATAAATAACTATAACAAATATGCGTATATTTATCTTTTATTTGATTTTAATTGCAAACGCAGTAGCCGCTACTTGCCAGAGCCTCTCCGTATTCAATATCGACACATTTGCATTCCCTGTAATCAGGGCTAAGTTCTTTGCTTTCGATGCGGCGGGAAATCAGATTCGTAATCTAACTGCTACGGATTTTTCTGTCACTGAAAATGGGCAGCTACGGTCTGTTTTGGGAGTTTCCTGTCCTGCGCCGAAACCTCCCGTTGCTCTGTCGTCGGTGCTGGTGATGGATCAGTCCGGTTCTATGGGTTCTGTGCTGGTGATGGATCAGTCCGGTTCTATGGGTTCTGGGAATAAATTGGATTTGATTCACAAGGCTACCAAATCATGGATAGATGCGCTACCCGGTAGGTCTGAATGTGCAATTACTTCATTTGATGATTATAATTATATTGTGCAGGATTTTACTACTAATAAAACTCTGCTCGAGCAAAAGGCGCAGTCAATCACAGCTAACGGCGGAACGGATTATAATAAAGCGATGATTGATCCTATGTCGAGCGGAATAGATATTGCAAAAACCGGGAAATATAAACGTGTAATCGTTATGTTGTCCGACGGGCTGCCGAATTTCGAGCCTCGCACTTCTCAGATTATTAATGAAGCGAAATCTAATTCTATAATTATTTACTTCGTATCTCTTGGCTATCCCAGCCCCCAGTGCATGAAAGACATTACCAAACAAACGGGCGGACAGTATTTTGAAAATGTGAGTTCCGTCGAAGATGCAAAAAAAGTATATATGAAGATTATGCAAGCGGCGACTGGTGGCGAGCCTTGTGATATTAGCTGGACGAGTGTATTTTCTTGTAGTTCAAACTTGATTAATGTTGATTTGAAGGTTAATTCTCTGAATTTGGCTGCTACCGCTATATATCAGTCACCGAACAATTCAATTGCGACGTTGGTATTTAATCCTTCGACGATAGTATTTAAGAATGTGCTGCCGGGGAATACGAAAGATTCAACTGTGCATATAACTGC
>JAPLFL010000068.1 GCA_026390695.1 Candidatus Kapaibacterium sp. | reverse complement strand
ACAGCAGCAGCACGGGCATCTCGTGCTGTTTTTATTATTCATTCAATATTGCATCAAGCATGGCATCCTTAGCCAATAAATGCTTTTTTAGATGTTCGTTCTCAATTTGCAAGGAATGTAATTCGGCCGCATTAGAATTAGAGCTACTCTTGTTATTCGAGCTTTTAGAGCTGCTTTCAGTCTTCGAGCCAAATATATCTGTAAGCACCCAACCGATTATTAATTCTCCTATCATAAATCACCAATAAATTTGTTAATAAAATACCATACAAAATTAGTGAAATGGCTCTGGTAGCACAATAGCGAGAATTATACCTATTGCCTTATTTTCTATTCATTCTCTTCTGTTTGATTAGACAAAAAACTCCTGAATCAACAATCATCTTGTTAATAGATAATGAAGAATATTATTAATTACGACTAATTAGAGCTACAGCCAGTATTGGTAGTTTTTAAGCAGGTAATAACACAAGAATTAAGTAGTTTTTAAGCAGGTAATAACACAAGAATTAATAAATTTATTTTGAGAATATTAATTTTTTTAATAATTTGATACTTTGCGACTTACAATAAAGGGTTCATATGGTTGGAATATTATCGATAATCTTCGGCATTAGCGCCCGTCAGGTGGCTGCTTTTAAACAAGCTCAAACCAGATATTACCAAAAAATTGCTTGGACTTACGGCTCTGTTGCTCTGTTCACTGTTTTTATCATAGCCACCACGGTTATGATTGGGATTAGTAATAATATTAATGGCGATAAAATTTACAATTTCTATTTTGCTATGGTTAGCATCTTCTTTCTGATAATATTCTATTTACCTTTTGTCTTTATAGCCGAAGCACTGGAGACTTTCTTGTCCGTGGTTGGTGAAAATAATACCTATCAAAAACTAAAATCCAGAGCCAATGGCTTTATCCTGAATCTTATAGCTTTTTACAATACCTATTTTGTTGTTTTGGGTATCATACAATTTCCGAACAAAGGCTTAATTTTGATGTCCATAGCCATTGTTTCAGGCTTATGGATATTTTCATTGATTATTAGCTTTAATTCTAATTCCTTAAAGCATCTTCTATTCTTTGTTTACCTGCTTGGCTTGGTATATTGCACCTACGCAGTGATTCCCGAATTTGTCAGATTACCATATTACATTGATAGAAGGATCTGTCCTTGGCGTTATGAAAACCAAGAAGGCGTGGCTAAGCAGTATGAAAGCGACGTTAATGAGATTGCTACTGAAGATGACAGATTATATTACAAAAAAGCTATTGATAGCGCAAAGAAAATCCATGAAAGACAGCAACTGGACTTGTATTCGGTAACTGTCAAAGAAGCTAAATTTGCAACCTTTGTCAGCGAATACAGCAAAGATCCATTAAGGATTATTGAGTTAATGAAAAGCAGAGAAGATGTTGAGGGATTTCTGAATGGACATAAAGGATATAATAGATGAATAAGTATAAGTATTTTCTAAAACAAAATTATCCAAGCCACTGAACAGGTTTACTAAACTCTCATCAGATATTTAATATGAAATGAAATTTATATCCATGTGAGAAAGATTAAACTTGATAAAATAATAATTATTTTTTAATTTGTTTGTTAAATTAATAAAAGATGAATTCTGGTTTAAAAGGGAAATTAAAATATAAATTCAGCGGAAGCAAAGTATTCTTATCCGAAATTTGGCATTTTTTGAGTTATGAAGATGCCTTGCTTACGCCCATCTATAAGTATTTTTGGTCTTTCTTTTTTACCAGGTTGCCAAAACATTTGGATAAGGACTATGGAATGTCGCCCCTTTTATTAGTTCTTATTAATTTTGAAGATGAAATCGGTTTTTTAGTGTCTTTGTAGCTTAGGAAATAGTATGTTTTGAAAATATATTTTGGAGGTTTTTATGAAAAAGTGTTTTGTTCTTTTAGTTGCAGTGCTTATGCTCATTAGCAGCAATCTTTCCGCTATAATTAATCCTATATGGATGTCTAATCCCCAAAAACAAATGTGGGAAAATGAATGTATTTTTACTCCAGATGATAAATATATCATTGGAACAAACGTATTAGGTGGCGGAGTTACGCCAGTTGATTCAAGTAAAGTTTATAAAGTTGAAACAGGAGAGATTGTTAATAGAACCATGCCCGGACTTAGGCGTGCTCATATTCTTGATTCTAACCATGTGATTGGTGCATGGAATAATGAAATTCGGGTTATTAATTTAACAACTTTTCAGCTTGAACGCCTATTTGAATTGGATTCTTTTCAAATGAGCAACGATTATGGTGAATTTGATTATTCCTTAGATAATAGTCAAATGATTACTCACTTTTATCCTTCAAAGATTAATAATCTTTATGGTTTTAGAATTTGGGATATAAAAACAGGGAAAATAATTAGGACAAAATTCTTTCCGAACGATACTAACGCTTATTCTTTTTCTGTTGGTTGGGTTGGTTATTTATATAATGGGAATATTCTTGCTGGTTTAAATAGACATTATAAAATACCTGATGGTAAAGGTGGATACAAGGATATAGATTATTATTCAAATATCATATTAGATAAAAATACTTTAGATAGCATAGGTAGTACAGTTATATTTAGCTATATTTCACCAGACAAAGATTTACTTTTATGGTCATCTAATACTCTATTAACTATTTACGACGCCAAAACTATGCAGGTTTATAAAACATTGCCTATGATTGAAGCACCAAGCGATTATTGTTTCTCGAAAGATCAAAGATATTTATATTTGGGATTTGGAGGACATAAAAGAATTGAAATTTGGGATTTAATCACATCGTCGATGTTAGATTATACAAGTTATGTTGATGCAAATTATAGTGGCCTCGCAATTTCCAATAATCAAAAGTATTTTGCTGCTGCTTATGGTATAGTATTTATGTATTATAATCCTATTAAGGGCGTAGTTGAGCCACCAAAGCAAGATAGTCTCATTTTCCCAAATCCAGCTAACGGCAATATTAATTTAAATTTTTCAACAAATAATAATTTACCAACAATAACTAGTCTAAATGACTTATCTGGACATTTAATAAAACCTCTATTTAATCAATTACTCGATATTGGCTCCCATAGCCTTCAATTCAATGTTTCCGATTTATCTAATGGAACTTACTTTATTACGGTTCAAAATGGAAAAGATACACAAAGCTTTAAATTATTAATTAATAAATAGGAGCCAAAAATGAGAACTATTTTATTAATGATTGTAATAATCCCAACTTTATTATTTGGGTTTCTATTTCTTACTCTAATCACTGCTTCAGGAAATAAATATTATTTTTTGAATCAGGAATTAGAAATTATGTTAAATATTGTTAATTTTGTATAATTGAATTAATAAGCGAAAAGTTGTTTTAAAATATAATTGGAGGTTTTTATGAAAAAGTGTTTTATTTTTGCTCTCACAGCCACATTATGGCTTTGTGCTTCACTTGTATTTGCAGATAATTATTTTGCAGATACTGTATGGACTAAGAAACTTGGTATGAATATCTACTCGGTAAAATTCTCAAAAAATGATTCACTCATTGTTGGACAAGGAAGTCAATCGGATGTATTCCTTGATGCCAAAACTGGAAAAGAATTAAAATATATTATAGGTATTGGGAATGTGCATTTTATTCATAATGATTTGAATTTTTTAAGAATTTCACAGGATTTAAAAAAGATTGAAATTTGGGATACAAAAACATTCTTATTAGTAGATTCTTTGGAAAATGACGGAATTATGTTAGGTGGCATTAATTATACTTTTGATGTCAGCAGTGATGAAAGATTTATTGTGTGTGTAATTCCGTATGGTTTTAGAACATGGGACATTACTACAAAGAAAATAATAAAAACTTATTTATTCCCATCACAACCAACTTTAAAATCACTTGACATGGAATATATAAGATTCACTTGCGACAATTCCAAATTTATCGGACAATTAAAAAGGGTATATCCTGATACAAAACCTCCATTTAGTGATTTAACTTATAGATGGGATGTAATGTATGATTTCAACACTTTGGACAGCATTGATGTTCTTGGTAGTTATTATAACGTTCAATTATCTCATAATTGCAAATATTTTGTTGATAATTTTGCAGATTCATTTAATGGAGTTGAAGTCAGAGATTTTAATACAAAGCAGCTTCTATCCACGCTACCTATTAATGGCTATACATTAACCGGAATGGAATTTTCTCCTGATGATAAATATTTGGTGACATCTGCAGGGATGGGAAGTGATTATGGACTAAAAATATTTGATTTAGAAACAAAAAAAAATGTATATACTAATAAAGATGGCGGATTTTCAAATTTTACAATAAGCCATAATGGCAATTTCATTATTACAAGCATAGAAAATGTTTTACTATTATACCCATCAAAATTCCTGCATTCATGGTCAAAAGATTCAATAAATCAAAATATTCATGTTGTCTCACCAAATCCAACAAACGGAGAAATTACAATATCTTTTAATACATATTTTTTAATACCAACTTTAATAAATATAACAGATTTGAATGGTGCCTTGGTACAAAATATTTTTAATGGTTTATTTCCAATAGGACAAAATACATTTCAATTCAATGCTTCTGATATAACAAATGGAGCCTATTTAATATCAATTCAGAACGGAAAAGAAACTCAGAGTTTTAAATTAATAATAAATAAATAGGAGAAAGAAATGAAAACGATTTTAGTCATTCTTGCGTTTATTCCAACATTAATTTTCGGACAAGATAGAATTGATCCTCCAAAATTATATCTTTTAGATACTGCATCTGTTGTTGACCGCAACTGGTCAGGGTTTATGAGAGGGTGGAACTGGGGATGTTATGGCCAGAAGCTCGATTCTGCCTTGCATATAAATTTTTATCATTATGGCACATTAACTGACTCTTTTAATAAATATATAAGAATTATTCAACCATTAACTGGTGCAGGTTATACTTCAGATAATATTTATAATTGTAGAAGTCTATATTTGGAGCCGACAATAACAGTTGATACTTCAGGCGGATATATTCCGAGAATTGGCGACAGCACTCATTCAATATTTGGTTGGCTTAATAAAGTTGGTCATTTAGAATCTTTTGGAAATAAAGATTTTGGCAGATTGATATTAAATAAAGACAGTATTACTCCCGGAACAAAAGTTCTTTATAATGCCTGGAAAGCAGATATTTTTACATGGCAGGATTTTACGGGTTGTAATGGTCCAATATTAAATAATTCTTATGACTCAACTTATTTTCACCCCTTCAATGGCAAGCAATTGTATTTAACTGTTAATCTTAGAGCTATTGACAGTGCTAAAGTTGATAGTTTAATTAATCTTGGTCATTCATCTGATACAGTTCTATTAATTATAATACCATACACATTGTTTAACGATACTTTAAATACAAATATAACCGATACTGTAAAATTTGATGGTATCCCCGAACAGAACTCAAGCTATAATGATTCTATCATGGGTTCAATGCCAAATGATTTCAGAGGATATTATAGGAAATTGAATACTTCTTTGTCAAGCCAACCAAAATCAATGGCAATAACTGTTGGAATGTTGAAATCAGGCATAAATAATAATGGAAACAATAGTATTACCCTTTCAGCTTTTGCAAGATTTGATGCTATACCTTTCGGTGGTGGTTACAAAAATAACCCCATTTTTGTCAATGAGCGTAAGAAAATATTTGAAAACCCCTATAATGTGCATGAATATATTACAAAAATAGATATTCAGGTTTATTATTATGGAGTTGTATCAGTAGGTCTGGATTATATCAGATTTGAAACTCCCAGAGCACAAACCTTTTTTCGCGGCGCTTATGATGATTCGATACGAAAGAATGTCAAGAGTATTATTGACCAAACCCAAGCAAATAGTTCTCATTTAAAATTATTCCGCATTTATGGCTGCGAAGAACAAACCCCATCAATGTTTGCTGAAGAGCGATATTTAAATATGCTTTTAGATACCTTGGATTTAATAGAAATAGGAATTGATAGATCACAAGTGGAATTGGGTACTTTCCAATATAATGTTGGTATGAAAAATATTATCAATGGAGGTTCATTATCATTCCATGGAATTGAAATCGGAGCTCCTTATATAAAACAAGGGAAGAATGATGGCGATTATCGTTTGTCTACAATGGGTTTATTTTCAGGAAAAAATGGGAATGATGTATTAACATTTCATCCTGAAAAATCCGATTACGAAGCTTATATTAATGCTCAGGGGCAATCACCTGAAGCATGGTTTCCTTTTAACTCTTTCAGAGATTTGCCATTAAGTTATTATGATTCTGCTTGGTCAAATACTGGGCATTCAATATATAATCAAAGTACACAAGTTAATATTGAAAAAGTATTATATCAATTCTATTATAAAAATAAGTTGATGTTGTTTTCAGAATCTGATTGGTATGTAAATATATGGCAATCACCCGAAATCCAAACCCATCCAACTGATACTGTTGAATATGCTGGCAGGGTTATCACCGGAGATGAACAGAATATATTATTAAATTCTATTTTATTATTGGGAGGCAAGGGTTTTTCACATTATTTTAAAACAACTCTTGTAAACACTAATACATTGGTAGGGTTACAAAAAAGTGTCGATATAAATTATCAGAATCATCTTAAAACAGGAGATAGTTTAATTTATGATGATTATACCGGAGAGGATTACATTAATTTAAATGACACCATAATTCCTTGGAGCAGACACTTTTTAAGTTCCAATTATGATTTTAATGCATTAGGTGTTGATGAAAATCATTTATACGCAGGAGCTAAGTCAATACGCACTGCAACCTACAAAATCCACTCCTACACCGCCATTCCTTCCGTAGAACAAACCTTAATGTCCTTACATCTTCAATCCTGGCTCGCAAAAGGATTTCACAAATGGATTTTAACAGACCCGAAATTACCAGATAAAGGAATAGAAAAATATATAGATACCGCAAATATAAAAACCAGACCTTTGGGAAGAATTAATACCGTAAACGGAAAGATAGAGCCATATTATGAGCAAACCGATATTGACAGCGGATTCTATGATATTACCATACTGCGTAATAAAGCCGATAATTCCATGTCAAGTAATACTTTCTATATGGCCGTGGTAAACCGCAGGGTTGATCCCCTTTTCCGCTTTAATGAAACATTTCAGATTTGGCCGGAAGACCCAAATATGGAGCCATGTGATGTTTTATATAGATCGGATTTTACTTTCATTCCAACTGCTGAATTTGATGAAAAAGTTCAAAATGGTGGCTATTATCATTTAGACAATACTATTGATTGCAATGGCCCTGTTGATTCTCTTTGGCAGGATGCCGCTTGGTGGAAAGACAAATGGAACCGCCGTCAGGGCATAAGAGAAATCACTATACCGTTAAAATATAATACCGTTCATGATACAAATGTTTATTATTTATTCCATATAACCGAACTTGGAAATGAAACATCTGAATTTCAAAATTTCTTTTGGAAGCAAAATGGATTAGCGCATAATATAGATACTACTATCGGACAAGACCGTAAGCTTGTTATCAGACTTAACCCTGGCGAAGGAAAGATTTTGAAATTTGAAAGGTTAGAGCCCGGGCGCATGAAAGGAAATTTAGAATATTCAAATCAGGCAAAATTGGTTCAAGCTCCGGTTCTTGATTCAAATGGGAATGAAACCGATTCTATAAGGTATCATGCTGCTTATTACAAATTTGATTATGTAGATAATAGAAATAAAATTTATTATCAAAGGAGTTCAAAAATTCACAAATCAGATTCTAAAGAAAATATTGTCTGGGAAAATATCAACGGTATTTGTGTTTCCGATACAATTTATGATTTAGATGGAGTGAGCACAATGAATGTTGCTTGTATTTATCCTTCAATTGTGGTTCGCAAAGATGGAAATAAGCAAAAGGCATATATTGTTTTTTCGTGTGATTCAGGACTTACTCATCCTTACAGCAGAATCGCAGAAACCATTATTGAAGTTGATCAACAAAATCTAACCGTGAATTATGGGCACAGTCTTATAAGGTTTGAAGCCGATCATCCTACAAAAGAATATGGAACTCCGGTTATTTCCGCTGCATCCACAGGTAATTATTATGCTTGGTCAGATAAAAATATGGGAATAGTAGCAGGATTTAAATATCCGAATGATATTTATTTTAAAGATACAGTTTTAATAAATTCCAATAATTTTCCAAACATGTCAGCAGGTTTAGGCAAGCATCCGGCTTTAAATTCCTATTCATTTTCAGATAATTTTAAAATGGACAATTCTGCACTTGTATTTCAGCAACCATTTTATTTCGGTACATATCTGCAATATAATCAATTATTTAGTATTCTTAATTTGTCTTCTCATATAATTTATACACGACTACAATATTCCGATAGTACACTGAAATATTATCTTCAGAATGATTCAGCCGGTTTTGCGACATCCGGATTTGTTTTAAATACTCCTAAAAATTTATCAATTATTAGTTTGGACCCATCATTTTATAATAATGCAATAAAAAATTCAATGCCTCATATTGCCAGAGAAGTAATTCTGCCGGGAAATTCTTTTGGTTGGATTGATTCCTTATATTTATGCAATGACATGATTTCTTGGACAAAATCACCTACAATAAATAAAAACAATACAATTCATATATTATCATTGGCTAATTGGGAATTTATCACCGGCTCGACTCGCACAGGTTTAATAAGAAGTTCACGACTTGGATTTGTAAATTCAAACCAAGATAGTATTGCTGATGCTCATTTAACGCAAGGCCCGATTAATTTAGGAATGAATTACAATGCCACCGACACAAGCAGACATTTTATGCTTGATTTTACAAAATACGGAAACGGGAGCGGAGTTAATAATATCGGAGTTTTGGGTTTGAATTATTATTCATTTGTTTTATATAGTAATTTTGATCAAGGTTTTTTCAATTTAACAAAATGGCTTAATAATATTCCAATCGGCAGATTATCTCATCTGGCTCAACATAAACAAAGAGTTGATTATACTAATTCATGGTTGAATAGAAGAATTTTTGAAATAAACTCAAGTGATCCTCCTGATATTTTATCATCAGCTAAATATTTTTATAAAACTTTATATGATGATGGACCAAATCCCATGTTTGGCTTTGAAAGCGATAGTTTAAGTTATTATATTACTCAACCACTTTTAAACGGCGATTGGTTAAAAATGAAATTCCCCTATCATAGCGTTGAAGATTCAGTTTTAGGAAATATTATTGAGAGATATAAGTGCGATACAATTTATTCCGAATGGTTCCAAGTGCCGGCTACCTCAACTTTGCAGTTTATGTGTAAAGGTACAATTTTAGATTCAAATTTACTTTATATGTTAATAGAGAAGCTCTCTGATAGTACTTATATCAATATTCCAATTCCAAAATACAGCTCCGATTCAACTGGAATTTTTAGAAATTATGATCTGATAAACGGATTAAGTGATTATTATAGACTCGCTTTTATAACAACAGATTCAATTGCTCAATACAGTGAACAACTTCAGATCGACGATTTGCCAACACCTGATACAATGGCAAAAATTGTTTATCGGAATAATCATATCGTTATTGACTTGAATTCTTTTAAGAATAATATAAATACATCTGATAGAATCCAATTAAATATTTATCCCAATCCTGCTGATAATATAATTTATGCAGTTGCATATCTCCCAGTTTCAGCATATTACGGAACAGAAAACAGACAAAATTCAAAATTTAAAATTCGTTTTTATTCATTGATAGGAATCGAACAATTTTGTATTGATACAAAGCCAGGAGAAATTAAATCTATTTTAACAGAAACATTACAAGAAGGATTATATTTGATAAAAGTGGAGGAAATAGTTGAAAATCCTGATTGGAAGCCCTATACACCGGTTATACAGAGTTTGATGATAAGCAGGTAAATTCCCTTATCTTGCTAACACAGCCTCTACTGCTTCTTGCGGTAGGGGCTTTTTATTTTAAAAGCATCGTCTATTCCCCACTCTTTTACAAGTCACAAATATTTGATAAACTTAGTTTAACACAATCACATATTAATTAAATTAATTTTACTCATATGATTCCAAAAGACCAATTTGATCAAGATTACCAATACATCTTGAAAAAGATAAAAGAAAAAGCTCAAAATTTACAATCTGACAATATAATCGCTTTCTACATTACTCCTAAACAGACAGACTCAGCGGCTCCATCAAATGAAATGCAAGTCAAAATCATTGAAGAATTGAATAAGTTAGAAGTAATAAAAATAATCAACAGAATATCATATAAAAACGACAACACCGGAACCTTCCAAAAATATGAATTTAAAATCTTACCCAAGTTCTATGACGAGTACAACAAGATTGGAAGTGTTCAGAAACAAGATTCTGAACCAAAAGCAGTGGACAGCAACTTGCAATTAACT
>JAPLFL010000079.1 GCA_026390695.1 Candidatus Kapaibacterium sp. | reverse complement strand
TTTGACCGTTAGCCCCGTGCAAGGTTGTAATTTGCAGAAGTATGCCCGGAATTATCTCTAATTGTTAGAATGCGGATTAAAGTGCGACTGAGTCGGGTTCACTCTGCCATTAGGAGGCATTATAGTATCATTTATAAACCAATTCAATAAGGATGCCAAGAATCAGCTAAGAAGCGGTAATTTGGGCTATTATGGCTCTCTGGTGGGGTTTCTGGAACATGGGGCTGTGGAGGCTGGGCTACACTGGGAATTGTGTCTTTGGGCGGGTCGGTTATTTCATCCTTTTTGTACCAATGAGTTGGCGGAACAAAGCCGTAAATCTTGGTATTGAGGTTTTTGATTCTAAGGAAAAAGTAATAGTTTGGCAAACTGGTTATTTTTTGAAAGTCTGTTTCAAATACTTTGGACATCACCAAGGCTTCATCATAGCCGCAGTTAAAGACGCAGTAGGTGCCACAATTACTAACTATAGACCTCATTATTCGGGGTTCGGGAAGTTCGGCAAAATTATGATGAGAGATGGTAAAGCCCACCTGCGCCTCTCTGCCAAGATTATATGCCTTGATGAAATAGGGACTGGCGACTTCCTGAAACTCGTCAACATAGACGAAGAGCGGGTTTTGCTTCTTGTTGCCATTATTAATATAGGCAATAATGAAAAACATGATTAAGTTTGATAGAAAAGTCACATTCCTTTGATCGGTAGTCAGAGTGTTGACCAGCAGCGTTTTTCCGGTATTTACATAAGATTCCAAGTCTAAGGCTTCAGTGTTGGTAAAAAACTTATTCAAACTTTCATTGAATACCATTCGGTATAGTCTGGTGGCTATACTATCCATAGTGCTTTGAAAGTCTCTCAAGGTATAGTTAAAAAATTTAGGATTAGATGTTAGATACTCTTCCCAAAAATATTTTGCCGATTTTTTTTCAAACCCTCGATTAGCGCTATGGCCCTGCCTTATGCCATAGTTAGTTAAAAATTCATACAGATATTTTAAGTCCCAATCATTTTTTTTAAAAGACCCTAATGAATTAGCCAATATCTGTTGCATTCTGGCTGTAGATTCGGGATTTGAGGTGGTAAGAGTAATTACCGTATCAAGATAATCTATGAAATTGTTGAGCAGATCATCGTTTTTAAACCCTCGAATCTTTATCGGATTTAAGTCGATGAAATTATCGAAAGAAATATATTTAACATTATCATTTTCTTTATGCAAGAATTTTATCCTTTTAGCCATCGTGCCTTTGGGATCAATCAGGATAGTAGATAGTCCTTGGTCAATATCATAATTGATCATTCTTTCCATCAGTGATGTTTTGCCGCATCCAGTCTTGCCGATGATGTAGGTATGATAGAATTTATCTTTGACATTATCCCAAACATGGTTCAAACCGTATTTCCTTTGATTAAATTTATATTTTTCCTGATCGGCTTCAGTTTTTACTTTTTGGGCTTCCGCTTTCTTTTTATTGGCTTCGGCTTTGTCTCGGCGAAGATGTTGCTTTTCTCTTTTTTCTTGGGTTGATTTATTACCCATCTGCCCTAAGGCTTCTGCTGATTTTGCCGGGTCTTCATTATTGACAATCATATATTCCAAGAATTGATCAAAGTTCAGGGTTTCATGGTATTTGTCCATGTATTTATTAATTGTCTGGTCTTTGCTTTTGTTTAAGTCAGCTTTGGTCTGAGTTAAATTGGCATTAGCGTTCTTTTCATTGGCTTCAGCTGTATTGATTGAGGCTTCAGATTCAATTATTTTAATTTTAGCCTTCTTTTGTTTTAATTTTGCCAAATCTTTTTTGGTGTCAAGCAATAGTTTAACCCTCTCCCTATCGATTGTGTCTAAGGCGAGTAGATGCTCTTTGCAAGCTCGTTCAAAATCCATTTCCGCTGCCATTTCTTTACCGCGTATCAGATTTTCAATTAATCTGGGATTGTAGATTACTTCAGCTTTCAATTCACAAAAACTCTGGTTAATTTGTCTGAGGGTTTCAATGTGCTCCAATATCCATTTTTGGTATTCCAATTCAATTTCCAGTCTTCGGTTATCCCGTTTACCAAAAAACAGGAAAAATGGGCGTGGTTTGTTGATGTTAAAACTAAGATTTTGCGATAATTGGTTAATATTGATGTCTGACATAT
Source organism: Candidatus Kapaibacterium sp. (assembly GCA_026390695.1). Classification (GTDB taxonomy): domain Bacteria; phylum Bacteroidota; class Ignavibacteria; order Kapaibacteriales; family UBA2268; genus JAPLFL01. Next base: position 4,042 of record JAPLFL010000079.1, on the reverse strand, counting down.
CCAGTGTATTATACTGAACAAGCTCTTGTGGCGGCTCTTCTTTGGGCTGAACTGGAACGAGCGCTTCTTGCTTATCCGGTTTAAACAACTTTTTTACAAAATTTACCGCTTTATCTACCTGATCGGTATAGTCTATGATTTCTTTTTCTTGCGGCTTTTGAATTGGCACAAAAACAAATTTACTCTTCATTGTATGTCCTTTGGTATATGTTTTCTAAGTTATATGGCGCAAGTAGATTAATCAGCTCTTTACAGTGCGGACACTGAATAAAGGGAATCTCTCTTTCACAGTGTTTGCATTTATTAAAAAGACTATCTTCCAATTCAAATAATTCAAATTCTTTATTATTAGCAACTTCATTAACAATCCTATTAACTACTTCATTTTTATGAAATTTCACCTCTTTATTTTCTCCATTTAAAATATGTGGCTTTGAGCATAGAGGACAGTAGCCGCTAAGTTCAGTTGAGAAGATTGTTCTTAGGCAATGCGGACAAACAAATTTATTTAGTAAAAACAATTCTTCCAACTTCTTTTTCAGATTTAAGATGGAAAAATAGCTCTTCCGGATTTTGAAGATGAGAAACAAAGAGACGATTAAAACCAAAGGCAAGTAATTTGGACTAAATACTTTGGGAAATGAAAGAAACAAAAATACTGTTAATGCTAAAACAAGCAAAAACGCAGATAGGGTTATGATAAAAAGGAGCTTGGCTCTTTTTATTTTCGCTTTTGGTTCAGCATAATGAATATCTTTTTGGTACCTATAGTATTCTCTTAATGAGCTAAAATCGTTTTTAGTCTCCATTGCTATAATTCCTCAATTGATGAAATAAATCTAAAACCTTCGCCCCAATCTCTTTTGATGGAGCAGATAAAAACTACGGAAAATGAAAAGGTATCAATATTTGGCTTGGGAAAGCCGACTTTGGGCGCGTAGTGTTTCCAAAAATTATAAACCGCTTCATCATTGGCTAATCTCAAATATCTATTCTTTTTCTCGTCTAAATAATCTATCCAGCCTTCCTTGTGGGCTTCGATCTCCAAAAAACAGAGCTTGTATAATCTTTTTTCTCGATTATTTAAAATAACTAAGGCATCCGGTTTAATATATGGAGCGCCTTCCGGCGGGAAGGTCGGATAAAATAAGGCATGGAATTGAGGATGGTAGAACAGGTCTTTTATGACTTCGGTATTATTAATTTCATTTTTTAAACCTTTACCGTCCGGATCGGTTTTTTGAAGTAAAAAGGTCTGATATTTTTTGCTATGTAAATATTCTCTTGTTTTATTTGTATAATGGTAAACATCGCCAAATTGTTTCAAAAATCCTATCTTGACCAGTCCTGCTAATTTTTCAGTTGAACAATAGCGGCTATATTCCGGGCTGATGTATTTAATATGCTCCTGACGGAAATATTTCAAACGACACATATCCCACAGCATATCGTTAATTGGGGTGTCGCCACCTCGTTGACTGTCTTGCTTTAAAAACTCCAGCAGGTTGTCGTCAGCTTCAAAAAGTGTAGTTTTATCTTTCATTAAAACTCAAAAACAAAATTAATAGTTAATCAATATTTCAATCTTCTTTAGTTATTTAATAATTTAATTATTATTGTAAATATCAATAATAGCAGATTGTTAAATAGACAGCATTTTAATAAATAAAAAAAAGTACAAATAATTAGTAGTGTAAAAAGAACAATAGCCGAAATAATTAGTTTAATTAGAAATTTTGTAGAATCTAACTTATCTGAAATATTATTTATCCCTTTTTCAATTTGTTCTTTTGTTAATGATGACTTATTAATAATGTTTATTCTATCATCACTTAAATCTTTTTCAAGATTTTTAATATCTTTAAATAAATAATATTGATAATAAATAGATACAATTGCAAATATTATAAAACTTAAGGTAAGAATTAATAGAATAAATGGATGCTGATCATTAATATTTAACATTCCGATTAATGTGGCTGAAATTGAAATCGGAACACTAATTGAATATGTATAAATTTTATTTAATATTTCTCTAATTGATGTAAAATATTTTGTTTGTTCTGCTCTTATTTCATTAAGTAAATTTTTAACTGAGAAATTACTAAGATAAATTTCGTAATTATTATTAGAATTGTTTAGAATATTTTCTATATTTAAAATAAAATTGAAAAATCTTTCATAAACTGGAAAGGATTTAAGACTATCATAAAACTCATTCTTAAAAAAAGGAATAAATTCACTTTTTTCAAATTTCATAGTTATTATACTTAAGTATTCTGCTAAATTTATATTATCTGGTAAATCAGGTATAAATTGACTATAACCTATTTCAAATTTTCCTCTACTGGGAATTATTGAAATTATTTTATTATGAATCAAATCATCAAATATACTAAATGAATCTTCTTTTGATGCATCTCTTAAATAATCAAGTAACAGCTTATATGTAATAGAGTTCCTTATAAAATTATTTGATTCCAACAAATCATTATTCTTGTATATTTCTTCTGTTTGATGTAAATAAATATAATGATTATTAAAATTATCAAATACACAGAAGTTGAATTTTAAATCCTCAATATTAAAGCAACTATAAAAGTGTTCTTTTTGATAAAATATTCTCTGACTATTGTTTGAGATTTTTATATTTACCTTATTTCCATTTTCAATTGTGTATTTCAATAAATTAGAGTTATTTTGATTAAATGTTGAAATTTCACTTTTTATAGAATTAATTTCTTTAAAGGATAATTGAAGATCAGTGCCGCCAACTGGTATAATTGCCTCTGGTTCTGATTTTTTTATTAGATCAGAAATAAATTCTATTAATATTTGGAAATTATCCATTTTCTTCTTCATCAATCTCAGCTCTAATTCTTTCTACTAATTTTTCAGATGTAATTGTAATTTTCGATTTATCAGTAGGATCAAGTTTTATTTTACCTTTTCGATAATCATCATATCTGAAACCTAATCTTATATTATCAATTTCAGTATCGAATTTCCATAGTTTTTTCAAAGTTTGAGGGTGTTTTCTAAATTCTGTATCTATTTCAATTTGATTTTCAGTTGCATAATCAAAAAAACTCTGAGGATTATCAATATAAAAATGTTCTCCTAAACTCTGTAAGCTAATTAGATTATCAGGCCTTGAATTAATATACTCAAGAGATTTTTTTCTAAAATCATCTCTGGATAATTCATTTCCTTCTATTATAGGTAATGAAATATTATTGATAATATCAATTAGTTTTTCATTACAAATTTTTGATTCAGATTTAGATGTAAAGTCAATGGCAATCCATTTATAAAAATAATCACTAACATCAGACATCTTTGTATTTTTTGTAAATTTAAGATATTTCTCTTTATTTATTTCATACTTATTGAGATCAATTTGGCAGGCCATTGTCAGTTTGTCAAGGTCTAAATGTTCAACAGATGTAGGATTTATGTTGTTTGATTTATCCTCCGTAAAAGTAAAACCATTTGTTTCTCGTAGCATACAGATCGAAAATATTGATTTCTGTGAGATAATATATTTTGCAAATACTATATAACCACCCTTTGCTCTGGTATTTTTAACTTCATCAACAAGTTTATCCATTATTTCAATAGTAAATTTTTTAAATCTTTCCTGATTTTGATTATCATAAAATTCTTTAAATTTTTTGGGGAATACTTGCTTTTCTTCTTTATCAAAAATAGCATGGGTATAATTATAAACATGATTTGCAAACAAATCATTTAATTTTATGATAAACTCAATATTCTTATCATCCAAGTTTAATAAATTTGTTGACAGCCTTTTGTCTCCTTGTTGAGCAGCTTGATCTTTTTTTAGTTCATGAATTATTGCAAATTGTAAATTCATAATAACCTTTCAAAATTAAATTATATTGGCTATGATATAACATATTGTGTAGATAAATTGTTTGCTGAAACAAATGATGAATTTGATGTCAGCGCTAACTTTAAGTAATTATTTATATTTCCATTCATTGTCTTTTGTATTCTAAACCAATTCATATAGTTCTGT
>JAPLFL010000050.1 GCA_026390695.1 Candidatus Kapaibacterium sp. | reverse complement strand
GCGTAAATGGGCATTTTCTAATTTGGTATCTGTAATAAGATTTCATTTGATGACATACATTGATTTATTCAAATTCCTGAAATCACCAGACTCGGATTGGAAATTCTTAACCAACAAAACTGAAGAGCAGATGGCATTATTAGACTATTCCTAAAAAACAGAGGGGGGTACTTTTTGAATTTCAAAATTGAATTTATATTTTTCAATCATTTATCAATTGATTTTTCTCTCTTTTTTGGTTTACCGGACAGTAGTGGTTTAATAATAAGAACTGGTTAATGTGAAATATAATTTCCTATTTCAGAAAAATAAAATCAAGCTCAGACGAGGACGTCTAAGCTACTATAAATCAAAGTAGAACAGACGTCCTCGTCTGTTTTATCGATTAATTTCAAATAGGAAATGATATAATTTGGGATAATTAACCATTTCCTAAATGAAATGGAACCAATTGTCATACTTGTATATTCAGGATAAACACTAAAATTCTAATTTCCATAAACCGACATCCTTTATATTGAGGTTTTTAGTGATGTCGCTGAATTTAATGATCAAATTTGAATCTTTGATATTGAAATAACCGACATAACTCTTCTCTATTGGGGAAACAACTTTTATTTGCTGGCCATTGCCAGTGAAATGATTCTCTGATCTGAAATATGGTTGTGGCAAATTATCCATTTGTAAGCTATCTGAATATAATCCTATATAATAATTTATATTATTTCTCTTTAGAAATTCATAAATTCCTAAACCCAAAATATTTTTGTTATAATTATAATCACATGTGAGGCCATCAAACGAAACAAAATTTAGATCGGAATAGTATGACAGATAACCTGGCCAATCCCAAATTGCAATTTTAGAGTCTTCGGGTACCATTAATTTAAGTTTATTTGCAACTTCAATCTGCCATTTTTCATTTAAAGTTGATTTGAAGTTGAAGGGATTTAATCCTCCAGCATCAGGATTGAAATATTCGCTCCAAGCTCTTGATATTCCCAGAAAAGAAATAAATACAAAAAATAAATAAGGAAGAATTAATACGAATGCACTGTTTTTGATCCATTTAATCATAAAATTATTTACTTTTTCAGCAAAAATTGCGATTAAAAATGCTCCGCTGAATATACCGGGCACATAATACCATGCCCAATGTGTTGTATGGTTGGTAAAGGCAGCTACATAAACACATAGTAAAAATGTTTGAAGACCAAGAATTCTTAATAATTGTTTTCTAAATATTTCTTTTTCGGCAAAAGAATATATTAATGTTACCAAAGATATATAAAATGATATTTTCCCAAGGGAACCTAAACCGTTAAAATTGGAAATAAGCTCAGGGAATGTAGATTTAATTTTCCCACTTATTGGCTCGAAATGTCCAAAATATATTTTATTGAAAATTAAATATGGTGATGCAATTAACAAGAAGCCTAAAACGGTTACTAATAATTTGCTATAAATGTTAAAGTCGAAGATTTTTAATAAAAGAATTGATTTTGGGCTTTTTGCGGGCATGTTATTTTGGAGTAAATCAGATTTATTGTTAATGAAACCAGTTATTAATGAAATCGATATAAAAGCAATTAGTAAAAAAATTGAATCTAATCTGCTCAAAAATGTGAATCCTAATAAAATACCCACAATGAAGGAATTTTTTAAATTAAATTCATATTTATTTTTTAAAATGTAATATAAAAATAGAGATAACATAAGCGAATATATATGGCATTCCGAGAGATACACTCCAATAGATAAAAAATATGTTGCTAAAAAAGGGAAGGATAGCCATAAATATTTCATATTCAATATCTTTCCTATCTTCAATAATAAGCAGCAGATGATCAGAAAGAATATTTGCTGGACTGCAAAGGCAATATCAAGTTTTAATATTTTATTATCAGTAATTAAAGATATTCCTATAATCACAATTTCCCATAATGGATGGAAACCATTTGTCATTGTAACTTTATTGAAGGTAATTCCGTTTCCACTTATTATATTTTTTGCAATGGTGAGATAAAAATAGGAGTCGTCCGAGGGAAATCGCCAAGGACGAAGATGTGATGGAAGTATAAATGCTAAAAAGATAACAATAAGTATTGCTGTTACTATTATATTTCTTTGTTTAATTTTGTTCTTTAAAGTGAGCATTTAGATAAATAATGAATAAAATAACTCAACAAAAATACGAAAATTCTTATTAATAAGAATCATGTTTTCAAGATTAAGAACAAATACCTCTCATCTAACTTATTTTTAGGTATAACGGACATTTCATTGAGTTTAAATAAAAAATATCGGATGAATAATAAATATATTTGCAAATTCAAGAAAACATCACTATATTTGTAATATTAGTTCATTTTATAAATTTACTATTAAAAAAAATGAAAATATTCCTGTTATATTTAATCTTTGCGATAAGTGCCATAGAAGCACTCGGTCAATCTTTATCGGTATTCAATATCGACACTTCGTCATTTCCCGTAATAAGAGCAAAGTTTTTTGCCTTTGATGGAAGCGGAAATCAAATTCGCAATATACCTTCTTCAGATTTTTCTGTAAGTGAAAACGGACAGCTACGGACAGTATTGAGCGTATTCTGTTCTTTACCGAAACCTTCGTCTGCATTATCCTCGGTATTAGTTATGGATCAGTCTGGCTCCATGGGCGAATCAAAGAAATTGGATGCAATTCACGAATCAGCCAAATCATGGATCAGTGCACTTCCTAACAGATCGGAATGTGCAATAACAGCTTTTGATACTGATAATTATATAGTTCAGGATTTTTCTACTGATAAGAAATTACTTATTCAAAAAGCGCAGGCAATCAAAGCAAACGGCGGTACTGATTATAATAAAGCACTCATTGATCCTATGTCAAGCGGAATTTTAATGGCTAAAACCGGAAAATATAAACGAGTTATTATCATGATGTCCGACGGGTTGCCGAATTTCGAGCCAAGAACTGCTCAAATTATTAATGAAGCAAAAGCTAATTCTATTCTCATCTATTTTGTTTCTCTTGGCTATCCCAGCCCCCAGTGCATGAAAGATATTACTCAACAAACAGGTGGACAGTATTTTGAAAATATAAGCACAGCCGAAGAGGCAAAGAAAACTTATATGAAAATAATGCAAGCTGCTACTGGAGGAGATCCTTGCGATATAAGCTGGCAAAGTGAAGTAAATTGCCAAAGTACATTAATTAATGCAGATATTAAAGTAATGTCCCTGAATATATCTGCTAATGCAAGTTATCAATCTCCATCAAGTGGCGTAGCAAAGCTTGAATTCTCTCCTTCCTATCTTATATTAAAAAATATTCCCCCCAGCACCAAAAAAGATACAATTGTTAAAGTAACTGCTCGTAATGCTGATTTCAACATAACGAATATTAACAGTTCTAACACAATTTTCTCTATTGATCAATCGAATTTTACCTTAAAGAAAGATCAAAGTATTAATTTAACCTTCAGTTTTAATCCGATTGACAGCGGTTATTGCTATTGTAAGTTCACATTCGATAATGATGTGTGCCCATCAGTTATCTATGCCAGTGGCGGCTTTCCCGGAAAAAAGCCAAATACCCAAACATTGCATCTGTTAAAACCAAACGGCACGGAAGTCTTCCTGATTGGCTCTGATACAGTGGTAACTTGGGAAGGTGTTGTGCCGGAAGAAAAAGTAAGACTCGAATACAGCATTGATAGCGGGAAAACATGGGTTCTCATTACAAATTCAGCAAGCGATTTAAAATATAAATGGCATGTTCCTAAATCACCAAGCAATGTATGCCTTGCGCGAGTTACGGCTGATGTTGGTTGCGGGATTTGCGACGATGTTTACATCGGTAAACAGGTTTGGTCAGGCTGTAATCTCAATGTTGATCATTTCCGAAACGGTGATTCAATACCCGAAGTACGTATTGAAAGCCAGTGGGCAAATCGCACAAGTCCCGCATGGTGCTATTACAACAATGACCCGGCGATGGGAAAGATTTACGGGAAGCTGTACAATTGGTATGCAGTCAACGATCCACGCGGGCTGGCTCCTGCAGGCTGGCATGTAGCAAGTGATGCTGAGTGGACTGCATTGGTAAACTGCCTTGGAGCTGACACCTCATTAGTTGGAGGAAAATTAAAGGAAGTTGGTACTGTTCATTGGCGAAGCCCAAATGTAGCTTCTAATGAAATATGCTTTAATCTACTTCCTGGTGGTATTCGCTATGGTCATGGACCTTTTGATAATGTTAATGCTGTCACCTATTTATGGACTGCATCATCATACGATTCGGTTTGGGCTTGGGGTAATGGAATAGCGAATAATTTTGCATTAATAAGAAGAGGTGTACTCACTAAATATGGTGGATCCTCCGTTCGCTGTGTGAAGAATTAGCAGGATATTAATTATAATTCTAATGATCATTATCGTGATTATTCTTATTTAAAATTTATTTCTACCGTACTGTAATATTTATTTTCAACAATATGAAATTTTTATTTGGATATATAATAACTATTTCTTAATTTGCTATTTGATTTATTGATTATATATAATTTATTAGAATATGTACAAAAATCAATATACAATATACTTAACGAATATGTTTTTCTTATCTGAGAATATATTCATGTACTCTTTGAATCTCTTCAAATACTCTCTGAATCTCTTCATGCACTCTTTGTATTTCTTCATGTGCTCTCTGAATCTCTTCATGTGCTCACCGTATCTCTTCATGTGCTCACCGTATCTCTTCATGTGCTCACCGAATCTCTTCATGTGCTCCTTGAAGTATTGCAGCGATTACACTTCCAAGTTCATAGAGTACGCTTCCGGGTTCATAGAGTACGCTTCCGGGTACGGTAACTACGCTTCCGGGTGCGCCAATATTCCTTCCGTGTACAGTAACTACACTTCCGGGTACGCCAATATTCCTTCCGTGTACGGTGACTACGCTTCCGGGTGCTGTAACCACGCTACGCGATTCTGGCCGTTTTCTAATGACTTCTTTACTGTTTTGTTCAATAATATATAGGGTTTCTATCATGCCAGACATTTCAACAACAAGTTTCAGGATTTCTTATCCCGAATTAATTACCACCGGTAATGAAATTCATGCTTATATGCAACGTGATGCAACCGAATTCGCTTCTTTCGGTGTCACTTCTACTATGACCACGGCATTCAAAACTAAAATTGATGCTTTCCAAGCTCTACCAACGGATGTTGAATATGAATCTCCGCTTATTAGCGCTACTTCTGCTAAAAATAATTATGCTACTGAATTAAGAATTATTTTACGCGGTATTGATCACAGAGCTAATATGGCTTTCAGTGATGATCCGGGAAGATTGCGAATGTTTCATGCGAATAATCTTAGCAGAACGTCTGATTCAGAACTGCTTGTCTTCAGTAGAGTAGTTAAGCGTGCCTGTGATACTTATCATACGGAACTTTTACCATTTGGTTTGACTTCAACAATGATCACAGATTTGAATACTTTGAATAATGATTTTGAAATTGCCCTTGAAACACAGCGTATAGCCGTTGCTGCTCGTGATGTGGCCACTAATGATCGCGCCAAAAAAGCTACGGAATTATATGATTTAATGATGAAATATTGCGATACCGGCAAAGTTATTTGGTATGAAATTAATGAAGCTAAATATAATGATTATGTCTTATTTGGTTCATCTGGTTCCGGACTTAGTGCTCCTACTGGTTTTGATGGAATATTTGGAATTACGCCTGCTCCTCATGTTGATTTAACATGGAACTCTGTTTCTGGAGCTACTAATTATGATATTTATTATTCTCAAGTGGAAATCGGACAAGCTGCCGGCACTTTTACATTGCAGCAAAATATTTCTGCGGCTCCTGCATCGTTGATTCCGGTTATTGATAAACAATATTACTTCTATATTGTTGCTAAAAATGATTCTCAAACCAGTTCGCACAGTACAACAATCAGTGTGCAGACAGTTATGAGTGTTTAAATATTTATTAGAAATGAGTTTTGATTTATGAAACATGGTGCGAATTAAATAATAAAATAATCAATTACAATAATTTACAATTCAATTTGTCAATACATTCATTTATTATGATGGCTTTTTATTATGGAATTTAAAGATTATTATTCAATATTAGGTGTAAGCAAATCTGCCACTGCTGAAGAGATTAAGAAATCTTACCGTAAGCTGGCAATGAAGTTCCATCCTGATAAAAATAAAGGAAACAAGACTGCCGAGGAGAAATTTAAAGATATTTCGGAGGCTTATGACGTTCTTGGCGATGCCGATAAGCGTAAGAAATATGATAATCTTGGTTCGTCGTATAATAGATATCGTTCGACGGGTGGCCGACCAGATGATTTTAACTGGCAAGATTGGTTTAATTCAGAGCGTGGTCAGCAGGCTCGAGGTGGATCGGAGAAATATCGAACCGTCAATGATTATTTTCAATCCGGCGGTGGACTTTCTGATTTCTTCGAGAAAATATTTGGTGCTGAATCTGGTAAAAAGCCAAATTTTGGTCAGGGGCAAGGATTTCGTCAGGCTCCGATCAAAGGTGATGATTATCAATCGTCAATTAATATAAATCTGGAGGATGCCTACAAAGGTGCGACTGGAACCTTAGAGGTGAATGGTCAAAAAATAGAGATTAAAATCAAACCCGGAATAGTTGATGGGCAATTGCTGAAGATATCGGGACGTGGTTTAGCTGGTAAAAATGGAGGGCCAAGCGGAGATTTACTTATCACAGTGAATATCGAAAAGAATAAACGAGTTCAGCGAATGGGTGATGATCTTTCGGTTGATGTCGCAGTAGATTTGTATAAACTTATTTTGGGCGGAAGTGTAAAAATCCGATCTTTTGGAGGAATGCTTACGGTTCAGATACCACCCGAATCGCAGCCGGAACGTATAATTACAATAAAGGGAGCAGGAATGCCTAATTATTCCAATCCCATAGAGCGCGGTGATTTACTTGTGAAACTTCTTGTTAAATTTCCACAGAATCTGAGTGCAAGGGAAATAGAACTTTTCACAGAACTTCGTAATCTAAGGAAGTGACGGATTCAATGAAGAGAATTATAATATTAATATTATTTATTTTTGGCTGTACAAATCCGATAATAATTAAGAATCAGAGCACCATTCTTCCTCTGGCGGTTGGAAATTTCTGGATTTACCGAACAAGTTACTTTAATTTGAAAAAACAAATTACTGAGGTGAAGTTCGATACGGTTTTGATAAAGACTGACACGGTTTCGGGAGATAATGGATTTATTTATTGCGTTATGCGAAAGGATTCGGGACTCAAGGGGGACATGAGTTTAAATTATAAATGCTTTAATTCGAGTGATGGATTCCATTCAAAGGATATATTTTTCTATAAATATCCTGTTGCCGTTAATGATTCATTCAATTCGGAGTTTGGTATAGCTAATGTGGAATCGATTCATACTAAAATATATACTTCGATAGGCACATTGGAATGTATTAAATATAGTTTTGTACGGAAAAAGTCGTATGAAGGGAAAATTGTTAAATATCATTATGTATTTCCGGGACTTGGAACGGTTCGGACAGAGAACTATTATTCGATAGATCCATACACAGCAAGTCCGGATTCAATATATTTGAATAATATCCAAGAGCTAATAGATTTTCATATATATTAATCAATACTTAGTAAGAACTTATCAGATAAAAATATATTAATAACTTGACAAATATTATGAACTTTACATTTTTAACTCATTTAATCGATTCAAATGAATAATTATGAAGTAATATTGATAGCGCTTGCACTTGCAATAGATGCCTTTGCAGTAGCGATAGCAGTTGGAGCATATTTTGGTAAAACAAATCTGCATCAGAAGTTCAGGCTATCGTTTCATTTCGGATTATTTCAGTTTCTTATGCCATTAATCGGCTGGATAGCAGGATCGAGTATAGTAAAATATATAGAAAGCTATGATCATTGGCTGGCATTCATAGTTCTATCGGGCATTGGAATACGTATGATATACATCGCTTGGATGGGAGAAGAAGAGCGAATAGAAAAAGATATGACAAAAGGCATGTCATTGATCACTTTATCGGTAGCAACGAGTATAGATGCACTTGCGGTAGGCTTCAGTATAGGTATTATAAATTCGGCAATCATATTTCCAAGTATAATTATAGGTATTGTAGCCTCTGCGATGACTTTGATAGGTATAAAATTAGGAGAAATACTCTCATTACGGTTTGGGGAGAAGATCTCCATCGTTGGGGGAGTCGTTTTAATACTGATTGGATTGAATATATTAGCGCAACATTTGAATATTTATGAATTAATAAATTGAAAAACTAATTCAAAGGGAAGAAAAATGAAATCGTATCGTAAGGAATTATGGTTTGAGACCCGCACGCGTCGTTCATATATTAATATAACATCTCAGGTGAACGCTTCAATCAATGAGAGCGGCATACGCGAAGGTATTGCTCTCGTAAATGCGATGCACATAACCGCTTCCGTGTTTATTAATGACGATGAAACGGGTTTGCACAGCGATTTTGATCTTTGGCTGGAAAAACTCGCACCGGAAAAACCTTATTCGCAGTATAGGCATAATGGATTTGAAGATAATGCCGATGCACATCTGAAGCGGCAGATCATGGGACGCGAAGTGACGGTCGCAATAACTAATGGCAAACTTGATTTAGGCCCTTGGGAACAAATATTTTACGGTGAGTTCGACGGAATGCGCAAAAAGAGAGTTCTCATTAAGTTAATTGGGGACTAAAAAAGCGATACATATTATAAAATAAATATTCATGCAATAATAAGTACTAATGTTTCGTTTATCTGCATTGGATTTTATTACATTTGATTTGCAGCAATTTAAATATATTTATTAATAATTTCGAGGGCATAGATTATGAACATTTTAACTAAATGGTTTAGCGGCAAAAATGAGCTTTCATACTCGTTTATACGTATTTTTTTGGGCATTGCGCTATTGGTTAGAGGCGCTTTACTGGCTTCGGATATATCATTGATCACTGCACAGGTTGGCTCCAACCAATGGTATTGGTGGTATTCGTATATAGTAGTTATACATACTCTTGGCGGTTTGTTACTCGCAATTGGACTTGCCACCAGATTAGCAGCTTTTTTTCAGATACCAATTCTTGCCGGAGCATTATTCTTTGTTCATCTTAAATCAGGCTTGGTAAAACCGGATCAATCCTTGGAATTATCTGCTTTGGTACTTGTTCTTTTGATAATTTTCTTTATATTCGGCTCTGAAAAATTATCGATAGATGCTTTTATCGCAAAAAGGAAGTTAAAGCAGTTGAATTCGGTGCAGAAAAATAAATAATCACCTAAATTACTGTAGTCGTAGCGCGGTTTGCAGGAATCTTCGAAGAATGAACAGAAATATTTGAAACAATCGAAAATAATTTGCGTCTTTTTACAAGTTACAGAGTCTTACTATTTGTGTGATTGAAATATTGGGAATTGTGGATTGAATTTATAATGACAGCGGAAGAAAAACAGAAAAAATTTTTAGAACTATTCGAGCCTTGCAGGGAATCTCTGGTCCGTTTCGTTAAGGCTATGACTCGCAATAATGATCATTCTAAGGATTTAGTACAAGAAACAATTCTACGCGCTTTTAATAAATTTGAAGATCTGAAAAATCCGGTTGCTTTTAAAAGTTATCTCTTTTCAATTGCTTCAAATATTTATAAGTCATATAAATGGAAGCAAAGATTTTTCATCGATTGGCACTCTGATGAAGAAAGTTTCGATGCTCTTGAAAATATGCAATCAAATGGTTCCGAAACAGACTTTAGCTATGATGTTGAAATGCTCTGGAAAGCAATGCAGAAACTGCCCGATAAACAGCGAGAAGCTATTACTCTATTTGAAATAAACGGATTGAGTCTCGAAGAAGTACGTGAAATTCAAGGCGGAAGCTTATCCGGCGTTAAATCAAGAATCCAGCGGGCAAGAAAAGAATTAGTCGAAATGCTCGTAACAAAAGAAATTTCAACAAATAGGCCTGCAAGAATTATTCGCTTTGAAAATTCAGTTTCAATCAATAGAAAAGAACAAAATAAAGATGGTGGTTTGCTTTACGATTCCTTGAGAGCGAGGTAAAAAATGAGTTTTAATGAAATAAATAATAAATTTAATAATGATCCGAAAGATCTAAGTTATTTCTTCCGGGCAGCCGCCGGACAACAGGTAGATTTTAGCCAAGCGGAGGCAAAGAATTTAATTTCCAAGGGCGCTGATTCTTATTGGGCAATAAATTGGATGAATAGACTTACTTATAGATTTGCTCTAAAGAGTATTATTGTTGCTTCGACATTTATTATCGGAATCACAGGTTACTTCATGTTAAATAATGTAGAGAAAAATCAAATTATTTCACAAGAGAAATTATTAATCTCAAGCTCTAATAATAATCAAACTGAAAAAGTTACGATACCTTTAAATCCTAATCAATCAGTCCCAGTAAAAGAAAGTAATTTAATAAAATCCAAACCTGCAATTCATGCTATTTCCGAGGTTAACAATGAAGAGTTTCAAAATGCAAAAGATCAAGAACTTGCCGATAATAAAACTGTTGAAGCTACCGATGACCAAGAATTTATTCCTACAATAAGTCAGTCCTTTGATGTAAAGTCTTCAAATCAGGATTATATTAATAATTTGAATATTCCTTATAAAACTGCTTTCAGCCATATTCCAGCAAATCCAAATAAAAATACATCAACTTACTGGCCAAAAAATCACAGCATTGAAACTTTGATAGGAAATTTAATTTCTAAAAAAACATATTGGGGAGCTGCTTCTGCCAAATTTACTGCTCTTGATAATAAATTCTCTGTTTTAGCCGGTTCAAAAGTCGGTTTAACGGTTAATAATAAAATTTCAGCAGGTATTTCTTATTTTGAATTAGTTAATACTCCTAATATGAAAGAGTTTAATAATGTAAATATGGAAAAACATGGAAAAACTAATATGAAATACGGAAATATATTTTTTGAATATACTGTAAATCCGGATTCACCTGTTAGGCTTATTGTCAGCAATTCTTTCGGCTTAGGATTTTATGCCGTCGATTCTCTTGGTGATAAAGCTACAAGAATCTTTGCCATCATGGAGCCTGGACTTACCCTTGAAACCAGCATCAGTTCTTTTGTAAGAGTTGGAGTAGAAGCAAATTACAGATTATCTTCCGATTTTTCAGGGTATCTGAAAGAAATGAATTCCAACTTTTATCAAATATTAGGAAATAATTTTAGTAAACCTTTATCTTTATCGTTAGTAGTCAAATTTGGTATTTTTTAGTATCAGTTAATTATATATAAACACAATTATCAATCATTTAGGAGATATAAAATGAGAAAATTCATTTTGCTCACTGTCATTGCTTTGCTTAATTTTTCTTTCGCATTTGCTGAAGAAAGCACAAAACAAGCCGATGAAACCGAAACATTGTTCGGTACAGGAAAAGTCAAATATTCCGGTTTCGGTGGAGTTCATTTCAAATATTCCAGCGTGGATAAACAAGGCTCGCTTCTTCCCGGCGCAAGAGGCGGCTTATTAATCGACAATACTTTAGGTATTGGCCTTGCCGGTTATACAACATTCCCCTTTCAGGATATTACTTATAAAGACTTGAAAGATTCAAGTTTCACTCGCAGCCGAAACTTCTCTTATGGCGGATTGTTTTTAGAATATATCGCTTATCCGCATAAACTGCTGCATTTTACTGCAAATCTAATCTTAGGTGCAGGCGCGTTCAATGTCAATAATTTCAACAATTCCAATATGATGAATCGTCACAATAACTGGGGCGATACAATTAATACATACAATAATTCTCAATATCCCAGAGCTTTATATTTTATTGCCGAACCGGAAATAACTGCCGAATTAAATGTCAGCAAATATGTAAAGGTAGGCTTATCAGTATCTTACCGCTTTGTTTCAAATGTTTATGCAAACGATGTATTTAATCATAATCAAAACCTTAAAGATATGAAATTAGGCGGCTTATCCAGCGGATTATACTTCAATTTCGGTTGCTTTTAATTAATGTAGAATTCAGAATTAAGATTGCAAAATGCTTTTCTTAGAGGCTGTCTTTTATGTTGAATTCCAAGCTTTTTTTCACCTGAGACAGTTTTTTTTTAGCTTTTAAAAATTCAGGGTTCGGAATTTTTAAAAGCTCCATTTTTTTAGCTTCTCAACTGATCTTTTTAAGCCAATCTTTT
>JAPLFL010000051.1 GCA_026390695.1 Candidatus Kapaibacterium sp. | reverse complement strand
ATTACCTGCTTTTATCTTCCACCAGTAAGTTTTATTGAATTGCAGGAGTGGCATACGGTGTCTATTATTCTCATCTGTAGTACCTTCGTAAATAATAGAATCAGGGCTGAAATCGGGTGATTTTGAGATTAATATTATATATTTTGTGGAAGCAACGGATGTGTCCCATGTCATAACTACGACGGTATCCATTCCGCTGGATTTATCCGCTGGACTGGTTAGTTGGGGCGGAGCTACGGCGGTAAGGTAAGTATTATATTTAGACCATGGACTAAAAATACCAGTCCCTACAACAGACCGCGCTCGCCAATGATAGACAGTGTAATCTTTCAAAGTAATGGTAGCAGTCGTATCTGCATTAATTATCTGATTTGCCGAAACAGATGTGAAAATAGTATCGGTTGCAACCTGATATTCATATTTATTAACATTGGGAACTGTGTGCCAGATCAGATCATGGCTTCTGCGAATTCCTCTTGAATTATTTATTGGAGAAATCAGAACAGGTGGCGCAGCTACTGTAGTAAAAGAACGTATCTCAGACCACTCGCCAACATGGCTGTTAAATTTCGTTCTGACTCGCCAGTAATATTTAGTAGCAAAATCAAAAAGTTTCTCATTATTATCAATGGTTTGAGCCTGAGTTCGGTACTCTATCGTTGTTTTAAAATCTTTATCATCAGATAGCTGAAATTCAAAAGTTTCAATATCCGTTGCAGGATTCCACGAAAATGGAATTTGTATATCGACGTTTGTCGTTCCACTGGCAGGAGAAATTAGAGTTGGAATAGCAAGTTTATTAGAGTCTCTGAGCATATAAACTGCATCAGTTGTTACATACATATATCCTTTTTCATTTGAAGTAATAGACTGCATATCCCACAATTCAATATTTGTATTATATGGATTCCAATTATTTACTGTATTCTTTTCCCAAATTCCACCTCCATCGGTAGTTATAGCATAAGGTACGCTTCTTGAATTGAATGCAACTCCGACTGTATTATGAAGTTTAGCACCCAAAGTATCTAATGTCCAGTTAGTTCCGTTATCAGTTGATAAAAGCACACCGAACTGTCCGACCGAACAATAAATATGTCCAGCATTATTGAAGACAATACCATAATTTCTTAATCCGGCTTCTAATGAATTATTAACATTTAAAAATGATGTGCCTGGATTTGGAGCTTTATAAATTCCTTCTCCGGGAACAAAAGCATAAACATCGCCATTCTTGTTAGTTGCAACGTTTAATGTAGGAATAGGGTCACCCTTTAGACCATGTGCAAGTGTTATTATTGACCAAGTAGTGCCATTATCTGTTGATTTTTGCAAAACTGAATCAATAACAAACAGCACACCACTGGGAGTAACACTTATAAAAGAGATAGAATCTCTTAATCCAAGCAAAGCCCAGCTTGTACCTTTATCGGTTGATTTATATAAACCTTTATTTGTAGCCGCTAAAACATTGCCACTGGAATCGAAAGCGAAAAATCCGGCACGGTAACTATTAAGTCCGGCTGAAGTCCATGTGTTTCCATAATCTGTCGAGATAAATGCACCTCCCCAATCTCTTCCTGCAAACATAATGCCATTTTTGTAGGTAGTCAAACCGATTATTCCACTATTATAAGTGCCGAAAGACTGTTTAACCCAATCGGTTGCATCATTTGTACTTTTATAAATTCCTTTCATTGGAAAAGCTGCGTAGAGTGTTCCGCTTGAAGCCCTAATGATAGCATCCGGTGCTATTTGCTTCATATTGGATTGTGCCCATGCGCTATAGACCAAATCATCGTGATATATTACCCCATTAGTTCTTGTTCCTGCAACGGTATATCGCTTCTTGTTAAAAGCAATTGCATTAGTATTAAAATTAATATAATTCGTGGTATCCTGTTCGTCCCAGCTTAATCCATTATCAACAGAATAAAGTACTCCTCTGTTTGGGGTTGTGGCAAAAACGGAACCATCGGTTTGCATAGCTAACTGATATGCAAATTCAAGTTTTATTACAGAGCCTGAAGTTGCAGCATTTGATTTCCTCCACGAAATTCCACCATCAGTTGAATTATAGAATCCGCCGCCATTTGTAGCAGCAATAATAGCACCGGTATTACACTTAATCAGTGCATTTACATCTCTGAACCACAGCCCTGTGTTCGATTCCACCCAGCTTGTGCCGTTATTTGTTGAACGGAACACTCCGGATCCGTTTGTCGCGGCAAGAAGATGATTACTTGCATTTTTAATGATTGATTTTATGTTCAAGTTTGTTAAACCGCTTGCAATCTTTGTCCAATTTACTCCACTATTGGTTGATACGCTAACTCCATTTCCGTTACTGCCGACATAAATTTTATTTGATGAATCTATAAAAATACACGTTATATAAGGGTCGGCAAGGTTTGTACTTACTTTTGTCCATGTTGAGCCATCAGAGGACAACTGATACAAACCATCACCCCATGAACCTGCAAAGAGCTTTTTATTCAAATCTTCTCCAAAACAAGTGAAGTGCCCGCAGAAAGGCCCTTTGACAAGTTCCCAATCGTCATAAGCAAAAAGATTAGAATTTATATAGAGAAGAATCATTGCAATAAAGGCTATGGCAGTGGGGATTTGGTATTTATTGTTCATCTGTTACCTAATATAATTGTAATTATTTAATAATGCAGTAACGGAGCTTAGAGAATTTTATTTTAATTTAGTCAATAAAAAAAATGATAAAAGTATAGATTTTTCTTGCATTAATTTAAAATAATTAGTAATTTGAACTTGTGAATTAAAATATATTTAATTTGTAGGAGTTTTTTTGAAGAAGTATTTTTTAGCCGCAGTCAGCGCAATGTTTATTGTATTATTTTCAAATTCTTTGAAATCTCAGAGTTGGGATTGCTTTGAGATCGCAGATACTTTATGCAGTTCAATCGCATGGACTCAAAGAGTAGATACCGTCCCTATTATAGGATATCCTGGGTCTTATGAAATTGTTATTTACAAATACAAATTTTGCCATGGAGTCTGGCAGGTTCTTTATGTAGATCTTAATAGTTTCCATTTTACGGATGATTTAAAGGCGGATATGTTGAACACTAATTTTGATTGGCCAACTTATTTTGGTAACATTTTTAAATCCCTTTCTGAAGTATTTTTCAAGTTCGTTTATGATAATACTACTTCTCCTTTAAATGAACAATATTGGTGTAATGGTGGAGGTAATTTTGCTCAAGTTTCAGTTTACTATGCTTCATGTTGGACTGTTTGTTTAGGTTGGAATAGTCCAACGAGACCTGGTCCCGACAAATTTAAACAAGTTCGATGTCACGCTTCTTGTTGTGAACTTGCAAGAAAGTATTGCTATGATCAGAATACTGGACAAATAATTTTATTAGAGGAAGATGTTCATCCATTATTTCCTAATAATATTTATTGTAATCCACCTGAAGAAAGTCCATGTTTCCCTGGGGATCAAGTAAGTATTGAATGTATAACAATATGTTGAACTGATAAGATTGAAATATAAAATCGTCATCAATGTTGATCAAATTCTCATCCGATCCTATGCCATCGAATGAGAATGATTTCAATATTCATTTTTTTTTATTGATAAAAGGTAATTATGAATCAATTAACATATATAACATTTCTCATTATTTTTACTATCAATACCTCCCTAAGTATGAATTTCACTTGGGAAAAGTATATCTCCTGTCCTGAAGGTACAGAAATCGAGGAGTTTATTGCCATTAATAAATCAAATAATATAATGTTTTTCCCTCATCTTCGACCTATCGCAAATCTTACGACTACGTATTTATATATAATGGATTCAGATGGAAATATTCTTTCAAATGAGATTTTTGGATATATAAAAAGTGATAGAGATAATGAAGGCTTTATTGTTCGTCAATTCGAGGAAAATGATTCAAATTATTATTTATATTGTCTTGCTAATAGAGTATTTACAATATCAAATGGTGCTTTTTCAGGTTATATAAATAAAAATAAAAAGAATGGAGAATTAAAATATTTTACAGATACAACGAAGGTGATAATTAATGGTGCTGGTTCTGAACAAGTTTTAAAAGATAATGATCATCTTCTTTATAGTGGGATGTTAAGTTATTATACAGGTACTATTACTAACCAATATACTTATAAATTCGTACCATATTTGTTTGTTTGTAATTCAATTACTTCAAAATTTGAAAGAAAAATCGCTTTCGATTCTGTACCTGACAATGGACACGGATCAGCGTATTCATTAAATCTTAAAAAATTCGATAATTCGATTTATTTATTTAGTTCTTTTGATAATGTAAATGATAGTTTTACTAATTTTTCTGGGAAATTACTCATTACAAAGATTGATACTGGATTAAATAAAATCTGGCAAAAAAATGATAGTACTCCAGATGTTCATATTGTTAACTCTGCCGGATTATTTAAAAAGAGGGATAAATTAATTCTTTTTGGGAATACTTCTCAGAATTATTATCTCCTACATGATTTTGTTATTTATGAAACTGACACTAATGGATCATATTCGAAGTTTAAAACTATAAAAACAAATAGACTCTCTTGGTTATATTCAGGGTTTCAAACTGATGATGGTGGGTTTTTACTTGGTGGTATAAGTACAGATCCTAAAATAAAATTCTATTTAGTTAAAGTTGATTCCAATTATGATATCATTTGGGAAAAATTTTGGGGAAAACCAAGTGAAAAATATAATCAAATAGGTGCAATTAAACGAGATAACCAAGGAAATATTTATTTATTAGGACATCACATGCCTGATTCAGCAAGTCATGAGTTGTATTTTGCAAAGATTTCTGAATCTGAATTGGGAGTTGATGATAAAATAAATAATTATATTAATTCTGATTACAGTCTATATCCCAATCCAATCGAATCTGAATTTAATTTATCAATAAATTCTACTTATCAGGGGAATATTTTTTATGAAATAAGTGATTTAATTGGTTCAATAATCAAAAAAGGAGATTATCTCAAAGAAGGAACATTTTCGGAATCATTTACAATCAATATTCAGAATCTAAATTCAGGAACATATTTCCTAAAAATATCTGAAAAATCATCAAATAAACCAAAAATAATGAAACTAATCAAATATTAATTGCTGACAAACTTGTGCTTCGTGTTCCAATAATTTTTGTTTTCGCCACATACCACCTCCATAGCCGATTAGCTTACCATCCGAACCAATAATCCGATGGCATGGAATAATGATCGAAATTCTGTTATCTCCGTTGGCTTTGGCTACTGCTCTAATAGCAAGGTTGTTTCCGTAACGGATTGCTTGATCTTTATATGATCTTGTGGTTCCGTAAGGAATTTCCTGTAATATTTCCCAAATTCTTTTCTGAAAATCAGTTCCAGGAGCATTTAGTTTAATATTAAAATCTTTACGCTCTCTTTTAAAATATTCTTCAATTTGCTGACCTGTTTGCTCCAAAATCGGATGACTGTCATTAATAATTTCCGCATTTAAAATGCGTTTCAGATCATTTAATTCTTTAGGAAGCGCTGGGCGGTCTTGAAATTCCAACAAACAAAGCCCATCGTCATTACCACCGGCAATCATTTGCCCCAAAGGTGTGCTTATTATTAAAGTGAATATTGATTTGACCATAAACAGTTTTTTTAATTGATTTACTTAAATTTATTAAACGGAAATATTGGATTTTTATTGCTAATATAGAGCTGATGATTATTCGTAACTTTTCTTTTATAAGAGCGTTATTATTTGCATGTAATTTTTCAGAAGAATTTTCATAAACTTACAATAAAATCTATATAAGAGAGTTTATAATAGTTAAATTAAATATTACACTGGAAATATCAATAATTAAATTAGCCAACTATAAATTTAAAATTTTTTAATCCTAAATGAATATAATTTTTACAAATAATAGATTCAATATGACAAACAAATACCACAATCCTGCCGCAGCTCAGATGATAGCTATTATTTTTGCTGTTATTTTCTTTAATTGTACAGTAAAACTCTTCGCATATGATGATTGGGAAAAAACTAAAAGCCCTTTCTGCTGGAATTTTACTTGTTTCGGCGAAGACAGAGGCGGAAGAGTATTCGCCGGTTCTTGGGGTGATGGACTTTACCAGCTCAGCGGGAGCGGAACAACTTGGACAAAGGTAAGCACTAATCTTCAGGATCCGTATATAACCTGTATGTTCATTGATAGTTCAAATAAAATATTTGTCGGTACGTATGGCAGTGGCGTTTGCTATTCAACTGATTATGGAGTTCATTGGATTCAGACTACAAACGGATTAGAAAATTTATCAATAAAAACAATTATTAAAAATGTTGCTGGCAATCTGTTGGTCGGCACTAATAACGGTGGTATTTTCAGATCGACAAATCTGGGTGTAACATGGCTGCCTGCAAATCACGGACTTTGGTATCAGGATGTAAACTCACTCTGTCTCTCAATAAATGGCGGAATTTGTGCTGCTACAAACGGAGGTGGATTCTATTATTCAAAGGATGACGGGAAAACATGGGTTCGCTCGAATGCTACTACCACAGGGACAAATTATAGAATTGACTATGCTTATCAAATGTTAGCCAAAATAGATGGGAATATTTATGCCACTACTGCACACCGAGGTATTGTTTATTCACCGGACGGTGGCATTCAGTGGTACGAACTTGATTCACTCGGCATGAAATCGTATAATATGTACGCGATTACTACAAATCCGGCTCTACTGATTGTTGCTGGTACCAGAACAACAGGGATTTCATATTATGATGATAAACTTTACAACATGTGGAAACAATCGGATTTTTTTACAAGTGGCCCGGATGCACTGTTCAGAACTTCAACGGGTACGATGTTTGCCGCCATGCCTATTGAAGGAATTTACAGCAGTTCCGATGGTGGAAAAACTTGGAAAAAACATTCTTTTAATAATGCAACAGGATTAGTAGCACTTACTCAGGGGAAAAACGGATTGGCTTTTTGTGGGCGAACACCTACGGGTTTAAGTATCTCGACCGACTACGGAAAAAGCTGGGCCAATGCCGGATTGGATACAAATACAATTTTTTGTGTTGCAATTGATTCCAGTAATAATATTTTGGTTGGAGCACCCTCAGGAATTTATAAATCCACAAATAACGGTGGAATTTGGACATTTTTAGGATTAGCAAGTATGTCCCCAAAGTATATCTCTGTGCTGAGGAATGGCAATATAATCGCTTCAGCTAATGATTTTAATATCTCAACAAATGCAGGAGTCACATGGAAAAAAATTACAATTGCCAAAGATGCTCTGGGTAATGCTTTCGGCTGCGAATTTACTGCTGGAAATTATAATAATGACATTTATGCTTCGGCTGGCGGAAATTTATTTAAAAGTACAAATGCCGGAACCAATTGGACAAATCTATCTAATGATGTTGCTCCTTTAAATACTTTATCTATGAACTTTGATTATCAGGGAAATATTTATGCTTCCTGCCAATGGAATGGGCTTTATATTTCAACAAATAACGGAACTTCATGGACTGGTGATAAAATGGGGAAAGCAAACGTCTATTTCTTGGCTACTGCTTTTAATACTCAAAATAAACTTGTAAACATACAAAGGGTGACAAATGGTATTGGCGGTACATGGATTCGCAAATCTCCTAATAACTGGGATTCTCTAAATTCCAATATGACAATTATTGATATGCAGTCTCTCAGTACAAACAGTCTTGGCTATACTTACGCAACCACTGATGCTATTTACTCAAGAATTGATTCCAACAAATTAATTCCACCGAATTTGTTAGCCCCGGCAAGCAATACAACCGGACTTAATATTAATCCTTCTTTTTCATGGACTTCTTCAAGTTTTGCAGAAGCTTATAATTTTGAAATTGCTAATGACCCTTCATTTCCGTATAGCATGGAATACCGCACCCAAAGCTCCACAACTGTAACATTAGAACGACCGCTCTATTATGCTACAACCTATTATTGGCGGGTTCGTGCAAAATACAACAATTCACTTAGCGAATGGTCAAATGTTAGGGCTTTTACCACAATTATTCCGCCACCAAATCTTATATCTCCTGCTGATGGCGCTCGTGGAGTCAAACGTAAGCATGATTTAGTGTGGAACTCCGTTATCACAGCCACAAATTACGATTATCAAGTGGCTACTGATACATTATTTAGTTCGATCATCTCTACACAAACATTCATTCCGGATACAACGGTTAATTTAACTTTGCAGGATTATACTCAGTATTTTTGGAGAGCCAGAGCGGCAGCCGGAACGGCTTATGGCCCCTGGTCAAAATATCGCCGCTACCTTACCGCCGTAGCACCGCCCCAACTAACCAGTCCAGCGGATAAATCCAGCGGAATGGATACCGTGGTTGTTATGACATGGGACACATCCGTTGCTTCCACAAAATATATAATATTAATCTCAAAATCACCCGATTTCAGCCCTGATTCTATTATTTACGAAGGTACTACAGATGAGAATAATAGACACCGCATGCCACTCCTGCAATTCAATAAAACTTACTGGTGGAAGATAAAAGCTGGTAATGACGACGGCTATGGCGAGTTCTGCGATCCTTGGAGTTATACAACCGGTATTATGGCGAGTTCTGCGATCCTTGGAGTTATACAACCGGTATAAAAGTACCGCTTCTGGCTTCACCGGCAGATTCGGTCACAAATCAACCGATAAATTTGACAATAAAATGGAATAATCTCATAAACGATGCCAAGCAGCACCTTCAAGTCTCAAAAGATCCGACCTTCAAAACATTTTTAATAAATGATTCCTCGCTCTCAGCCGTATCCTACGACCTGAAGAACCTTGAATATTACACGAAATATTACTGGCGGGCAAGTAACGTTAAGGGCAGTATTCAGAGCTTCTGGAGCAGCACATGGGCATTCAAGACAACGATACCGACTCCGGTTGCTGTTTATCCGGCAAAAGGAGATACTACGAAATTCCCACTTAACTTCAATATATCATGGAATCAAGTTCCCAATGCCACTCTTTATCATTTCCAAATCTCGACTGACCCTACATTTGCCGATATTGTGAAAGATACGTCGAACATGGTTGATATTTTCATTAAAATGGATTCGACATTATTAAAGTACAATACGACCTATTATTGTCACGTGGATGCAAAGAACAAGGACAGCCAGACGCCGTATTCGGAGATATTTTCATTCACAACAAAATCGAACATCAATAAATCTGTTCGGGACAATATCCCGGAAATCGGCAGCCTGAGCGCATATCCGAATCCGTTTGCAGGTGAACTGAGAATCACCTTAAATCTTAAAAAAGCAGCGAGAGTGAATAT
>JAPLFL010000043.1 GCA_026390695.1 Candidatus Kapaibacterium sp. | reverse complement strand
TGAATCTTTCTTCCACACTTCCTGGCCAACAGCGACTACAAGATTCATGCTGTTGGCGAAGAGACTCAGGAAGTGGAGAGTATGCACCTGACTCCCAGATCCTTGTGTCTAATGCCGAGATAGACGGAACGCTGCTGAGTAGAGAACTGATTTATTTAAAATAATGCTGGTTAATGCAGAATGGAAGAAATGGGAAAGAGGCTGTCTCAAAAGCCTCATTTCTGTCATTCCTGCGTATGCAGGAATCCCCTAAAGTGGCACTGGAAGGAGATTCCTGCATACGCAGGGATTACATTTTTGTTAAATATGTGGCTTTTGAGACAGCCTCGAGAAAAATCGCTGTCATTTGTGCGCATGCAGGGATCCCCTTCGAGTAGTACTTTAGTAAATTCCTGTATTCGGACTTGTGTAAAACCAGTCATTTGAGACACTTGATTGTTTTCACAGGATTAAATTTACTTATTAAAATGTAAACGTAAGCCCTATTTTCACAGCATCATTTGTAAGCGGTGCTGCTGTTTTAATAGGCCAGTTCATGTATTTATGACGTAATTGATCCATACCGATCTTTAGCCCATTTTTTAAAATGAAATTTACTACTGGCGCAATTGAAGGAGCATTTTTAAAAATCGGTTTAATCAATTTTTCCAAACCGGTATCTGCAATCTCTTCGATTATTTCAGAGCCGCACCAGTACCAAAACATAAAGCGTGGGAAAATAATCTGGCGCTCAAAACTTCCGGTAACAGCTACCCATTTATGAACACGCACAATAACTGCGGCTTCTGTTGTTTTTGAGAATCTTAAATTATCACCAAATACATCTAATGCTTTTTTGTCAAGTGAATCTGGCGATCCGGTATAATTCATTATACTCCAGCCTGTAAATCCGCCGTTTGTTAAGGCAATGCTCGCATCCTCTCCTAATTTATAAGCATAACCTTCTCGGCTGAACAGTCCAAAGTTCCAAAGCTCTATATTAGTTTTTGAAGTGTCTAACTTACCAAAATCCTGAGAATGACGCGATAATGATAATGCACTCAAACTATATTTTTGTGTGTAATCGGTTTGTGTTTTGATATATCGTGTAAAACCGAGTTTTAAATCCAATGAGTTAGTTTTAGAGAATTCTCCTTTGTAAACGTCTTTGTGGAATTCAGGATTTACAAAGCCATAACTTGCCTCTATTGTCGATCGGCGGCGGTCGAAAGAATTATTATTAAATAAATTCAAGTCCAGCATACCGGAATCGAAATCTTCTTCGCCACCAGAAATTGTGTCGTGAAAGAATTGAACTGAATCTTTTGGCATTGTTTGAGTGCCGGTAGTATCATTTTTTGAGGTCTGAGCATAAGCGTAAGAGATGCAGAAAGCAAATCCGGCAATGATTAGTAATTTGAATTTCAAGATATTTCCTTTTTAGTTATTAACAAATATTTCATAAACTATTAAACGAATCAATCAATAAAAAAGTTTCAGTTGTAGTAAAAAATTAATTCTAATTAGCTCGCTTTGTTTTATTATTATAAATATTAACAAGTAAAAGCATAAAAAACATTGTCACGATCAATATCATAGCATAAATATTAGCATCGCGATAGTTCATCTGCTGTACTTCATCATAAATTTCAATTGAGACAAGCCGAGTTTCATGCGGAATAGATCCTCCAACCATTAAAACTACTCCAAATTCACCAATTGTATGCGCAAAAGTCATTATTAAACCACTCAATAGCGAAGAGCGGATATTGGGAACTAATATTTTTACCATTGTTGTAAATCTTGACTTACCCAGAGTAAACGATGCTTCCTTTAAAGAGATCGGAAGACTCTTAAATCCTGATTGAATCGGATTGACCATAAATGGAAGACTATAAATCAGAGATGCTATAATTAGACCATGGAATGTAAATACTAAACGAATATCAAAATAATCACTAAGAAATTTACCAAACAAATTCTGTGGACTGAAAGCAAGAAGCAGGTAAAATCCCAAAACAGAAGGTGGCAGAACAAGAGGTAAGCTTACGATAGCTTCAACTGCTGTTTTATACTTAAATTTACTATAAGCAAGCCAATAGCTAAATGGAACAGAAATGAAGAATAAAATTACAGTGGTAATGGTTGCAAGTTTTGCTGTCAGCCAGAGTGGTTCTAAATCAATCATTTGTTGACAAACTCACTTCATTTGTTTTTATTAATGCCAGAACATGATCATCAGGCTGTAAATTTAATTCCTTGCAGGCACTTGTTGTTATAATAGAACTAATTTCAGAATTTGCAAACTTTAAATTCACCTGACTTAAAAGCTGTCCGTGCTTTATTGATTTTATAAAACATATGATTCTGTTGCGAATACTGATATCAGGAGTTAAATCCTTAGAAATAATAACTTCGGTTTCTTTGAAATAGATACTGCATTTGTTACCGATTTTCAGGTAATCGGACGTTTCCATGGTATCAAGAACGATTGAAGTAAAAATTAGATCCTCTGCTTTCACTTTAACTAATGAAATCTGTTCATTAGATTGTATTTCTGTAATATATCCGGTGAGTCTATTCAAAGTAAATATATTGATGATTATGATTAAAAGTATAATATTGACGCTTGGATTAATAAATTATTTAAGAAGGTCAAATATTAATTTTTTAACAAAGCCTAAAAAAATAATTTGGTAATTAAAATAAATTCATGTATATTTGTACTTGGTTTTTTAAAATATCAGATTCGAACTGGTTTTTTAAAATCATCTTGAAATAATGATTTATTTTACCAATTAAATACAATAAATGAATCGACTAATCTTACTATTTATTCTAACTTATGGCTTCTGTAATTTATATTCTGCTGATCCTGATCAATCTTTAACAGAGAGTGCGATAAACATTGACGGATCAGTGGGACTAAATGCGGCTTCTTACCAAGTAAGCGGTATAAGTCCCCGCGACAGAGATTTCCGATATTCTCTGTCAGGAGCTGTAAATGCCAAAATATTCGGAATTAATTTTCCATTTTCGATGATTGTGAGCGAACAACAATCAGCTTACACACAGCCATCCAACCAGATTGGAGTTAGTCCGGCATACAAATGGATTACTTTGCATGGAGGCTGGAGGAGCTTGTCTTATTCCCCCTTTTCTTTAGCAGGACATACTTTTTTAGGTGGAGGAATAGACCTGATGCCGGGATTATTCAGGATTTCCGCAATGTACGGGCGTTTTAATAAAGCAAATTCAGGTGCTGATTCTTTAAGTTTGTATACTCCACCAAGCTATGCCAGAAGCGGGTTTGCAGCAAAGTTAGGTTTCGGTTCGCAAACAAATTACTTTGATTTGATTGTTTTGAAAGCCAGTGACGATTCTACTTCGTTGAAAGCCGGGCAAACTCTAATAAAACCTGAAGAAAATATGGTGTTAGCGATATCCGGCAAATTTAATCCATTTTCTTCTATTTTCTTCGAATTGGATGCTGCAAGCAGCTTCTACACTAATGATATAAGATCAGAAATTATTGCGGATTCCAGTTTGCCAGTTTTTGTTTCGCCGATAAAAAGTATTTTTCAATATAAAACTTCATCACAATTTTCGACTGCAATCCAAACATCTATTGGCTGGAGATCAAGTTTATTCGGAATTAAATTAGCCTATAAGCGTATAGACCCAGACTATAAATCAATGGGGAATTACTTTATGGAGAGTGATGTCGAGAATATATTAATTGCACCGAACCTAAATCTCTTTGATCGTTCACTTAGTCTGACAGGCAGTTTCGGATTTCAAAGAGATAATTTGATGAATACAAAAGCCCAGCAATCACAGAGGTTAATTTCATCTGCTGGTATTTCATTTAATAAGCCTGAATACGGAATTGATTTAAAATATTCAAGTTATGGTATCACTCAATATAAAGGTCTAAATCCTTTGATTGATAGTTTAAAAATTGCACGTGTAAACAGTAGTTTCAATGGTTCAGCCAGATATTCATTTCAAACTGATTCACTAATGAATTTAATTATGCTGATAGCCGGTTATCAGACTCTTGCCGATTTGAATTCCCGTACAGCCGCCACTTCGCAAAGTGATAATTACATGGCAAATTTAGCATATCAAGGGAATTTATTATCTTCAGGATTGAATTTTGGTGTCAGTATTAACTATATTCAGTCACTTACGAGCGGCAATAAAATGGAATTTCTTGGACCAAGCGCACAAATTGGGAAAACGATAGAACAATTTAATATAGGAGCTTCAGTTTCATACCAGATACAGACAATAAACTCTGTGAGCAACGGTGGAACTGCCTCAGCAAATATTCAGGTAAGCTATCAGATTAGCAAACATCATTCGGTTAATGCAAATATTAATATAATTAATAGTGGCAGTAGCCAGGCTTTATCACCAGCATTCACCGAGTACAGGTCGAATGTAGGTTATATTTATAATTTTTAAAAAGAAAGAAAAATGAAGAATATATTTGAACAAATAAAAGCTGATAGAAAACAATTAGCCACTAATCCAACTTTTGGAAACACACCCCCAAACCCCCTCTTATTAGAGGGGGAACAGGATTGGAGGCATACCAACTCCCTCTTATTAGAGACGGAAGCTGATCAATTCCCAAACTCGAGGTTGTCTCAAAAGTTTCGTTTCTGTCATTCCAGCGAATGCAGGAATCCCCCAAATGTGCTACAGGAAGGGGATTCCCGCATGCGCGGGAATGACAATATTAGCAAATCTTCTACTTTTGAGACAGCGTCATATAACACTCTTCGTTTCAACTCCACCTCTAATAAGAGGGGGTTGGGGGGGCTGCTAATTAAAAGCTATAGGTTCTTTTCGATAGGAAACTCGGAATTAAATATGACGTCCAAAGTTTCCCCCTTTTTAAAAGGGGGACTATGGGGGATTCTTCTCCTCTTCCTATTCTTTTCCACCTTTCTCTTCGCCCAGACCAGCAGCATCGACATTACAACTCAAATAACAATGCCATATTCTCCTTATATAGCTGATTATTTCGGTGGATTGAATAAACTTTCGATTATTGTTAAAAATAATACTAATAAACAGCAGAAAATAAAAATCGGATATACTATCGAGGGTGATAATGGCGTAAAAGTCAGTTCCAAAGCGGTGTTTATACCGCCACAGCCTTTAATTTTAAATCCGAATCAAATTGCTATTCTTAATAATTCCAATATGAAAAATTATTCGGATACTAAGAATTTCGATGTTGTGGGATTTAGTAAAACTACTCTCATGCAGACAGGTATGCTGCCTGAAGGCAATTACAACTTTTGTTTCCGTGCTTATGATTATACTTCTGGTTTACCACTTTCCCCTACCAGTCCTTCGGGCTGTGCTCCTGTGGATATTGCCTATCCCGAAGCTCCTATACTCATTCAGCCGAATAATGAAGATACTCTACTTTCAACAAATATTCTATTCTCTTGGATAGGCTCTCCGCAAGCCCCGATGGGAACTCAGTTCAAACTCCAGATGACCGAAATGCTGCTGCCAAACGGCTCACCGGATGCAGTGATGAACTCAACTTCACGCTTCTTTTACGAGAAAACATTAAGCACTACAAGCTACCTCTCCCTTCCCAATGATCCTCCGCTGATAGTTGGCAAAACCTACGCATGGCGAGTGATTGCCATTGATCCATCTAAGAAAATCCAATTCAGAAACAGCGGAGTGAGCGAAGCAAGAAAGTTTACATTGAAAACTCCTGATGTCATTTTGTTTAAAAAAGGAAAATCAGTTGATTCTGATACCGTTAATAAAATTTCCAAAAAATCCGTTCTTATAACAGATACTACCACAAATTTGGGTTCTAAAAAAAGTTTAACCGATCCAAATAAAAGTGGAAAACTTGGAAAATCAAATATAGGTGTAACTCCACCCAGTGCGACAATTGCACAGGGAAGTTTGAATCCGAATGATACATTAAAAGCAGGTCAAAACGGTGAATTTACAATTATTGCAAATTCAATCACAATGACTAATAATAAATATTCCGGCAAAGGAACATGTTATATCAATTGGCTGAAAGCTCGTGTGGATGTGGAATTTGATTCAATAACAGTCGATACCACAAAAAGATTATTAAAAGGTCAAATCTCCGGTCAGATAGACAATACGGCTCCTGTTTATCCAAAGGATTGGGCATTGGAAATTGGAGCACATTTTGCTTTCACAAATAACATGGCTTCAAGTGTTGTTGATTGGGTTAAAAATAAATTTAATCAGACCATTCCTTATAATGGATTGACAGCATACACTAATCCAGTAAAACTTCCATTAGGTCTTAATTTTCCTGACAGCAGCCAGTTTGCGATAACAGAAATGGCTTTCACACGAGATACATCTCAGTTTGTTATGGTAGCGGCTAAAACAACACCTGCAAGCTGGGGAGATCCGCAATTAGTCGGATTCAGAGCTATGGGAATCAGATTTCATCCAGCTCAAATTCAATTGCCACCTGCAAGAATTGAGTTATTAGAAGACGTTACTATAGGGAATACAAATGCCAATATTGTTTTATCAATGAAAAAACCTGATGATAATCATTCTGGTTGCTATGTAGAGTGGGATGAAACAGGTTTTTCAGAGTTTGGTGTTGAACTCGAAGCAAAATTCACTCGTGATTGGCTTATTCCATCGCCTGATTCTAATAATCAAGCAACAGCAACATTAGTTGGCATTGGCAGCGATTGGTACAGTATGATTCTGACCGGTTGGATGAAGAAATCGGAAATTGTTGGAACTAACGGAATGACCATTTTAGCGGATAGTCTTTCTTACGATTTATCAGATGATGCAAATCCGGCATCTATAGTTTTTCCTCCAAATTATGCCGGTGATAAATCAGTTTTATTCCATGGCTTCTTTATGAAAAATCTGACAATGGTAATGCCAGAAACCTGGAAAACAATGAACAACACTGCACCTACGATAAGCCTATCAAATATGATAATTGATAAAATGGGGTTAACTTTCAGTGCCAAAGCCACGAATGTGATTCAGTTTCCAAGCGGTAAGGTGGCTGATCTTGAGGCAAGTATTGATACAATTGTAGTAAAGATGGTTGCCAGCTCTCTCACCGAAGCATACATTAAAGGTAAAATCGGACTACCTGCAGTTAAAAAGGACTCAGTTCAGCATCCTTTAAAATATACTGCCCTATTTAATAATGTTAACAAGAGCTTTCAATTATCCATCGTTCCGACCGGACCGATTTATGCTCATTTGTTCAAGGGCACATTGGATCTGGCTCAAACATCAAATATTACTGCTTTTGTTGATAAAACTACAAAAAAATTCGATATGATTTTGAACGGGTCATTCGGTTGGAATAATATTCAGTTAGGCCCTGTTAAAAATGTAAATATTGGATTAAAGTTTCAAAATTTAGGATTTAATTATAATTCTGCTGGTACAGGTTTTAAATTCAATGCCGGCACATGGGCTTTTGCAAGTGCTCAAAAGTTTATGGCTAATTTTCCGGTGACAATAAAGAATATCGGATTCTCAACTCTTACTTCTGCCCCTGGTGAAATGCTACGTGGGAAGTTGAATTTTGATGTAATATTTAATCTTACAGATATTATCGGAGGAATGACCAAATTGGGTGTGATCCTTGCCATTGAAGACGGTACTGCTGCTCATGGGCAAAAATTCTATCCTAAATATATAAATACTACTTTAGATTCCATATCTATTCATTCAAACATGTCGGCAGCAAAGATTGAAGGATCTGTTGCCTTTTTTAATAATGATCCGACATATGGAGATGGCTTTAAAGGCGACATCAGCGCAAAATTCAATTCAGTAAATTTATATGTGGCTGTAGGTGCATTTTTTGGCAATAAGACCAATAGCGCCAATGTTCGATACAGATACTGGAAAGTTGAGGCATTAGTGATCCTGCCTCCACCCGGAATTGTATTTATGGCAGGACTTGCTTTCAGAGGTTTCGGTGCTGGTGCTTATCACCATATGACAGCAACATACAACGCTGTAAATCTTCCTCCTCCTTCCAACAACAGCAATATGTCCACTACGTCAGGAGCTGTATTTACTCCGAATGATAATGTAGCCTTCGGATTTAAAATAAAAGCAATAATTGCCACTACACCTAAAGAACAGACTTTCAACGGAGAAGCTGGGATAAGTGGTGAGTTCTTCAATAATGGTGGAATGTCTTTTCTGCGCTTTGACGGAGCATTTTGGGTGGGTGCTGGCTTTACTGAACATAATAAGGCGTTCATGAATGGCGCCATAGCTGCAAATTACGATTTCACTTTAAAAAAATTCTTACTTCAGGCTGCTGTTGGAATAAATAAAGACCCGATAACGACACCTGTTCCACTTACTCTGGAGTTTATGATTGACAGTAAAAATAATTTATGGCACTTTATAGCTGGAACACCTACTCATCCAAATACTGTTAAAGTTGCTGGCATTCCATTAACAAGTTATGCGATGTTTGGAAATGATATTATTCCTCCACCAAACTTTATGCCACAAACTATTGCAGGGTATGCTGCGGCCACAAATGGCGGTTCGCTTGGTTCATTGGATGGTTCTAAAGTTGTTAATTCAGAAACTAAAGCAGGCAAAGGATTTGCTTTCGGAGTTGGAATTAATGATCACGGGGCTGATGGAATTGGAATAATAGGAAGATTTAGTATAAATTGGACATACTCTATCGGTGGTGAACTTAACCTAAGTCTAATGGAATATTCTCCAGGCTGTATTACAGGAATGAGCGGCTGGTATGCTAAAGGAAATGTAGCTCTTTATGGAGGTTTCTCGGTTGTAGGGCATCTGTCAGCAAAGGGGAGATTACATCATTCAGGCGAATCACAATGCACAAACTCAACTTGTTTGGCATATTGTTGTTATAATTATCATTCAGGTCATGATTTTAATGTTGGTTCATTCGGGTTTGGCGTCTGGGCATCAGGTGGATTTCCTCACCCGACGTACTTAGAAGGCGGTTGCGATATCCATTACAGCGCTATAGATGATATTGTTACAGGTACTTATCATGGAACTTTTAAGTTTGGAAATGCTTGTGCGGACGTTCCTGTTGGAGTTCCTTCGACCGGAGCTCAGGAATATGCTGCCGATGAACAACAAGCTCAATTAATTAAAACAGTCCTTCCAGTTGGTAATAATATTGATACTGCAACTACTATGAAAGCCACTTATGGTTTTACTCCCAGTGAGTCTTTTGATGTGGCCGAACGTCAGGCAGACGGAACAGTTAAAACAAGAACTTTTCAAGCCATATATTCGGTCAAACTCGAAAAATATGTTAACGGCTCTCCACAACTTGTTAATATGCTTGAAAAAGGTGTAAATGCACTTGGTCAATATGAATTTACAAATATCTTTTCTCCGGTAATTAATAATAATCCCGCAACTGGAGCAACATTAATAACTAACTTGAAAAAAACAAGTAATTCCGGTACTTTGCCGTCAAATTCCTACGCTAATAAATTACCGGCTACAAATGCAGTAATTTCTACCGGCGGAATTAAAGTCGCTAATGGCACTGATAATGATAATAATACTACACCTCCACCGGTTGATCCCGGTTATGGAAATTTACCTCCTACTCCTCCAAGCGTAGTTAATCATTTGGAAAGAAATATGAATTATAGATTTACAGTGCAGGCTGTTCTTTTTGAATTGGTAGCTGGTAATTGGAATATAGCTACAAATCATTCAAATCAACCCGTAATTCAAGTAAAATACAAAGATTTCCGTACTGGAGCAATGCAAGTGGCAAATGCGAATGTTAATGATAATACAAAGCAGAAATAAATTAAATAATATAGAAAATGAAAAATATAATGAAAATAAATACCATGATAACAATAAACACACCCCCTAACCCCCTCTTTTTAGAGGGGGAACAAAACCCCTTTATCAATAATTCTCTTACTCCCCCTCTAATAAGAGGGGGTCGGGGGGTGTGTTTCCAAATGAAAGCTGTTTTTAGTCCACATAATAATGTTAAATGCAATATAAGTTCAAAGATATTTCAATATTTTATTTGTTTCTTCCTCATCTACGGAATCTCTTCAGCCCAACCCTCGCAGGAAGAATTAAATAAATCTCTGAATATCAAATCAGTAATAATCGCACGAGGCTATCAGGATTCAATTATTCTCCGCTGGGCTGTCGGAAAGCCAGCGGTCTGGGAAATTGCCACTCGTTCGGGCTACAAAATCGAAAGAGCCATACTCACAAACGTAAATGATAGTGATTATTCTAAATTAAAGTTTGAAGAAATCGCAGGCTCGCCTTTCAAAGCATGGAATGAGCAGCAATTTATTTCATATTTCCAAGCGCATACCGAACAAGACCCCGAAGCAGAGTCAGTTTACATGGTAGGACTCATGGCTGGAATTGCCGATCAGGAAAATGATTCTGTCCCGCAGCCATTTAGCGCATTCCAAAATGGATTGGGCTCTCTCACCGAGGC
Organism: Candidatus Kapaibacterium sp.; assembly: GCA_026390695.1. GTDB lineage: Bacteria > Bacteroidota > Ignavibacteria > Kapaibacteriales > UBA2268 > JAPLFL01. The sequence continues at coordinate 39,022 of JAPLFL010000043.1, read as the reverse complement.
AAGAAATAATCTCGAAACTAAATTTGGCTTCTCCCTCGTCATGGCTAATAAATCCTCAACGGCAGCAACAGCTCTCGGACTTCGTGCGGTCGATAAAAATATTATAAATGGCACGACCTACGTTTATAAAATGTCTCTCGTAGAGCATTCCAAAACTTACAAAGATAAAGATATTTATGTAAAAGTAAAAGCTGAGGCATTCAAACCTGAAAAATACAAAGAAGAAATCTATTTCATTGATGGCGATAAAGAAGTTGTGCTGTCCTGGAATTCCGTTCGTGACTTCAATTCCTATAATATCGACCGCGCGCTTTCAAAGGATGGTCCATATTCTCGATTAACCAAGTCCCCAATTTTAAAATCCAAGCCCGTAGGTTTTGAAAGCTTTGAGCGAACTGGTTTTAAGAACGACAGCCTCACAAATTACACAAAATATTATTATCGGGTATATGGAAATACTGCTTTTGCCGACCAAATTCTCGTCGGTGAGATTGAAGTTATGCCAAAAGACCGAACCCCACCTCAAAAGCCCAATCTCGATTTGCCAATTAATGCTTTAGGCGCAGTATATTTGAAGTGGAATTTGACGCCGCCCATTGAAGGAGATTTAAAGGGCTTTCTCGTTGCTCGATCTAACAAATACACAGGCCCGTTTATCCGAATCAATGACCAGTTGCTCCCTACCGATGCAAGGGAATATATCGACAAATCTTTCGATAAGGATGCCGAAAACTATTATATAATTCAGGCACTTGATACTGCCCTCAACTATAGTATATCTAATACCTCCATGGTGACATTAATCGATAGTATTCCTCCATCTAAGCCTGCTTTTATTTCCGGCAAGATTGATTCTTTGGGAATTGTCACGATTATTATTGAAAAAAATAAAGAAAAAGATCTAATGGGATATAGATTATTTAAAGCTAATGGCCCTGAACACGAATTCTCCGTTATTTATGAAGGATTTGTCGATCTCGATTCCTCAAATCAGCAAGTTCAAACCATATTCATAGATACCGTAACTCTAAATTCCCTTACCCCTTACATATATTACAAGGTTCAGGCATTAGATTTCCACTTCAATCCTTCAGAATACTCGGAATATTTGAAAATAAAGCGTCCCGATACCATACCGCCCACAACCCCGGTATTCACGGGCCTGCTCGTACGCGAAAAGGAAGTCGAATTATCCTTCGCACTTAGCGAGAGCGAAGATGTAGTGATGCATATTTTATATCGAAAATTGTCACCTGATTCTCCTTGGGATTCAATTACTAAAATAAATATAAATCAAAATAATTATATCGATACAAATGTTAAACAGGGCACAACTTACTATTATTCTATCCGCGCAAAAGATGATTCGGGTTTGTTTTCCCATTATGCAAATGCAGTATTTGGCAAGCCTTACGATAATGGAGTTCGTCCCGCCGTGCAAAATCTCAAAATAGCAAAGGAAAAAGCAAATATAGTGCTGAATTGGGAATATAAATCATTCAATAAAAATACATTTTTTGTGATTTATAAAAAAGATAGCAAAGGAAATCTTAAAGAATATCAGCGCTCGGACAGTTTGACGTTCACGGATTCCTCTCTAAAGAAGGGAATTAATAGTTATGCCGTAAAAGTTTTCACAAAAGACGGCGGGGAATCGAATATAAGCGAGGCAGTGGAGGCTTTGGTTGAGTAAAAAGTTCATTCCTAAATACCTGAAGAGACACACCCCCTAACCCCCTCTTATTAGAGGGGGAATAAACCATGATAAAATAGAACCCCCTCTTATTAGAGGGGGAATAAACCATGATAAAATAGAACCACCTCTTATTAGAGGGGGAATAAACCATGATAGAATAGAGCCCCCTCTTATTAGATGGAGAATAAAACCAAATGGAGCGTTCCAAAACTCCCCCTCTAATAAGAGGGGGTTGGGGGGTGTGTCTCTTAATATAAAATGTAGAATGCAAAATGAAAAATGCAGAATGAAAATCCTAAATATAGTTCTTCTCTTCTGCATTTTACATTATTAATTCTACATTATACATTAACTAAACTGTCCCGTCCACAACCTCCGTCCACGCCTCATCACTAAAATCACTAACTACAGAACCATTTTTTGCTTTAATCTTATAATAATTTCTTTTGTTCACTGTAAAAGATACACCCTGAGGAGGATTCGGATAATTACTTAATAATGTATAAGCATCAGATGGCAAACCAAAATTAACTGCCGAGTGATAAACATCATAGGTCGCTGCCCCGGTCACATTATCCCAGTTCAAATGGACAACTGTATCTCCCATTGCCCAATTAGCAATCACATTATCAGGTTTGGATAAGCCCGAAGATGTCGCGGGATAAATCACATAGTCATTATACTTCGTCTCATCCACATCGTCCCAAATCACTTTCCCAATCATGCAATACTGACTAATATATGAATAAATCTCATTGCCATATTCAATACGCTCACCCTTCTTTACATCACGCACAGTGATAGCCTCGTTCAAATTATCAAGAATATCAAGAAATCCATCAGCACCGGTTGTTACCGCAGTAATCATACCAGTCGTCAAACCAACAGCGGTCAAGTCCGAAAGATAACCGGTCGCCGTCGTAACCACTTGCCGACAAGCCGTAAGATATTCTTTATCAGAAAAACGTCCCATATTAATCGTCCCAAACTTCCTGTACTTCGGCGAATCCACGCCCCACTTAATCATAGCACATTGCACAACATCCCGAACTAAAATGTCCAGAGCCACACGAGCATTATCCTTATCCTCAACGGCAATCGATACATCGGCTTGATAATATGAATCAGGCGGAAATATCTCGAAAGCCTCAACTAATGTACGTAGAGCTGTAACAAGCGTAGCGGTAACGCCACGGGGAGTAAACTGCGTTTGATCGCGAGTAATATTTTGGCACAAATTATAACCCAACATGACTAATTCAGAATCAGTCATATTGTAATTGCGAGTTGGAGGTTTACTATTCATAACAAATCGACCCAAAAGTGAAAAAAAACAATTATAAAGTATATATTAAGGGAAATATAGTTCATATAATTGAGTCTGAAGTTCATATAATTATCAAAAAAGTAGATTCATAGCCAACAAAAGATGATTTAATTACGATAAAAATTGATTTAATAACAAAAAAAGTTCATTATATTGAGTAAAACGTTCATTTAGAGTATTTATTTTATTTTTGTGTGAATATTTTAATATTTTGTTGTTATTGGTTGAACTTTTGCGTGACTATTTAAACATAAGTTGTTATTGATTGAACTTTTGATGTCTTTGGATGAGTATTTGCGTGAAAATAATGAGCATTTTTTGTAATGTATTTTGGTTTTGATTAACTCATCCGATGACTTGAAGGGATTGGATGATTATTTATGATTTATATATTAAAATCTGGAATGTTTAATTGTTTATTTATCTTTGATACATCGGATTGCACACCCTACTTTTTTACTAAATCCATCTCCAAAGAACATTATATCTGTTGAAGATAAACACCAATTCCATGCCCATTTGGTTTCACACTCAGTAGATACTAAATATCTACATATTATTCCAAGTCCTTCAGTTGGTTGTCCTCCCCATCGTTGACCACTTGGAAAAGCGGAGAATCCAGTTTCATTTGTGGCTCCTCTATTTGGCGATTTCCAATGAATTTTTCCTGATTCTTTCAATCCACCTCCAATATTTAAACCTCCTCCTAAGTAATCTCTTAATGCTAAAAATTCTTCGTGCCTTGGTATATGCCATCCTTTGGGGGCTAATCCTCTTTTATCATCTACCGTAAACCAATTGTATAGCTTGCCGTATATTTTTCCAAGGGAATCCGAATTATTATAATAGCACCAGATTCCATTTGTATCATTTGACCAAGTAGCTGAATCCCTCGCTTCAGGAATTGAATCCCCATTTCTATAATGATCCACGTCCAGATTCCTTGACATCCAGACTAGATTACCTATTGTTATTGCCGGATACTCGGTCGGATAGAAAATTATGCTATCAATCTCTTTCAAAATATAGTATTTTGGATACCCAGAGATATATATTGTTAAAAAATATGAATTTTCAATCACAATTTTATCAATCAGATAAGGCGGATAATAAGCCGTATTGGTTTGAGAATAAAAAATCTGCATCTGAGATTTCTCTGTTTTATTAGAAAATGTAAGCGAATCAATATCCGCCAGTTTATACTGCTTAGAAGAGCCATCTGCGAGATATACTTTCATAATAGGCGCCTGCGCTTGCATATTTATTGCAGCAAGAAGGAGAAGCGTGAGGATTAGTGGTGTTTTCATGATATTTAGATTATTATATATGAGCTGCATTTCTTGATTGTTTGGGGATTGCTGCAATAATGGCTCTTAAAGCATTGTTTATTTCTTCTGATGTTTTGAAAATTTCACTTACATCTTTATCTATTTTCATGTAATTTGTTTGTTCGGCAATTTGTTTTTGATATTCTTCCTTGTTTGGAGAGAATTCGGTAACGGTATATCCTTCTTGCATTTGCTTAAAGTGCTTTCCGCGCACACCTTTTGAAAAATCGTAACTCTGAATTGATTCTTCGGGATTATTTTTAATTGTTTTCATAATTTTTAATCTCCTTTTTTGTGGCTAATCTTGAACTTATTATTCTTATTTTGTCATGTCGTTCAGTATAATGGACGACTAATAATCTATTTTTGTTTGAAAATCCGATATCAATAAATCTTTGTTCAGTGACAGAGTGCTCGATGTCTTCTATTGTTAAAGAAAATTGATCGTTTAATACGGAAATTGCTTCTTCAAAAGTGATTCCGTGCTTTTTCAAATTTGATTTTGCTTTATCTTCATCCCATTCGAATTTGAGCGACATACATTTTCCAGCTATTTTATTTTAATTATTATCTTAAAAAAACAATTCTTACAAACTTACGAAATATTTTCAATATAACAAACACCATTCCCTACCCTTATTTTATCAATAAGATAGGGCGGATAATAAGCCGTTTTGGTTTGCGAATAAAAAATCTGCATCTGAGATTTCTCTGTTTTATTAGAAAATGTAAGCGAATCAATATCCGCCAGTTTATACTGCTTAGATGTGCCATCTGCGAGATAAAATTTGATTATTGGCTGCTGCGCTTGCAGATTTATTGCAGCAAGAAGGAGAAGCGTGAGGATTAGGGGTGGTTTCATGGGGTACCTTACATGATTAGTTTGTATTACATATATGCTGGTGCCGATTCATAATATAATTTTAAGAATCTATTTGGCTTTAGTTCTTCACTGGCATAAACCCGGCCGCTTTTATCGGAGAATTCGACGAGATAGGTATCGTCTCCGAATGCCTCAACGATGGCTCCGACTTGCCCTTTGATAAGATGTTTGGCTGGGATGTCCTCATTCAGAGCTACGACATCGAGAAGTTTTGGTTCATTATTCATTATTCACCTTTATTTTTATAATACATAGCAAGAAACAAGTCTCGGGAAGTCTTCATCAACTTTAATTATCCAAGACGAATGAATTGTATATTTATTTTGGGAATTTTCCATCTCAAAATCTAATAAATAATATTTCCCATGTTGGGTTTCTTTTTCAAAAACAGTATTATTGCTCTTTATAGCTTCTTTCAGGGCATTTATTAATATAAATCCATTGCCCTGATTAAGATTCAACAAGTATTGAAACATCTTTGCCTTATGTTTTCCAATAGGATGCTCAGAATTTAGACAATATCCGTAAATCTTTTCATCATCAATGTAGGCATTATCGGAGTTTGGGATTATCAATTTAAGTTCCACTCATTATTATTCTATTTCATTTTTATAATTATGATTCATAGATGACTATTCCCCTCTTTTTGATTTCATTAATGAATTTGCTGTTCTCTTCAATTTGGATTAAATCAACGGATTTGTTGAAAATTTCTTCTAATTTTGCTCCGAAGCTGAGGAATTTTCTGCCTGTGAGTCCTTCACACGCTAAATCAATATCTCTTGCCTCATCGAATGATTCAATTGCCGAACCGAAGAGTATTAATTTTTTTAATCCGTAATCATTAGCTATTTTGGAAACTGCTTCATTCAAACGTTCTTCTGTGCTCATTATATTTCCCTTTTAATTTAAGTCAATATTTTACAAAATTAATCAATTTCTGTGACTTAACAAACAAAATTCCCCACCCTTATTTTATCAATCAGATAAGGCGGATAATATGCCGTTTTGGTTTGTGAATAAAAAATCTGGAGCTGAGATTTCTCTGTTTTATTAGAAAAAGAAAGCGAGTCAATCTCCGAAAGATTATACTGCTTAGAAGAGCCATCTGCGAGATAAAATTTGATTATTGGCTGCTGCGCTTGCATATTTATTAATAAATTCAGGAGAATCGGTATCATTAGCGTTAAAATTGTTGGGTGCATATTTTTCTTCCTGATTATTAATAATAAGTTATTACAAATATAACGAATTCTTTTTAAGTAAAAAACAGATTGGAAATAATTTTAATTTAAATTTTAAAAATTCTAATCAGATTATACAATAAATAGAGGATTAATCGTCTTAAATTAAAATTAAAATTACGGGAAATAAAATTATTTAATATACCTTGAGGAAATTATGTCGGCTTACAAATCATTTCATTACGTAGAAGATCTTGCTAAATATGTTGGTCAGGAAGTAAAGCTTCGTGGCTGGGTGTATAATATCCGTGGCAAAGGGAAATTGCAGTTCATTCTTTTGCGTGATGGAACAGGCACAGTTCAATGTGTGGTCTTCAAACAAAATGTTTCCGAAGAAGCTTTTGAAGCAGCTAAGAGCCTAACACAGGAATCATCACTTGAAATTACGGGTACGGTTCGTGCAGAAGAGCGTGCTCCCGGCGGATATGAAATTGATGTTGTTAATGTAAAAATATTTCAATTATCAACTGACTATCCAATAACTCCAAAAGATCATGGCGATACATTTTTAATTGAGCACCGCCATTTATGGTTACGTTCTTCGATGCAACATGCAATTATGCGGGTCCGCTCGGCGGTTGTGAAAGCAATTCGGGACTTTTTCGATGCTAATGGCTTTAAATTAATGGACTCACCGATTCTTACTCCGAACGCTTGCGAAGGTACATCGACTTTGTTCGAGACTGAGTATTTTGATTTGGGAAAAGCGTATTTGTCACAATCAGGTCAGCTTTATGCCGAAGCTTCTGCAATGGCATTGGGACGAGTTTATACATTCGGACCGGTATTCCGTGCTGAACTTTCCAAAACACGTAAGCACTTGACCGAATTTTGGATGGTTGAACCGGAAATGGCATTCTTCGATCTGAATGATGATATGGATTTAGCTGAGGATTTGGTTGAATATATTGTTCAATATGTTCTTAAAACATGCCAGAAGGAGTTAGCTATTTTAGAGCGTGATACAACTAAATTGGAAAAAATCCGCAGACCATTTTATAGAATGAGTTATACGGAAGCGGTCGATTGGCTTGTCAAAAATGACATCCCTCTGATTCGGAAAATAGATGGCAAAGATGTTGAAATACGTCCTTTTCCTTGGGGAGAAGACTTTGGAGCAACTCAGGAAGAGGCATTGATGGAACAATTCGATAAACCTTGTATTATTCATCGTTATCCGACTGAAGTAAAAGCATTTTACATGAAACGTGATCCTGAGAATGAAAAAGTAGTAATGGCAATGGACATGCTTGCACCTGAAAAAGCCGGTGAAATTATTGGCGGATCTCAGCGGGAGGACAGCCATGAACTTCTTTTGTCACGTATTGAACATGAGAATTTGCCGGTGGAAGCATTTCAGTGGTATTTGGATCTGCGTAAATTCGGATCGGTTCCTCATTCGGGCTTTGGCTTGGGAGTCGAAAGAACTGTGAAATGGATAACCGGTGCTAAACATATCCGTGAGACAATTCCTGTTCCGAGAATGATCCACAGGATTGTACCTTAATAAGTTATAAAGTTTAAAATAGTTCTCAAGTCAGAATGAACTTCTGACTTGAGAAAAAAATACTTTAAAATGCTTACAAAGATAATTTTCCATCGACGGAAGATAATTTCAACCCGACGGAAGATAATTTGCATCAAAAATTTATGCTTTTCATCGGTTAAAAATCATCATTTCACGAAATAAAATCTATTTTGAATGAATTAGAGTATATTTTGTAAAGAAAAGAATTTATTCCGAACGAATTAAAATCTATTTCGTATGAATTAGATTATATAAATCATCAATAATTTTTATTATCGAATGTAAAATATTTATCAAAGAACGTTTATTTTAAAGTAAAATGATTCTCAAAACAACCTTCCGAAGGTTTCCCAACCTTCGGAAGGTTAATCATTTCAATTATCTCTTAATAAATTTCCCAATTTGATTTCCATTTCTCACAAAATAAATTCCTGCCGGATAATTTGATAAATTCATCCGATGACTTGAAGTCTTCGGATGTATCGTCTCCTGTATTTCTCCTAACGAATTATAAATATTATAATCCAATAGCAAGGATTCTGCTTGCTGAATTCCAATGGAAATATCTATAATATCAGTTGCAGGATTCGGCGAAATATTCAAACTATTTGAAATACTATTTATTTCTTCCTCAACATCAACCATTCCGGGATAATTTACCTCTATTCTATATCCGTTAAACGTGAAATCAATCCCCTTCGTATCTTTGAAAGCAAAATTATTGTTGTAATTAGTCCACTGACCGTTTTGCCACCTCTCATTTGTATTAATTAATACCCAATCCTTAGCTGTATAAGTTGTCGCATTACGTTCATAATTAACCCAAGTATTGTTTTTCCATTCCTTCCACAAGTAACCAAGCTCCTTACCAGTAGAATTATACGTGTAATCCCAATTTCTATAATTTACCCACTGACCGGTTTGCCACAACTGAGATACTTCATTCATCAAATTCCCTTTGGTATCATAAGTATTGGTGTAACGACCTGCATTTCCCCATTGACCACTCTGCCATGTCTCGCGCAAGCCCGCAATATCCTTTGAAGTGGAATCAAAAGTAGTTGTAACACGACTATAATAAAGCCACTGACCATTCTGCCAATATTCATATATATATCCAGTATTATTTCCTTTCGCATCCCAAGGGTAAGTATATCTTTCCGAATTAACCCATTGTCCTGCCTGCCATAATTCATATAAATAACCGGTATTTTGATCCTTAGAATCATAAGTATATGTCTCCCGATAGGTATCGGTAGTCCCATCTCCCCTTAAATATGTCAGCAAATTACCTCTAACATCATAAGTTGATGTTTGACGAACTGTGGTAGTCCATTGATTATTCGACCATGTTTCGAGAATATAGGTAAGATTCTTTCCATTAGAATCATAAGTATATGTGCCACGTCCGGCATTAATCCAGTCATTATTATACCAATTTTGAGAGAATGATACCATCATATTATTTTTTGAGTCATATATATTGGTAAGCTGGTAAGAATTTACCCATGTCCCTGCCTGATATAATTGATATAACATATAACTAATATTGCCAATAGTATCATAAGTAAATGAATATTTACTCTTAGAAGAACCCGTTGAATATTCCACAACACTCTCGAAACGGCTTGAATCGATCTTCGCACAGATTTTGTTTTCTTTCGGCTTATTTCTATCAAAAGAATAAGCTGTCATAATTGACAGAGAAAGGATGAGGATAATGTAAAAATGTTTCATAAAAAACTCCATAAATGAATTAGTAGAATTGTAAGGAAATATTATAACTTTGGAGTAAGCTCTGTAAGCTCTGGAGAAACCCCCTAACCCCCTTTGAAAAAGGGGGAACAAGAAAACATGTTCCATCACCAATTTCGGCTGATGTCGGCGAGATACTTGAGATACTTGGGGCTGCCTGAAGGCTGATGATCCCTTTGGAATTATCAGGTATGATCTCATCAGAAGCAGAATTCGGGCTGCTATCAGATTTATTGCATGAAAGAAGAGAAACGACACAAGCAATTGTCGAAATGATTTGCAGGAACTTTTTCATTAGTGAACCTTTCTTTGAATACAATATAAAATAAAACTAAATATTTATGACTATGAATAATTCGCTAAGATGATTTTTGATTTTAATTTCGCTCCTCATTTTTTTCTTTCATAACTACACTACAATTTACTTAAACTAAAAAAGCAAATTAATTAAATTTTAAGAGAAGTAAAAATTAAAATTAGTATATGCTGGATTTGACTTAGTAACTGCTAAGATTTTAGGTGAGGAATTACGAAAATAGATTTAGTTAAGGTGGTATCAATTCATCCAAAGCCATTAATTCAGGTGCAAGTGTTGCAAGAAATAGTCTTGCACGTTCTGTGTGTTTCATAAAATGTTCCTTAAATATTTGAAAAAAAACATTTCTTATTTTTCTCGCGATTGCGGGGATCTCTATCCGCTGCTTTCATTCCTGCGAATGAGCTTGTGTGAAAGCTGCAATTTCTTGTCATTCCTGCGTCATTCCTGCGCATGCAGGAATGACAATAAAAGTTTGGGATATATATCTACTTTGTTGCATCCTTATCATTAAGTGCTTTTAAAAAAATTACAATTGAAAGTATATCTTCGGGTAAAAGCTCTTTCCCTAACTCAAGCGATCCCATCATTTTCACAGCATCATATAGCGAAGCTACTGACCCATCGTGGAAATACGGACTTGTTCGGTCTATATTACGCAATGTTGGAACTTTAAATATGAATTTATCGGACTCTAACTTTGTAACCTCAAATCTTCCTAAATCTTTTGTATTTTGATATGGTTTTAGAAGACCCATCTTCTGATACATATTTCCACCGATCATCGCTCCCTGATGGCATGCATTGCAACCGGCAGCCATGAAGGCTTTCAAACCTGCGAGTTCAGCTTCGTTTAAAGTCGTTACATTTCCTGATAAAAAATTATCGAACCGCGACTTAGAAATTAAAGTACGCTCGAATGCAGCTATAGCCATTGCGATATTATCAAAAGTAATTGCTCCGTTATCCGCTGGGAAAGCCTTTAAGAACATATTCTTGTATTCTGAAAATCCTGAAATGGCTTTTTCAGCATCTTTATCACTTTTCAATCCCATTTCTTTAGGATTGAGAATCGGCCCCTTAGCTTGCTCAAACAAATCTTTTGCCCGACCATCCCAGAACTGAACGAATTGAAATCCAGCATTAAGTACAGTTGGACTATTTCTTCCACCCTTTCCGCCATCAGCACCAATTGAAAATTGCTTGTTATCCACGCCTGCAGCTCCGTTTTCAATATTGTGGCAACTATTGCAAGACTGACTGTTATTAAAAGAAAGATGTGTCTCAAAATACAACTTTTTACCTAATGCAATAAGTTCGGGGCTATCATTCTCGGCTCCTGGCATTTTAGCCGGTAGAGGAGCAAAAAATGTTTTAGCTTGAGTGAGCAGCTCAGATGGATTAACAGCTGCCTTTTTATCACCACATCCGGAATTAAAGATATACATAATAAGGATGAGAGACACTAAGTAAAGATTTCGTTTCATAATTATTCCTTTATTTAATAAAATATTTCACAATACAAATTTACAAAAATTCATTAGAAAATACAATTGTTTTTTAAGCATTAAAGAAATTTTATATTAAATTAATTTTCTCTTGCCAAGGATTCAGTCCAACAGCCATTTCTTGATTCATTGCATCTTTGTTAGATTCATCTTTTTGCTTAGGATGTCTCATAAGTAGAGTATTGTTAAATTTGTAATTCCTGCGGATGCAGGAATCCCCTAACGTGGCACTGGAAGTGGATTCCTGCATGAAACAACAAATAACAGAATCAAAAATATTCCCGCTTGCATACTATCTCTTCTGCTTTGAGACGAGTTTGATGAGTGAAAAATCAGTTTCGTGTAAATCTTATCATTATCAACATTAAATAAAATTCGTTCAAGATTTGCATAATTGGTTATTTTTTCATACATTTGTTTTTGATTTATTATATGTTCATTCTTCATTGTTTTAGAGTTTAATATAAATTTATTATGAATAGAATTTTACTTAACATCAGCCTGCTGGCACTTCTTATAGCTTCTTCTATTTATGCCGCCCAGCCGCCGCAATTATCAATGCAATCAAAATTTGCATTTAACGGCCAGATGAAAGAAGCTTTCATAGAAAACAAAGGGCAAATCGCCGATCAGTTCGGCAAAGTGAACAATGAAGTTAGCCTTGTGGCTCAAGTTGAATTTGGGAATATTTATATAAATAAAAACAGTCTCAGCTTTGCATTTATAAAATCTAATAAACTAAATAAGAATAATTCATTTCAGACAGAGCCAGCAACACATTTACCTGATAAATTCTCAAAGAATGAGGATGATAGCATAGTTCTGGATATTTACCGAGTTGATATGAAATTTAATAATGCAAATCCGAATCCGAAAATAATCAAAAAAGAAATTACTGATGATTATGATAATTATTATCTTGCTCAGTGCCCCGATGGATTGACAGTTGTCCGAAAATACAGAACAGTAATGATGGAAAATATATATCCGAATATAGATTTTGTTATATATTCAAATTCTGACCATAATTTTCAATATGACTTTGTTATAAAACCCGGTGCCGATCCGGTTCAAATTAATTTTACATTCGAAGGAGCTGATGAAATACAAATAACAGAGAATGGGAACTTGAAAATCAGCACTCCTTTTGGTTTTTTAGAACAGAAAGCCCCGATAAGTTACCAACCTTTAGAATTTTCAACATATACAAATTCACGCAAAATTCCGCCAAACTCACTATCAATAAATAGTAAATTCGTATTAAATTCTGATAATTCAATTTCATTTTTAGCCAAAAACTATAACAATGAATTCCCATTAATAATAGATCCGCCAAGCAGGCTATGGGGGACTTATTATGGAGGGTCTAATTATGATGCGGGAAAAGGAGTAGCGGTCGATGGCTCTGGTAATGTTTATCTCACAGGTCAGGCTGGTTCAACAAGTGCAATCTCCACAACCGGTGCGCACCAGGTAAGTCTTTATGCCTGGGATGATGCATTTCTTGTTAAATTCAATAGTAATGGAGTTAGGCAGTGGGGGACATATTATGGTGGAGAGGGTGCTGATTATGGATATGGGGTTGCAATTGACGGATCAGGGAATGTTTATATGGCTGGGAGTACATTATCTTCTATAGGAATATCAACCAGTGGAGCTCATCAGGAAAATTATAATGGAACGAGTTTTAATGCCTTTTTAGTAAAATTCAATAGCACTGGGGTCAGACAATGGGGCACTTACTATGCAGGGGCTAATGGTTCAGATGGCTATTGCGTTACAACAGATGGTAGTAACAATGTTTATCTAACAGGTCAGACAAATTCAACAGATGCTATATCTACCTCTGGGGCACATCAGGAATATATCAGTAGTTTGGCTTCGGATGCGTATTTAGTAAAATTTAATAACAGTGGGGTCAGACAATGGGGCACTTATTATGGAGGTACCGGTGATGAAAGAGGTCATGGTATCATAACGGATGCTTCTGGAAATATTTATCTAACAGGCTTAACAACATCAAGCAGTTCTATCTCAACAACTGGTTCTCATCAAAACAGTTATGGGGGTGGTTATGGTGATGCATTCTTAGTTAAATTTAATAATAATGGGGTTAGGCAGTGGGGTACTTATTACGGAGGAAATGATTCTAATACGGATTATGGTTTGAGCCTTGCTACAGATGGTTCAGGTAATGTTTATCTATCAGGTATTACATCATCATCAACAGCAATTGCTACAAGCGGAGCTCATCAGGTTAGTCTTGGTGGAAGTGATGATGCATTTTTAGTTAAGTTTAATAGTAATGGTGTAAGGCAATGGGGTACTTATTACGGAGGATCAAGTTACGATAGGAGCTATGGAACTGCAACCGATAATTATGGAAATGTTTTTATTGTTGGTTATACATACTCAACAAATGCAATATCATCAAGTGGAGCGTATAAAGAAAATTTCGTTTCAGGTACAAACGCATTTTTAGTAAAATTTACCAGTAGCGGAGTAAGAAGATGGGGAACTTATTACGGTGGCAGCGGAAGTGCAGGTGATCTGGGTTATGCTGCTGCAACCGACGGGTTAGGAAATGTATTTATTGCCGGGAGTGCTTCCTCAACAAGTGCTATTGCTTCGAGTGGAGCACATCAGGAAAGCTTCGGAGGGGGTACAGGAACTTATGATGCCTTCTTAGTGAAATTTGATTCAACATCAATCGCTTCAAATGCTATCAACACCTCAACAATTTCTCCTTTAATTTATTGCGCAGGCTCCTTTATATCAATTCCTTTTACAATAACTGGAACTTATAACTCCAGCAATACATTTTTTGCCGAGCTATCGGATGCAACTGGAAATTTCTCCTCTCCAACTAATATTGGAAATTTAGCCGGAACAAGCGCCGGGACTGTTAATGGTACAATTTCAAGGAATACTCCCGCCGGCACAGGGTACAGAGTCAGAGTGTCTTCTACCAATCCAGCTATTACTGGTTCTGACAATGGAGTTAATATCACTGTTTATTCTTCGCCATCAGCCACAATGACTTATGAGTATGAACTTTGTTCCTATCAAAATAGTGTTCAGATTGGCGCTATTGCGAGCGGAGGAACCGCACCTTACTCATATACATGGACGCCTTCGACAAATCTAAGTGCAAATAATATTGCCCAGCCGACTTGCACCCCCACAACAAGTCAGGTTGAATATCACGTTACTATAACCGACGCAAACGGATGTACCTATAAAGATTCTGTTGAAGTTGTAAAATTTTTGCCAACCATTGCAAATGCCGGGTCTGATGCTATTATTTGCGGAAGCGGCAGTGCAACAATAGGTGGAGCACCGTCAGCAAGCGGGCCAAATGGCACTTATGAGTACCAATGGACTCCAACAACTGGTTTAAGCAGTGACGTAGTGGCAAATCCGGTTACAAGTCCTCTAAGCTCACAAACATATACCTTAATGGTTACTGACAATAATGGATGTATTTATAGAGATACAGTCATTGTAAGCGTTTATCCTCTTCCAAATCCAACTATATCAGGACTTACTAATGTTTGTTCAAATTCATCCAATACTTATTCAGCTAATACCGGAACTTATTCTTACCAGTGGTTGGTTATCGGAGGAATAATTAACGGAAGCTCAACGGCAAATCCCGTTACGATAATTTGGGGAACAGCCGGTAGTGGGACTGTAACTCTTATTGAAACGAATACAATTACCGGTTGCTCAAAATCCGTCTCATTTTCAACAATAATAAATCCTCTACCGGTACCTATGATCAGTGGAACTAATGTTGTGTGTAAATACACTACATTATCATATACGGCTAATACCGGCACATACTCTTATCAGTGGAGTGTAACCGGTGGATTTATCAATGGCAGTGCAACAAATAATCCTGTCTCTGTTACATGGGTAATTCCGGGATCAGGTACGGTTACTCTCATTGAAACAAATACTTTGACCGGATGCTCGAATACTGTATATTTACCTATTACAATTAATCCTCTTCCTTCTCCCGGCATATCCGGAAGTATGAATGTATGTGAGAAAAGTCAAAATTCTTATAATTCCAATTCGGGCTCCTTAACTTATCAATGGTCTGTGGTTGGTGGAACTTTTTCAAGTCCTTCTACTTCAAATCCCGTAATAATTAATTGGGGCGCTGGTCCAAGTGGTACTTTAACTATTGTACAAACAAGTACCATAACCGGTTGCTCAGGTACATATTTTACAGTAATTAATATTAACCCTCTGCCCAAGCCAACAATAAGCGGATTAAATCCGGTTTGTGTTAATAGTTCATCTAATTATACTGTCTCGGCAGTTTCCGGTCACTCATATCAATGGTCTGCTATTAGCGGAACATTTAATGGTCCAAATACAGGAAATCAAGTAAATATTACCTGGATAAGTGCCGGAAGCGGGACAGTTAAATGTATTGAAACAATCTCGGCAACTGGTTGCAAAGATTCAAGTTATCAGACTATCACAATTTATCCCTTACCTGCAAAACCTGATATTCAGGGTACTATTTCAGTTTGTGTAGGTAATGAATATATTTATTCTGCAACCGATATAGCAGGAACTACTCTTGCATGGAGTTCAATTGCCGGCACAATAATAGGAACAAACACTGGCCCGATAATTAGAATAAGGTGGGATGCCGTTGGTACTGGATTTGTTAAAGCTACAAGGACAAATACTACCTCAAATTGCAATGATTCCAATTCTCTTACTGTTCTTGTACATCCATTGCCTAATAAATCAATAACCGGGCCTGCAGCTGTGCAAAAAGGTTCATCACAACAATATTCAGGACCATCGGATGCAAGTACATGGCTTTGGAAAGTTAGCAGCGGTGGAACAATTACGAGTTCTAATAACGGGCAAGTTGTTACAATTCAATGGGGGAATACAGGGAAAGAAAAAATTACTCTTTACGTCACCAATGCTTTTGGCTGCTTGGACTCTATTTCACTTGACGTAACTATTTCAAACTCAAATATAGTTATAACTGGAAATACTAATGTTTGTGAAAATTCAATATCTGTTTTTTCTACTCCGGCAACTCCTAACAGAACAAATGACTGGCATGTGCTTGGTGGGATTGTTCAAGGTGTAAATACCGCTGATATTGTAACTGTCAAATGGGGTGCAGCCGGAACAGGAAATCTTTCCTTAATTCAAACGATTCAAGCTAATCAACTTCATGATACGGCTTCAATTATTGTGATTATAAATCCTTTGCCTAAACCGAAAATCAATGGATTGAATTCTGCTGTAAATCTGACAGTGCAAAATTATTATGCAACGGCAGCAACAAATAATTCTTACAAATGGAGAGCTGACGGTGGAATCATCCAAGGTGCTGATAACGGAACAACGGTAAATATTTTGTGGGGAAATACTGCAAGCGGAGTTGTACATTTAATTCAGACAAGCCCGGAAGGATGTACCGATTCAATAGCTCTTGACGTTACACTTAACAATAAACCCGGATTATCAATCACTGGAGCTACTAATATTTGCGAAGGACTTAGCGCCGATTATAAAACAATTACTCCGAATGGAGCAACCAGTAGCTGGTCTGTTAGTTCAATCGGGACGATAACCGGAACTAACATCGGTGATCAGGTTACAATCAAGTGGATTAATGCAGGAGCTGGTAAAATTACCTTGATTCAAGAGGATAAATCTAAGGGTTTCAGAGATTCACTTGTTAAAGATGTTATTGTAAATCCGATGCCGATTGTTAGTATTAATAATTTACCTGATATTTGTCTTGATGCCGGAAAAATTGATCTGGCAGGTGGCTTACCTACCGGTGGCAGATATAGTGGATTGGCGGTCACCGCAAATAAATTCGATCCTTCAGTTGCCGGTCAGGGATCGCACACGATAACTTATACATATACTTCAACTGATGGATGTACTGATTCAAGCTGGTCTTCAATTATCGTTCATCCATTGCCTGCTAAACCTAATATTACTGAAATTGATTCGGTTTTGTACTCCGACGCTCCAAGCGGAAATCAGTGGTATTATCAGGATACTTTGCTTGTCGGTGCGACGGGAACTTCTTATAAACCAACCAAAGAGGGGATTTATGATGTGGAAGTTACAGATGCTTTTGGCTGTAAAAGCAGGGCGGATGCTCCTCATTTTTATCCAAGCGGTGGCAGGAATCCGGTTATTGTTGCAAAAACTACGATAGTTTGTGAAGATATAATTTGTTATAAAGTAGAAAAAGATACTCTGCTAATTAAAAATTTTGGTGCTAATCCTCTAACAATAAGCTCAATACTTATTAATGGAAATAATAAACAAGAGTTCGCCTTGGAGAAAGATTATAGCGGATTAACTATTGATTCAATGAAAAATGCTAAGATTATTATTAATTTTCTACCTCAATCAGTCGGGTTAAAAACTGCAAATCTAATTATTAATAGTAACGCTACGAATAATTCCAAATTCAATGTTGATATGACCGGTAGCAAAGATAGCAGTGGCTTTATTTTGACAAACAATTCAGTTGACTTTAATAATTTAAATGCAAATACTCCGGCAACACTCGAAATTGGAATGACTAACACCGGATCATTGCCGCTTTCATTTAATTTGCCTATTAAAATTAATAATGATTTTTCAATTACAAATATCAGCCCAAATCCACTACTTCCTAATTCATCGGCTACGATTAATATCAGATATTCAGGAGGCCCAAGTGGAACTAAACTCACTACTTCCTATAATCTTACCGAACCTGTCTGCAATAATTTTGCTATGATTTCAATAACTGCAACCGTAGGATCGGTTCCGGTCAAAGGCTTTGCTGCTTTTCATATCGGCAATACCGAAGCAAGTCCGGGTGAACATTTCAAAATTCCTCTTTACATGGACAGTTCTTCAAATACCAAATTAGTTCAGGGTTATCAATTTGATTTATCCTTCAATAAGACTTTGCTTGCTCCTATAAATAATAGTCCCGCTGGTATAGTTTCGGATTCGCAAAGAACAATTACATTTGTCAGCGATTTAAATCCATTAAGTCCGAATCTTTTTAAAAATTATGATTTTATTGCAGCTCTTGGCAATGATACAAGTACAGTTTTAAGCATTTCAAATGCAAAAGCTTTGGGCGATTCCAACCTGAGAGTCACAATAATAAACGGTAATTTTAAATTGAAAGGACTTTGCTCGCAAGGAGGTTTAAGATTATTAGAAATAGAGAATTCAGCAAAACTGATGATCACTAAGCCAAATCCAGGGAAAGATGAAATTGAGATTGAATATTTTATTAGGGAAGACGGCATTAGTAAATTGTCATTACTTGATTTAGCCGGAAAAGAAATAAAAATAATATATAATAAATCTATGAAAATAGGTGCCGGTACAGAAAAAATCAATATTAATGATATTAGCAACGGCACATATTTTCTTTTTTTGCAAACCCAGTCAACAGTTTATACAAAAAAGATTGAGATAATAAAATGAGTTGTAAAATCGTTTCCTATTTGAAATCGGAATAATATTCACTTCTACTTCGTTCAGTGAACTTCACAGTTCATTAATCGGTGTCGAAATGAGATTACAATAATTCTCGTTTTAGATAAGAATTGATATAATAAAAACCGAAATATACATGCAAAGTCAGACAAGAATGTCTGAGTTACTCTTTGTAGAACAGACATCCTTGTTAGTTTATTTTTTAAACTTTATTGAATTTTTCTCAACCTAAATTTATTCCGCCAGAATGGACAAATCCACTTCTATATTTCATTTTGAATTTGAATTTACGATAAAATTCTTTGAGAATCTTCCTGAATTCTTTTGTTTCCTGAAAATCTCTACTATTGGATTTGAAGAATATATAATCTAATTTACCGTTTTTGTTGCTATAAACCTGTAACAAAATTGTAACTTTTCCTTGCCATTTAAAATGATTATCTAAAAAATTCATCTGCAAGCTTTGAATAAATTCTGACCAGTCCTGCCCCCTCAATTCTTTAAATGAAACCGAATCTTTGAAATATTTCGCATCAAAAAAATTGGAATCCTGCACGAATTTATATTTTTTACCAAGTTTATCGAAACTAATCTTCATGGAATCTGCTTGCTGAAAAGAATAAATTCCATAAGTCTGAGAACTCAATTTATTTATACATAATAAAAAAAGTAATCCGAGAATAAGGGAATATTTTCTCATAAAATTACTCACCTTTGTATGGTTTTCCATTTTTCATCCAATCGGGTTGTTCAGCATTTTTCAGATGAGCATCGAAAAATTGCTTCATTTTTATTGCATAATCAATTCGATTATAATATTTATTTGGCCAATGTGGCTCTTTTTCATATTGGAGGAAGATGCAATCTTTATTTAATCGGCGCATTGCCAGATATAATTCAATTCCTTGTTGCCACGGAACCATAGGATCTTCGTCTCCAAACATTATCAACAAAGGAGTTTTCACACCCTGAGCCTGAAAAACTGGTGAATTTTTAATATATGCTTGAAGCGAATCCCAGAGATTACCGCCAATTCGGCTCTGTTCACGCTCATATTGGAATTGACGTGCTAAACCTGATTCAAGGCGGATACCGCTATAAGCACTTGTCATATTTCCAACCGGCGCACCTGCAACCGCTGCTTTAAAATAATTAGTTTGTGTGATAGCAAAAGAGGTCTGGTAGCCCGACCATGAATGTCCAATAAGCCCGATTGCATTGGAATCTGCAATTCCCATCTCTACTAATTTTTTTGCTCCTGATACCAGAGCATCAACAGCATCGTAACCCGGACGTCCAGCATGGTAACGGATATCAGGTACAAAAATAACATAGCCGTCATCTGAATAGATAGGGAAACATGGGCGGTGACCGATATAAGGATTTACCCAATAATTCAATCTGTCGGAATATCTTTCATAGTAATATGTAATAACAGGGTAGCGCTTTTTGGGATCATAATTTCCGGGCTTTATAATATAGCCTTCAAGTTCTTTATAGCCCGGACTTTTCCAACTAATATGTTCGGTTTTTCCCCAGTTGAAATTATCAAGCTGCTCATTCAGATTTGTTAATTGTCTAACATCTTTGAAAGAGAAATTTGTTACCCATAATTCAGGAATAGTATCGTAAGCTTCCTTTGTAAATAAAATTTTCTTTGTTCCTTTGGAATAAGCTACAGGATTAACCCGAACACCTTTAAGTTCCAAGAGTGGAGCAACACCTAATACTTTAGGTTCAACATAGTAGAAGCTAAAATCTTTTTTTTCTTCATTGAAAGCAACAACAAGCATTGTGTCTTTTTCAGTAAAATATTTTTTATCAGGTTCCAGATTGGCAATTCTGATTATGTGCTTATAACTGCGTCCGTCAGCTCCGGATAAGCTAAGTAATGTTCCACCTTTATCATTATATAATCTCCAGACATCATATTTATCATAAACAAAGAAACTTAGGTCATCATCCATCCATCCTAAATATCCATAAGGCGGAGCTTCGTTAGGTACATCATTATCTTCATCCCAAAAAGCATTTACACATAATTTAGTTGCAGTAACAGTTGTATCATCTTCGATATGATACATCATCCATTGTTTTTTAGCAAAATAAGCAACGAATTTACCATGTGGAGAAATAGTTGAATATTCTTCTTTAATATGTGTAGCAATTTTTTTGCGTTTTCCATCTTTAAGGCTAATAAGATAAAGATCAGAGAAATTGGTATTCCAAGTGGATTCTCTTCTGAATGGCAGGTCGGCTCTGCCGATCGTATAATCAGGATTATCAACAGTTAAAACATCGTCACAAGCAGAATCGGCAAGTTGCACGAAATTTTGCCCTTTTAAATGATAAACCGCATTATAAATTTTGTCTTTATGTTGCTTCCATGTTGTTTTTTGATTTGAATTAATCGTGAGATCTTTACTATGCCAGATTTGAAGTGTAGTCCTTTTCAAAATAGTATCAATATTATAGAAATTTGAATCACTGTATTTTGATTCGGGTTTGTCTTCTGAATATTTTTCTAATACCGGTTTGAATCCGAAGAACAGTCTTTGTCCGTCTTCACTCCATTTAAGAGTGTTGGTGTAAGGAATAAACCATCCTTTTGGAGTTTTATCTGCTAATATAGCGTTCTCCATTAATTTGGATTCCATATAAAAGAATTTCAGGATTGTTTCTTTAGGATCGCCATTATTTTCGAGTTTACTCGATGTATAAGCGAGTATATTATTTTGCATATTCCAGCATATGTTTCCGTATAGAGTATTTTCAGTTGAGTGGATTACTGTTTCGGGGCAAAAATTCTGATTAAGATCACGGAAATAAACACCATCATTTTTTCCGTTTTTTTCGGAAACTATATAAAAGAAATATTTTGATAAAGTATCAAATTGAAATTCATTAACGTTTGAGATATTAATTTCCGTACCCGACTCCAGATGTCTTAAAATACATAATGAGCCAAGAATTTTTTTCTTATTCTTTTCATCTTTAGAATCTTTAGCATCCTTTGCTTTTGGGGCATCAACCTTGTATGCAATCCATTTTGAATCATTGGAAAACAAGTATGATCCTATATTTTCAAATTTCTTTAATTTTCCCGTTTGAAGATTAATGAGAGCCATTCCATTTTTCAATTTATCATCACTTGGTTTCAGGTTCTCAGTTTCTATTGCATCTGGCTTTAGAGTTATGGCTGCAAAATTTGATTTTTTAGCAATTATTACCCGTGAGCCTTTTTCAATAGTAAATTTTACCGAATCTTTGAGAGATTGCAGGTAAGCCGTAGGATTTCCTCGATCCATAGAAACGCAATAAGCAGCCCAGTTGCCGTCATCCGAGATTGACGATCCGGAAGACAGAGTCTTGAATTTCATTGCATCTTCAATTGTAAATTTTTGTTTGCCTGCAATGGCAGTGCTATTTTGGAATAATAAACTAATTATTATCAGACCAAAAGCTAAAATATTTATTCTCATTAAAAACTCCAAATTTCAAAATAACGTTTGTGAACAAAACAATTAATACAATAACAGTTATTTTTCTCTTTTTACTACATAATTTGAAAAATTTATTAGTGATTCTTTTGCCGCGCTACTATCAAAGCCAGAAATGATCTGAATTGCACGGTCGGAATATTCTAATGCTTTTTGTTCGGAATACTCGATTCCTTTATTTTCATGAACAAAATCGATTACCCTTTTAAGATTATCATTCTTGATATTTCCACTTTTCACAATTTTTAGAATCTCTTTTGCCTGTTTTTTGGGTACATTTTGGATTGCATGGATCAGTGGCAAAGTAAGTTTTTTCTCTTTTAAATCATTGCCAACAGGTTTTCCTATTATAATCGAACTTGATTCGTAATCCATAATGTCATCCTTAATCTGGAAAGCAATACCGACAAGTTCTCCATACTCAGCCATTTTTTCGTGTAAAGATTTATCATCACTCGTACTTGCTGCACCCAGAGAGCAACAGGTTGAAAGCAGGGAAGCAGTTTTATTTGCAATAATCGTAAAGTAAGTTTCCTCACTTGTTTCAAGCTCACCTGATTTCTGAATCTGCAACAGCTCGCCCTCACTCATTCTACGGACAGACTGGGACATAAGTTTAAGGAAATAATATTCATCGCTATCAATTGCACTGAGCAGACCGCAAGCCAGCAAATAATCACCAATCAAAACAGCGATTTTATTATTCCATTCAGCGTTAATTGTGGCTATGCCACGCCTTTTATCCGATTTATCAACAACATCATCGTGGATTAATGTAGCCGAATGCAAAAGCTCGACTAAACCGGCACCGGTATAAGTTCTTTTATTTATTTCTCCACAAATCATAGCAGAAAGGAACACTAATGCTGGTCGAATCTGTTTACCCCTTTTTTGAGTCATATATTTAATAATAAGATTCAACAGAGGCACTTCAGTTCGCATCAGATCTTTAAAATAATCATTAAATTTATCTAAATGCTCTTTTACCGGTTTATTAATGTCTTTCAGATTGATAACAGCCATTTAATTTCTTTTTAATTCTAATATTGACAGATTACAAATATACGGAAAATTAATAATATATCGTGTACGTTATATGATGTATAGAATATAATTTCATTTCCAGAATAAAATGCTAATCTTGTGGGATTGCTGTTAGAGTGTCTCTATTGTTTTTATCTTTCCCTCTGCTTTAAATGTGCAGCGTTTATCGAACTCTGTCAATGACATCTTTTTATACCAAGTAAGAGATTGGTTACAAGAGGATTTTACCACTCGTTACATAGCTCCTGCTTTGTCAAATGTAATTACATTGTTTAACAGCAGTGGAAAGTGGGCTATCAGCAACTCAGAACACCAAATCAATGTTTCTAAGCATTATTGTCAGTTTTACAACAATAAAGAACAAAAATTTAGGAACAAGTTAAATTTCCCAATCTATTAGCATCAATCTCTATTTATTCCAAATAAGTAATTTCGCATTTATAAAGATTCAAATATTTATTTTACCACTACGGTTTTAATATTTACAAATTCATGAATCCCAAATTCAGCTAATTCACGTCCGTAACCGGATTGTTTAATCCCACCAAAAGGTAGCCTTGGATCTGACTTAACATAAGAATTAACAAAACAGCATCCGGCATTTAACTCATCTCGTGCAATTCTATCACCTCTTTCCGAATCTGCTGTGAATACTGCGGCACCGAGTCCGAAAATTGAATCATTAGCTATTTCTATAGCATGTTGCTCGTTCTTTGCACAAATAACTGCAGCCACAGGTCCAAAGAGTTCATCATCATACGCAGGACTGCCTTTTTGAACATCTATAAGTAAAGTTGGCGGATAGAAAAACCCTGGACTATCGGGAAATTGTCCAGCTAAAACACATTTGGCTCCGGCTTTAATGCTGTCATCAACTTGCTGTTGCAGCGTCAACTGCAAATCTTTCCTTGCCTGAGGGCCAACTGCAACAGTTTCATCCAAAGGATCACCCATTTTATAACTTGCTAATTGATCTCGAAACACTCTGCAAAAATGATCATAAACCTCTTCGACAACTATAAATCTTTTAGCTGCTATACAACTTTGCCCGCTATTGATTAATCTGGCTATGGCACAAGTTTCTGCTGTTTCTAAAATCGGAGCATCTTCAAGAATAATGTATGGATCGGATCCTCCAAGTTCCAAAACTGTTTTTTTTATATTTCGACCCGCACGGGAAGCTACCTGCGACCCAACAGGTGTTGATCCGGTTAGTGAAACACCCCGAATCAAAGGATTATCAATAACTCTTTCGACAAAACCTGAACTTATTTCAAGATTTGTAAAAATTCCTTCAGGAAATCCTGCTTCAAGAAATATTTTCTCAATGCTAATACCTGATCCCATCGTATTTTTAGCATGTTTTAATACTCCGGTGTTACCAGCCATTAGGGTAGGTGCGGCAAATCGGAACACCTGCCAAAAAGGAAAATTCCAAGGCATGACCGCCAGAATGACTCCTAAGGGATTAAAAGTAACATAACTTGAACTGGCTTCAGTCGCTACTTTCTGATCCTTTAGGAATTTTTCAGTATTTTGGGCATAAAATTGACAAACCCAAGCACACTTTTCTGCTTCAGCTAAACCCTGAGCAAGCGGTTTGCCCATTTCAAGTGCCATCAGCTTGGAATACTCAGCTTTGTTAGTATTAATAACATCGGCTGCTTCCATCATTAGATCAGCTCTTTTACTGATGGGTATTTTGCTCCATTGCTTGAATGCTTTATCGGATAACTTAATTTTTTCATCAATTTCATTATTGTCAAGGTGCCGATATTCAGCCAGTGGAGAGCCGGTTGAAGGGTTAATAGTTATAATATCATTCATTATTTCATCTTATAATTATATTAAATTATCTTAAAATATTCAATTTTCTGAAATCAACTTTTGCTCCCGAACCTATCTTCATAAGATAGATGCCGGTTTTCAAGGATGAAATATTAAGTTTTGTCCCTCCGGAAACGTTTGTGATCGCATTGGTACTGATTAAATTACCAGTCAAATCAAATAAATACATTGTCAAATCCTCAATAACACAGGATGCATCGAACTCAATCAACAAATAGTTGTAATTTTGAGAAATATTTATTTTAAAACTATTGCACCCGAATACAGGTTCATTAACATCATTTTTGATAAATTTATAAATATCCGACATCTTCGATACGCAGCCATTAGAGTCAGTTATTTGAACAGTATAGTCACCGTTAATATCGGCGGGATATATCTTCGATGTGGCACCTGCTATTTTAGCCCCGTTAAAATACCACTGATTACCTTTATCAGCACTTGAAATAAGGACATTTGAATTATTAGTAACAGTTGGTTTAACCGGAATAGGATTGACTTTTACGTCAAAAACCAAAGAATCGTAGCAACCATCAGAATTTGTTTGAATAAGCGTCAACTTCCCTGTTCCAAGAGAATCCCAAGTAACGACTATCCTGTTTGAGACACTATCAGTCATGGTGCAGCCCTTAAATTTCCAATTGGATTTTACATCAACCATACTATTTATAATATAGGCTTCGGAACTGCCTTGGCAGCTTTGTTTGGAGCCGGAAAATGAGACCACTGGAACATCATAAATAACAAGATTAATTATATAATTACTTACAGCGCCATTTTGGGTATTTGTTTGGATAATGTTAAAAATAGCAGTACCGGCGGAATCCCAACGGACTAAAATAGAATCACCAGTCTCTGGACTAACTAACTTGCCGCCCTGAATGCCCCATTGATAAGAATACATAGGATTATGTACAATATAATATCTATTAATGTTGTGAGTACAGGCTGTTTTACCGCCCATAACTTCAATTGTCGGAGAATAAATAATCGAATCCATAGAACAGTTACCCACACGATCCACTGCTGCTAAATAGGCTTTTGCAGGTTTTTCATAATCCTTAACAGTTAATCGAGCTAAATTGCTATACTGACGAGGAAAAATTGCAAGAGGTTTGGAAAATTCAAGATTATAATTGTAACTTGAATCTAATAGCCGTATATCCATTATTCCTTGATCAACTTGCCGCACGGGAGTTGAAACAAGGTCGTTAGTTAGCTCTGAGACGGCATAATCGAAATCACCGTTATTATAAAATTTATTGAGTTTTATTACAGGTGCGACTGTATCAATCAAAGATGCAGTAATAAAATTACCTCCTATGGTAGTGCCATAGCTAACATTAATAAAAGTTCCGCTACCAGTACTGGTGCCGTATATTTCAGCAGAAAACTTTGCATTCCCTCCCATTGTATGAAAACCAGTATCTAAAGCAATTGAACTCCAATAAATATTTGTATTGGGTATATTATTCTTCAAAAATGCTGTATCCTTCACACTCAATGCGGTATTATCTATTTTTAATGATTTCAGATCAGTTTTATTAGCATCACTTGTATCAGCAGCAGCAAATATATTTAGAAAATTTGAAGTAAAAAGAGATTTTTTTGGAGTAGAAAATACGAATCCCTTAGCATAAGATTCAATAGGCATCACAAAACTCATAAATGGGTTAAATTTAGTATTGGCATCCCAATTAGAGCTGTAGGAGTACTGCATCAGCATAACAGGCTTAGTTGTTTCGATATAAGTTACCCCTCGTATGGATTTTTGAATATTACCATCGGATGCGTTAATTTCCAGATACTGCCAAAAATCGTTTGCTTTCGTAATCACGCTATCAAAAGAGTAGATCAACTGTTTGGTCTTTTGATCGTAACTTCTGATTTTAAAATATGTATTATCCTCATGTGCTAACATTCTAAAAAAATCACCTTGCCCTTTGCCTCTTTGGAGCTCTGATACGGCAAATTTAGTCCCGTAAAAGTCAGTGGATGGCAACATCTCTGCCATACAGCTTCTACCGCCAGTTAAATTGAAAGAAGGGATCATTGTTTTCTGATGGAATGCTATAACAGCAACTGGTTTATCGCTCGTTATATGTGTTCCGCTAAGATCAAAGCTACCTCTCGATGCAGCTTCACCATTAATCAGGTAAGTTTGATTCTGATCTAAAATAATTTTTATACTTGATCCCATAACTTTACCACCGGCTGTCTTTCCGCTGCCACGCGAATTTAAATCAATATTAATAGTAGTTGCATTTTTTGTACAAACTATTAGAAATCCGCTCGCCCATGGGCTTGATTCGTTGAAATCAAAATATGCACAGTGTAGATAGTCCATCCCAAGAGACTGTTCGGGTAAAACCATAAATCCATCGGATGAACCTGTCTTGATATTCATAACCATCACTGAGACAGGTTTTGTGGCAGTGAGCACAATTCCTTTATCTTTGATACTATCAGACCCGAAAACTTCATAATTATCTTTATTAATTACAAAAGTATATGGTATCCCTGCTTTCACAAGCCCAGCCTGAAGTAGGCTCTGGCGGGGTGATTCAAGAGATACTTCGCAATCTCGCTCTGAATTTACAATTACTTCTACGTCATTGCCACCAAGGAAGGAATTGAGTTCATTAGGGGGAATTGCAAAATAAAATTTTGTGCCCATATAGAGGTTGTAGTGCTTGCCAAGCAGCTCATCATGCGCATTTTGAGAGAATAAGAGTAATGGAGTTAAGAGAGCTATCAAAATTAATAAAGGCTTTTTCATTATCATAACTTTCGTTTATGAAAAAAATGTTAATTTTATGAATAGACGGGATATATAGACGTATATTTCTTAAATCATCAATTGTATTAATTTAATAAAGAAATTATGGCAGAAACAATTTTTTCAAAAATCATTAACCGTGAAATTCCTGCAAAAATAATTTATGAAGATGATTTTGTATTGGCTTTCGAGGATATTAATGCTCAAGCACCGCTGCATGCCTTAGTTATCCCAAAAAGAGAAATTCCTACAATCAATGATGCAAGTCCAGAAGATGCCGAATTATTAGGAAAAGTTCTCTTGGCTGCGGCATCTATTGCTAAATCTCAAGGATTGGCAGAAAGAGGATACAGGTTAGTAATTAATTGCAACTCCGAAGCAGGTCAAACAGTATTTCATCTCCATTGCCATTTGTTAGGAGGCAGAACCATGGCTTGGCCACCGGGTTAATACAAATGGTGCAAGGATAAGGATTAAAATATTCAAAATTATTATTAGGATTTAATTGGCAGGGAAAATAAAATCATTAGCCGGTGATACAATCATCTATGGCGGGTTTACAATTGTCGGTAGATTTCTGACATTCATGCTTACGCCACTATACACCAATTTTCTTAGTGTTCCCGAAAATGGTGCTGTGAAAGAAATTTTCAGCATTTTAGCTTTTATAAATATACTTTTTTCATTTGGAATGGAATCCGCGTTCTTCCGCTTCTATTCTAAGGATGATATTTCACAATCACGAAAAGCATTTACTCTTGCATTCGGATTTATATTCTCACTTTCCTTAACCGCAACTTTACTATTTATTTTTAATAGTAATGGTATTGTCAAAATGTTCCCTTCTTTAAAAGCTGATCCGTCGTCAATCAGATTAGTTGCGTTTATTCCATTTCTTGATGCACTAACTATGGTTCCTTTTGCGCTACTGAGGCTTCAAAGACAGGCAAGGAAATTTGCGTACATTCGTTTATTTATGATAATATTAGCAGTAGCATTGAATTTTTTATTCATTGTTATACTGAAATATGGAATAAATGGCGTATTTATGGCTCAGGCTCTATCTTCACTTGCCGGTGCCGTGTATTTTCTCCCAACGATTCGCAATTATTTATTATTTAAATTTGATAAGAAACTATTCAAAGAAATGCTTCTGTTCGGTCTTCCGACTTTACCAGCAAATTTTTCTGCTATCATTTTGCAGGTTGGTGATCGTCCAATCTTAAAATTTCTTACAAATGAAGCAAATGTTGGAATCTACAGTGTGAATTATAGTCTCGGAATAGTCATGATGCTCGTTGTCTCGGTATTTGATTATGCATGGAAGCCATTTTATCTAACAAATTTTACGGAAAGTGATGCAAAAAAAACTTATGCAAGAGTTTTCACATATTTCACTCTTGTTTGTAGCTTTATTTTCCTGATCAGCAGCCTTTTCCTGCGTGAAATAGTAAAATTTCCTTTTATTGGTGGTAAATTTATTAATCCTCAGTATTGGACAGGACTTGGCATTGTACCTATTATCCTCGGCGCATATTATTTCAATGGTGTTTATCTGAACTTTGCTGCTGGGTTCAATATCGAAAAAAAGACTAAATATCTGGCTTATACCGTAGGTCTTGCCTCTGTTATTAATGTTATTCTAAATTTTCTCCTGATTCCGATATATGGCATTTGGGGCGCTGCATGGGCTACCTTTGTGGCTTATTTTATTAGTGCGGTTCTTATATTTTACTATCAAAGGAAAGTGTATCCAATTAATTATGAATGGAAGCGTATTATTTCGATAATTAGTTTGGCATCATTAATTTATTTCCCTATATATTACATTAGTCCGGCTATGGGAGCCATAAATGGAATTCTTTTGAAACTATTCGGAATGATTGTCTTTATAATGTACCTCATTATATCTGACTTTTTTGATAAAGATGAGAAACAAAAACTCGCACGATTATTTAAATTGAAATAATGTTTGTTTATTATATTTCTATGATATAATTTTGAATTTGTATTTATTTTTAAACTGATTAAAAAAATGAAATATAAATTTGCGCCGGCATTGTTCCCGGCGCTTGCTTTCAGTGTCTTGTTGCTTTATGCAGTAAATTCAGATTTTTCGGTACAATTCCATAAAAATACCGAATATATATTAAATGACAACTTAGAGACTGCTCCACTTGAGTTTAAGCCAATTGTAGATTCAGTCTATGTTCTTGGGAAAAGTTTTATCGAAATTTCTCTATCGGAACAACTTGTCTATTTACATGTCCGCGGTGATTCAACAAAATCAATGCGAATCTCTTCGGGAAATTCACGTATTAATAAGGGTAAAGATACACCTACTGGCTTGTTTTCGGTTCAATCCAAATCACGTTTGACTACTTCCAAACAATTTAATAACGCAAAACTTTATAATTGGATCGGTTTTAATTATAACATTGGCTTCCATGGCCTTGAAGGTAACTCCTATTATCGTACTTTAGGCAAAAGCCCATCATCTCATGGTTGTGTTCGAATAAGTCGTGAAGATGGTGATACATTATATAAATATGTCAATATAGGCACACCTGTACTGGTCTTCGATGAAGTTCCGGCTCGAAGATTAACTTTTGCTGATTATTATCATTTCAGAGATGGAAAGGATTTGATTATAAGTTCAGCAAGTAAATCTGCAACTAAAATTTTAAAGCAGCGCCTTGAATCCTTATATAAAGGCGAATATTATATTCAGACAAGAGGCAAATTATTTATGGATTCAAAAACCGCACTGCGTCCCGGTGGCTATGATATTGGATTCTACCAAAAAATTCCATTCCGCCAATCAAGACCGATAGATCTGCCTTCTGAGCCCGTGGTCAAAGCTGATAACTTACAAATACCAATATTTATATCTGTCACAGAATTACAAAGTGTCGCACTTGATCTCATTTCTTCAAAATTAATCGCTAATCAATAATGAAAATATTAATTATCGGAGCTGGTGGCCGTGAACATGCTCTTACGCTCTGCCTTTCAAATTCTCCGTACGAGCATGAAATTTATGCAGCGCCCGGAAATCCCGGTATATTTAAAATTGCAAATAGAGCTGATATAAATACAAGTGATTACGATCAGATTTTGAATTATTGTAAAAATGAATGTATTGATTTGGTAGTAATAGGGCCGGAGCAGCCTCTATCAGAAGGATTGGCTGACATTTTAAGAGCCGGTAGTTTTAATGTATTTGGCCCTTCCCGATTAGCAGCCCAACTTGAGTCTTCCAAAGATTTTGCAAAACAATTTATGCAACGCCATGGTATTCCAACTGCGGCATTCAGAACATTTCCATCGAATCAGATTGATGATGCAAAAGATTATATTAATTCGGGAAATATTCCAGTTGTTTTAAAAGCAGATGGATTAGCTGCCGGGAAAGGTGTCATTGTTGCTTTATCCAAGGAAGAAGCTTTTAATGCATTGGAGGAGATGTTCGGTGGTTGTTTCGGTGATGCCGGATCAAATGTTGTAATTGAAGAATTTATGACCGGAACAGAAGCTTCTATCCTTGCAATTTGCGATGGCTCTGATTTTGTATGTTTATCATCAGCTCAGGATCATAAAAGAATCGCTGATAATGATGAGGGTAAGAATACAGGAGGTATGGGAGCCTATTCTCCTGCACCAATTGTTAGTAACGAGGTTCTTGATAAAGTCAAAACACAGATTATATCACCGGTATTGAGGGCAATGGCTGCCGAAGGTAATCCGTTTAACGGGTGCTTATACGTCGGATTGATGATTGAAGGCGGCGACCCGAAAGTTGTTGAATTTAATGTTCGTTTTGGTGATCCTGAAACTCAGACTATACTTTCGATTTTTAAGGGAGACTTTGCCGGTTTACTGTATAGTGCTGCTAAAGGAAGGCTTGATAATAGTTGTATCTCAGAAATTAGTGATTTATCTTCGTGTTGCATTATTCTTGCTTCCGGCGGCTATCCTGATTCATTTGAGAAAGGGTTTGTGATAAAGGGGATAGAAGAAGCTGAGAAAACAGGAGCTATCGTATTCCATGCTGGAACAATTGAAAAAGATGGGCTGATTCAGACAAGTGGCGGACGTGTCCTTGGAGTTACGGCAGTGGCAGCTAATCTGAAAGAGGCGATAAATGCTGCATATCAAGGGGTGAATTGTATTTCTTTTGAAAAGATGTATTACCGCAGAGATATTGGCTTTAAGGGGCTATAATGGAGAGTTTTTTCAAAAGTAGATTTATTTTCAAAATTTTCATTCTCACACATGAGACTGTGTAAAAACTGAGAAATTTAATAATATCATACTTAAGGAAATGAAGAATCTATCTTCGACTTCTCGAGAGATTCTTCACAACGCATCAGAATGACACTCAGGCTCGACCTCATTGAATATAATTTATTTCCTATCAGGATAAAGTTCTTTTTTCAGGTATTTCCCAGTAAGTGAATCCTTGTTTTCGCAAATTTGTTCCGGGGTTCCTTCGGCAATTATATAACCGCCACCGGAGCCTCCTTCAGGACCAAGATCAATCACCCAGTCCGACCATTTGATAACATCAAGATTATGCTCGATTATTACTATGGTATTTCCGCGATCTACTAATTGAGACAACAGATTAAGTAATATCCTCACATCCTCGAAATGCAGTCCTGTTGTGGGTTCATCGAGAAGATATATTGTTTTTCCGGTTTGTGTTTTGGAAAGCTCAGTAGCTAACTTAACTCGTTGAGCCTCGCCACCGGACAGGGTGGGAGCCTGCTGACCGAGTTTTATATATCCAAGACCAACATTTGAAAGTGTAACTAATTTATTCTTTATTTTTGGAATTTCACTAAAGAACTCTGTTCCCTCTTCTACAGTCATTTCAAGGACATCAGCTATTGATTTATTTTTATATTTTACAGTTAGAGTTTCTTTATTATAACGGGCTCCATTGCAGACATCGCAGTTTACATAAACTTCAGGCAGGAAGTTCATTTCTATCTTTTTAAGTCCTGCTCCTTCGCATTCTTCGCAGCGGCCTCCTTTTACGTTAAAAGAGAAGCGTCCTGATTTATATCCGCGAACTTTAGATTCGGGCAATATAGCAAAGAAGTCACGAATTTGTGTAAATAATCCTGTATAAGTTGCCGGATTAGAGCGCGGAGTGCGCCCGATGGGAGTTTGATCTATTTCAATGACTTTGTCCACATTTTCCAATCCTTCAATTGAAGAGAATGGTAGCGGCTTCTGATTCGAGGAATAAAAATAGCTTGATAAAATCGGATATAGAGTTTCATTTATTAGTGAAGATTTACCAGAGCCGCTCTTTCCGCTGATACAAACGGATTTTCCTAATGGAATTGTTAAAGTAACATTTTTAAGATTGTTTCCAGTTGCGTTGTTAAGTCTGATATTTTTGCCATTACCTTTTCTGCGTTCTTTTGGAATATCAATACTTTTTTTATTCATTAAGTATTGAGCAGTCAGAGATTTTCGGAGCGTTTCTTTGCTCAGATTCTTCAGTTCTGAAGGGCTTGATGTCAAGATTAATTCGCCGCCATGCACTCCGGCTCCCGGGCCTAAATCTACAAGATAATCGGATTCCTCTATCATTGATTTATCATGCTCAACAACAATTACACTGTTTCCCAGATCACGTAATTTTTTTAAGGAATCAATCAGTTTGTAATTATCATCCTGATGCAAACCGATACTTGGTTCATCTAAAATATACATGATTCCGACAAGCTGTGAGCCTATTTGTGAAGCTAAACGGATACGTTGTGACTCACCGCCCGAAAGTGTACGCACAGTGCGTGAAAGGCTTAAATATGGCAATCCGACATCAATCAGGAAATGGTAACGAGTTATGATTTCCTTGATGATAATTTCTGCTAAGATTTTTTCACGGTTTTCAAGTTGTCCGGGTAAATGATTAAAAAAAGTTATCGAATCACTAATATCCATGGAAACAATATCCTGAATATTTTTATCATTTATTTTTACGGCTAAACTGGCTGGACGCAGCCTGCCACCCTTACATTCGGAACATTGAGTAGGACTCATAAATTCCTCAATACTTCGCCTGATCATACCCGGTGCAGCAGTATTATACTGATGTTTTAAAGTTGGTAAAATTCCGATGAATTTATGTTTATATACTGATGAACTACTGCCTCCAAAACTATATTTTGCGATTATTTCTGTATTTTCCGTTCCATAAAGAATTGCATCAATATCTTTTTCGGGAATTTGTTCAATGGGAACATCAAGTGGAATTTCACATAATTTGCAATAGGCTTCTACCTGCTGCCAGAGCCATGTATTGTGTTTTTCACCAATGGCGGTTATACCACCTTTATCAATTGATAATGATTTATCGGGAATTACAAGGGATTCCTCGAAATCCATTCTTTCACCTAATCCGTCACATATTGTGCATGAACCGTAAGGGGAGTTGAAGGAAAAGGAATTAGGTGCAAGTGATTCATACGAACGTTCACAATCAGGACATGTATTTAAAGTGCTGAATAATTTCTCTTTCCATTTCTCTTCCTGTTCAAATAAAATCATCATGATTCCTTCGCCACGTTTCAGTGCCAGCGATACGGATTCGGAAATTCTCTGTTCCTGATCATTTGTCACATCGCAACGATCAACAATTAGCTCAACGTTGTGTACCTGATAGCGATTAAGCTGCATCTCCGGCTTGATCTGAACAATTTCACCATCCACCCGAACACGAGTATAACCGAGTTTTTGTAATTGCTCGAATAAATCGCGATAATGTCCCTTTCTACCTCGTACTAATGGGGCAAGTATCTGAATCTTCATTTCGGAATAAACCTTCATGATTTCACTGATAATCTGGTCAAGTGATTTTAGCTTTACTGGAATATTACATTTTATACAATATTGAACTCCCACTTTTGCAAAAAGTAAACGGATATAATCATAAATTTCGGTAACAGTACCAACTGTTGACCGGGGATTATGGCTTATTGACTTCTGTTCTATTGAGATTGCAGGTGAAAGCCCTTCGATTATATCTACATCAGGTTTTTTTAGTATTCCGAGAAATTGTCTTGCATAAGCCGACATACATTCGACATATCGCCTTTGGCCTTCGGCATAAAGTGTATCGAAAGCCAGACTTGATTTGCCTGATCCTGATAAACCTGTTATTACAACAAATTTATCTCTGGGTATATCAAGATTAATATTTCTAAGGTTATGTTCTCTGGCACCACGAACGGAAATATGGGTCAGTTCATTGCTTATTGGATAATTGTTTTCGTAATTAGGCGTCAATTCTTTATTCACTATTTCTCTATAATAATTTTCTTAAAATGAGTTTGATCAAATTCACCGAACTTATTTTAGTCATCGGTTGATTGATTGATTAATTTGTTTATATTTTAAATCCATAATTCAAGGTTAAAAAGATAATATCAATTATTAAACTTATAATTGACGGAATGGCTATTGCTTTATTGTAATCGATTTTATTAAAATTAAATAATCTGATAATTCTCTAAAATTGTATATATTTTTTGTCAACACATTAACTATTCAGCAAATATTCTTATTTTTGTTATGAGATTTTGTTGATATTTATAAAGATTATGTCGAATTCAATTAAAATACAAAATAAATATTTCTTATATTTTGTTTCATCTATAGAAAAAAGCAGAAATTCAATTATTAGTTTATTTAATAGGTGCGAAACAGATTTTTCAGAGGAAGTCGTCCATGATCTTAGGGTTTCGATGAGGCGCTTGCTTGCTTTTCTCAAAGTTCTTGAAAAACTTATTGAATCAAATTATATTAAATGCCTTAAAAAAGAACTTAAATCAACAATAAAATCTTTCAATAAACTGCGTGATACTCAAGTTCAGATTCAAATTGTCAACAAACTTAAATGGAATTCTCCTGAACTAACATCTTTTTCAATTCATCTTCTGAATCTGGAAAAAATTCTTATTCAGGAAATTCATGAATTTATCCGTTCTTATGATTTTGATATTTTAAATGGTTTGATATTTTTCCTAAAGTTGAAGCTTAAAGAAATGTCGGCTGATGATAAGGTCAATGAGCAGACAATCATAAATATTTTAAATGATTTATTAGGCGAACTGACAGCCGCTTTAGATATTGTTGATCCAAAAGATCCGAAAACAATTCACAGAGTCAGGCTGATTTTTAAAAATTTCAGATATGCAATTGAATTATTTGACCCTTTATTAAAATTCAGTAAAAATATAAGTAAAAAATTAAAATCCTATCAGACTCTTATGGGTGAAATTCAAGACTGGACAGTGCTTGATGCCGATATTAATAATTATTTATTTCAAAATTCATTCCCATTCACGGAAATTTCTTTGATTTCCGGTTTTGTTAGCGAAACTCTGCACGAAAGAGTAAATTCATTCTTTGAAATTAAACAGCAGTTGTATTTTAAAAAATTCGAGATTAAGTAATTTGGAATTGTCATTTTCTAAAGCTGAAAAGCAAAGCAATTATCGAAGCGTCAAATTGACAAGAAATTTACTTTTCAGTCAGTCACTCGGTCTTAGATTATTAAAAAATTTCATACCTTCTATTAATGAATCTATATTTATATTATTCCTCAGTTGCTTCTTTATTCTTTCTCAAATCAATAGTGTAAAGATCTCTGCGCAAAGCCAGCTTTACTGGCAAAAACCGCTTTCTTGTGACAGTCTGAATACATGTGAAAATGATTTTGCTCCTGTTTGGAACAATTTTGAACAGCAGTTATATTTCAATTCGGAAATAAGCGGATACTCGATTTTTTATATAAGCAAGT
The DNA here is from genome assembly GCA_026390695.1 of Candidatus Kapaibacterium sp. GTDB lineage: Bacteria > Bacteroidota > Ignavibacteria > Kapaibacteriales > UBA2268 > JAPLFL01. Next base: position 1,933 of record JAPLFL010000043.1, on the reverse strand, counting down.
TATATGATTCTTTATTTTCAATTCCTCATCAAGTTCGCGGTCAACTGAATAAACCCAAAAATAATCAGTCCTTTATTAGTTTCCTCAGTGATGATTTCGCTGTTTTTTCTACTTTTATTCAAACGGCGAGAAGACCATATCTGAATTTATTTAAAATTAATAAAAAAAAGCAAGCCTGGACTGATCCAAGTCCAATTCAGGCTTTGGAAAATGGTTCATTTAATTCCCATCCCACTATTTCTCCTGATGGCTCTTTGATGATTTTTGTTTCTGACCGTAATTCAAAATTTTCCGAAACAGATCTTTGGGTTTCTTTCCGCGATGATAAAGGAAATTTCTCCGACCCCAATAGTATCGATGAATTGAACTCTCAAGGAAATGAAATTACTCCTTTCTTACTCAGCAAGGATACGCTTTTTTTTGCCTCCGACGGTTATGAAGGAGCTGGAGGTTTCGATATATTTATGTCCGTGAACAAAGATGGATTGTGGCAAAAACCTGTTCCGGTAAAAGAACTGAACTCAGAATATAACGAATCCGATTTTACTCTGCTTCCTAACAGAATTTGCATTTTTGCTTCCGATCGACCTGGTGGCAAAGGCAAACTTGATTTATTCTGGTCAAAACAAACGAATAAGCAATCCGCAGGACGGGTCCGTAAAAATATTGATCTTGCCATGGAATGCAATATTAAAGTTATTACATTAAAAAAATATATCGAATTCACTCTTTATCCGATAATTCCTTTTATTTCCCGTGAATTTTTGATGAATCTAAGCGTTAAAGGATTCAAATCCCGTAACGAAGAATTCAGGCTCGAGTTTATGAATCTGAATAAAATTGCTGCTCAGATGAATAAATTAAAGAACTCAGAACTAACATTAAGCCTTTTCTCTGAAGAATCATTTTTAAATATCAGTCGCTTTAAATCTGCAATTAAAGATTTCTTTTCTATCAACGGTATCAGCGAAAACAGAATTAAATTTGCTACAAATTCCACCGATACAAACTGGATTAAACTCGAAATCGATCAGGCAGATCTTCTTACACCTTATGAAGCAGGAGCAAGTATTATCGTACCCGAACAGAAAAGTTTGGAGTTTAACCTCGACGCACGACCTAAGGATGAAATTGTGAAATGGAATTGTTCTATTAAGTCGGGAGTAACTACCCTTGATACAATTGAGTCCGAAGGAAAACTTCCGGCTGTCTGGAATAGTAAAATAGAAAATTATGTCGATCAGCTTTGGCTTAAAGATACGGTTATAGTCGAATTTTCTGCCGAAGATGTCTTCATGAATGGAGCAAAACAGCAAAAACCACTGCTGATTGAGCACCATTCGCATAGTACAGGAAAAATATTTAAACTTGACAATAAGTATTACGAGCTATTCTTTATTATTTTCCCTGATACTGATATAAACAAAATTAGTCAGGCATACAATGATTATCTAAAAATTATTGCCGACAGCGCCGCAAACAGCAAAAAAATCATCTCGGTATATTTCAACGATTCCGATATTCAAAAGAAAAAAGCAACTGATCTAATTGAATTAATATCAAGCAATTTAAAAAATCCGGTAACAATTAAAACTATCTATGAAGAATCAACGCCATTACAATCACTACCAGCATATCTTAAAAAAAATTATATAGAAATAAGAATAGAGAAATAATTATAAAAGTTAAAAGTTGATAAATTATAAAATTGTAAAGTTTTTGAGATAATATAGATTATTGAAATGATAAAAATAAGAGATAAAATGCTGGAAAAGCGCGGCGGCGGGGTTTTAATGCAGAATGAAAGTAAATTCTTCTCCCCCTTTGAAAAAGGGGGGCAGGGGGGATTTTATTTAGTGCAGAATGAAATGCTGGAAAAGCGCGGCGGAGCCCCCAATAAAGAAGATTAAATTATAAAATATATTATACATCG
>JAPLFL010000122.1:35092-97880 GCA_026390695.1 Candidatus Kapaibacterium sp. | reverse complement strand
GCATTCTAAGCATGGCTTCTCCATTAATTGTTTATAAATTTTATTTTTACCAAAAACTAAATTAATCAATTTTTGGTTAAGCCTGCTTTTCAAACATACAAACTCAAAAGCCACATATTTAACAAAAATGTCATTCCTGCGTATGCAGGAATCTCCTTCCAGTGCCACTTTAGGGGATTCCTGCATGCGCAGGAATGACAGAAATGAGACTTTTGAGACAGCCTGCTGGTGGAATTTATTTTATTTTACTGGAAAATAACCTTCATTTACAACTACTTTTTGACCTTCTGCACTTAATATCCAGTCAATGTATTTCTTTAATTCTCCGCTTGGTCTGTTTCTGAGATACATATATAAAAATCTGGTTATAGGATATGAACCACTGGCAATATTTTCTTTTGTTGGGTCAATACCATTAACTTTGCAAATCTTAACTCCTGAACTATACCCATGGCCACCGTAACCGATCCCGCTTTTGTCCTTTGCAACTGCATTAACAACAGCGGCAGTTCCGGGTAAGTTTTGGCATGAAGGAGAATAATCTTTATTTCCTAAAACATTTTCTTTGAAGAAAACATAAGTGCCCGAATTATTTTCACGGGAATACATTATGATTTTAGAATCGCTGCCGCCAACCTGATTCCAATTGGTAATTTGACCTGTATAAATTTGTTTCAATTGCGCAATTGTTAGACTGGAAACAGGATTTGAAGGATTCAGATAAATTGTGATTCCATCTTTAGCACATGGAATCTCAACACCAAGGCTGCCGAATCTTTCTTTTAATTTACCAATTTCAGAGGATTTCATTGCTCTGGAGGAATTGCAAATATCAGTTGTTCCGTTTATTAAAGCAGAAATACCAGTTCCAGAGCCGCCCCCGGTAACTTGAATCGAAACTTCCTGATGATTTGACATATATTTTTCAGCCCAGCGTTGGGCTAAAATTACCATTGTATCCGATCCTTTGACGGTGATTTTTTCCTGACTCATAAAGCCGAAAAATCCTAATAAGCCAATAGCTGCAAAAGCCATTACAGATATTTTCGTAATTGAGTTGATTCTTTGTTTTGCTGAGAAAAGTAATCTCGTTATCATAAATGCTCCATATAAAAAATTTGACAAATTCACAGATACAAAATTACGTTGCCAATATGAAGAGAATTCAAAGGAATTGTTAAGATTGTGTTAAGATTAGATACTCTGAAAAGATTTTTCTCTATATTATCAATGATTGATAAATTTTCACAGCATTTTGCAAATATTCAATTTTTTATTATATGAGATTCCCTTCGCTTCGTTCAGGATGACAGTCCAAGGATGTTGTTGGTTTTGACACAGGCTCTTTCACATCAATAGCAGAATAAACTTATAAGTCAGTTTATATTCAAGATTTCAAATCTTCATATTCGAATTATACTTCCTAACTCCTACTCCTAACTCCCAATTAATACTGAATCTTTCTATCACTCTCCGATTCATCAAATCCCTTATTAAAAATCTCCATAGCTTTTTCAACACTTTTAGCTTCAATCCATGCACAACGCATTGCCGGTGGCATAAACCTCGAAGAAATTGTTTTTTCAAGCATAGCAAGTAATTCATCATAATAGCCATCAATATTTAAAATGATGACCGGCTTATGGATTAATCCAAGTCTCTTCCAAGTTATCGCTTCAATAAATTCAAGAATCGTACCGCAACCTCCGGGCAAAACTAAAATGTAATCTGTATCGGTCATCATTTTAAATTGACGTTTGTGCATATCTTCTACAACGTGCAATTCATCCAAACCTTCATGCGCTAATTCGAGTGAAATCATAAAATCGGGAATAACTCCTTTGACGATTCCATTAGCTTTTTTTGCAGCATCAGCAACCCGACCCATCATCCCGACCCTGCCGCCACCATAAATTATATCGAAGGAATGTTCAGCTAAAAGCCGGCCGACATTATCGGCTAAATTAAAATATTTCTGATCAATTTTTTCACTTGAAGCACAGTAAACGGTTATTGTTTTATTCATTTTTTATATAATAATAATTAATATCAAACATATCGTAAGTAAATTAAAAAAAAATGTTAAATTTGAATGCTAAAACCGAAAATAGTCGGAATTTAGATGTTGTTAGTTTGAATAATTAATCCAGATTTTATGAAGAAAATATTTCTTATTATAACTATAATTTTTATTTCATCAAATTGGCTTAGTGCCCAGATTCCAACTGTTGTGGTTAGTGAATACAAAGATGTTCAGGCATTTCCGACGGGGGAGTGGACTGAACTGCTTGTGATTCAGGATAATCTAAACATGGTGGGTTATAAGATGCGGGATAATAATACTGCATGTAATGATTGGCAGGGCGGTGTTGAATTTAAAGATATTCCTTTGTGGCGGAATGTGCGAGCAGGAACGGTTATTGTGATCAATCATCGCGGTGGAGGTGCTTATGATGTTAATCCTGCCGATGGCTATATAGAAATAGATGCCGATAATGCCAGCTATTTTATTCCCCGTGTTTGGTGTTCAGGCTGTACAGTTGCAGGAAATTGGGGACAGGTACTTAGCATTGCCGAATCTTCGGACATTATTCAGATATTAGATAAAAATGACCAGCACGTGCATTGCCTTGGCCACATGCCTACTGTCCAACAGGATTATCAGGTAATTGTAAGTAATAGTTTGCCAAACGCTTGCTACAAAGGAACATTAAATAATGGAGCGAATAATCAGGTTGTGCCGGGCAAAGATATTTATGGCTATTTATGTGGCTATGATGCCTTGCACCAGAACACAATGGCGAACAGTACTCAAACAAAAGGTTTACCAAACAATAGTTTTGCTTCCAAGAATGAGAATCAGTTATTCTGGCGCGAATTACGTCAACCGCTCTGGGGTTCTCCTCAACTTAAAACAACTGTTAAACCAGATCGTGTGGAACTTCAGTGGAACTCAGCAGCAGATCAATACTCTGCCGATGGCACTCAAGGATATCTTATAGTCAGAATGAATACCACAGACACAATGGCATTCGTTCAACCGGTTGACGGAAAAATATATAATGCAGGTGATTTGATAGCTCCAGCCACAGTAGTTGCGGTTATTACGAATTCGCAGATAATAACTTATACTGATATGATTAAAGTAGCCTGCATGACTGGTTATCAATACAGGGTTTATGCTTATCGTTTCGGCAAAGATGATGATAATAAGGATGATATACCTGAAAATGGCCGTGGTCGTGCTTATAATGAAACTAATTATGCTGTTGCAAATGCCATTAATCCTGGGCCTGCCAAACCAACTCTTCAAATGGACAAGGCTCAGCCTATGATTTGCGAAGGAGACAGCATTAAATTAAAAGCTATTGCGATTGGTGGCCCATTTTCCTTTCAATGGTATTGGTATGATCAGCCAATTAACGGCGAAACAACTCCCAATCTCACAGTTAAGAAAACAGGTATTTATTATGTAAAAATTTCGACTACCGAGTGCCCGGCATTCGCTTCCGATTCACTTAATATCATGGTCGTTAACATCCCGAAGGCAACCATAGGTTTAAAATATAATACTTTTTTAAAAGATACGATAATAAAAATTTGTCAAGGAGATACTTTGTCATTTCGTAGCTCTAATGGCGATTATGGAGAATATCCAAAGTGGATGCGTGATGGAAAAGAAATCCAGAATCAGAACGATATTGAATATAAAGCAACCATTCCCGGTATTTATCAAACATTAATATCAAATAAGAATTTTTGCAATGATACATCTGTGAAAATTCAAGTGAAATATTATGATATCCGTTTAAAAAATAGTAAAGATCCGCTCTCTTACTATTTGGATCAAAATAAAACTTTTGCTGATGACTCATTTGATCTTGAAAATATCGGGTCGGAACCTGTTTCATTTTCGGTAACTGATATTATTCTAGGACCAGAATATACGATAATTAGCCCGGTTCTGCCCATTAATCTGATTCCCGGAACAAAGATTCAAATTGTAATTCGATACACGCCAACTAAACCGGGAAATTATACCGAGAAAATTCAATTTGTAAATCAGTGCAAGAATCGTCATACAGTTACAATAGATGCGTTCAAAGCTATTTCTACTTTGACTGCCTCAGCAACTGAACTTGATTATCAGTTTAATCCTACTTGTGCTATTCCAAAAGATTCAGTCATTTTACTTACCAATTCTGGCACTGATCCGATTATAATCGATCCACCAACTGTTAATTCAAGCGATTTTATTGTTACCTATCCGACTTCACAGATCAATTTAAATCCCAAAAGACGAGATTCGGTTCGAGTTAAATTAGTGAATAAAGCTATTAATAATTATTCGGGAGTTCTGACAATCCCCTTCATAAGTGCGGGTAAAAGCGATAAAGTTGATATAAATTTAAAAGGATCGGTTGTTGATCCGCAGGCACAATTTGAGCCCTCGGTCGTTGATTTTAAAACTATGATTGACGTTGATGATTCAGCAGAAACAATAGTTAAAGTTCATAATACCTGCAAGGTAGCCATTATCTTTGATAAACAACCATCCGATCCATCCATCAGAATTTTAAATTTACCTGTTAGCCTTGCTCCTGATGCAAGTACTGATTTACTACTGAGTATAAAACCAAGCTTGAAGGGTTTTATTAATTTTAATGATTCGACAATTGCAGTAACTATAAACGGATCCTGTTCATTCCCTGTTAAGTTTAGCGTAATGGTCGAAAATCGGCCGCAGCAGTTCCACTTTACAAGTCCAACATTAGACTTCGGTAAATTGGTACAATGTGATACAAACCTCAATAAGACAGATTCAGTGCGTTTCATCATGCAAGAGAAATCTAAAAAGACATTGTTCATCACAGATATTAAAATCAACGGAAATTTTAAAACATCACTTAAAGATAGTACAATTGCTAAAGATACAACAATTATTAATATAACATTCCCTCCCGCTCAAATAGGAAATTATATAGGATCACTCGGATTCACCATTCAGCCTGGGAATATCAAGCATACATTATCATTGAATGGCCGTAGAGTTAATCCTATGTACAAATCAACCAAAACATCGGTGAACTTTGGCTCGCTTCAGGTACCCATTAGCATAAGCGATAGCATCTTACTGAAAAATACGGGCGAAGCTGATATTATTATAGATAGCATCTCCGGGATCAAGCCGCCATTCAGCTTTAAGAACGGAACAACGGTACCTAAAAATTATTATCTGAAACAAGGAGATTCAGTTGTTCTATATTTCGATTATGTACAGACAAAGGTCACTTATGATAGTATCATGGCTGCTTTTGAAATATCTTCTCCATGTAAAGATAGAGTATTATTCTCACTTGTGGGACGCGGACTTTCTGCGCCACCATCGGGAAATTTAAAAGTTTATATGCCGAATTATTTGGTAGCCAAACCCGGAGAAAAAGTTAGAGTAACTTATAATTTTATCGCTTATGATAATTTCTCATATCTGACAACTGCTGTGAATGGCTTTAGTGCACAAATGACATATAATCCGACCATATTTTTTCCATTCAAAGACAGCATTCACATTGGATCAGCGGCTTTGGCTGCGGGAACAACTGTTCTTTCAATAAATGAAATCAAACCCGGACTTGCAGAAATCAAATATACACCGATTGACGGGACAAAGCTCAAAACCGGCATCTGGTTTGAAATAATTGGTATGGCACTCTTTGGAAATGCCACTCAGACATATATTACCTTAGATAGTATTAAAATCGGTGCAAGCAGAAAATTAGATGTACCACCAAATATTTCTGTACTTTCAGTTAATACGGGTTGTGATTTGAGCGACCATTCCATAGATTTTGGAAATATATTTAATTATCAAATTGCATCATCGCTGCCATTGTGTTCCGATACATATCTCGAATTCAAGTCCGTTGTTGATGATTATACTAAAATTGAGATATTTAATTCATTGGGGCAGTCGGTTTCAACACTTGTTGAAGGCAGTGTGGCTCCCGGTTTGCACAAATATTTAATTAAAGTAAGTGAAATGAATGACGGAGTTTATTTTTTAAATATCAGGCATAGTAATATAGTCCAGAATCAGCAGTTCGTTATCCTTAAATAGTGGCTGTGAAACGGGATTTTATCCATAAAAGTATATAATTAATCCGATATTAATTAAAATGAAAGAATTAAATGAAAAAAATTGGAATTTTATACGGATTAGAGCAAAGCTTTCCACCTGCACTGATTGGTAGAATTAATGAGACTGCAAATGGCACTGTGGTAGCAGAATTAATTAAAATCGGCGGAGTGCGTATGGATGAGAAATGCCCGTATGACGTCATTTTTGATAGAGTTTCGCATGAAGTACCATTTTACAGATCTTACCTGAAAAATGCCGTATTGAGTGGTACTATTGTGGTTAATAACCCATTCTGGAGTTGTGCCGATGATAATTTTTTCAATTCTTCATTAGCTGAAAAAGTCGGGATTAAAGTTCCAAGAGCGATCATTTTGCCAAGTAAGCATCTCCCGCACGGAACAACCTCCTCAACAATGAGAAATCTGATCTATCCCTTAGAATGGGAGAGTATTTTTGATTTCATTAAATTTCCGGCTCTACTGAAGCAAAATTCCAAAAACGGGGACTATCACGCTTATAAGATATATAATTCCCAAGAATTCTTCTCTGCTTATGATTTGACTGATACTTCAGTTATGATTTTACAGGAAAATATCGAATTTGATGATTATTTTCGTACTTATGTTTTAGGAAAAAAGAAAATAAGAATCATGCGCTATGATCCCCGAATGCCGCAGTACATGCGCTATGACGAAAAACATCTTGAATTAAACGAAAAACTTGTCAAGAAAATTGAGGAAATCTCTTTTAAATTGTGCCAATTAATTGATTTTGATTTCCATGTAATAGAATTTTCTCTGAAGGATGATAACCTTTATACTACAGATTTTTTAAATATTCAGCCAACAGCAGAAAAATCTTATCTACATGATGAAAATTTCGAATGGCTGGTCGCAAATACAGCTGAAATGTTGATTGATCACGCATTAGCAGTCAGAAAAGTACCGGGTGATTACACTTGGAGTAAATTTTTTGGAAGCTGATGAAATTTACATTTGAAGAATTATTAGCGCTGACAAGTAAGGATGGCTGCCAATTTAGAGTAGTTAAAGAAACAGATGCTTTCAACTTTTGCAAATCAATTGCATTAGGTCATTATGAGAATTTTCCTGTAGCATCACTGCTATTGCCACGACAGAGGCGGAAGTATATATATTCTGTTTATGCATTCGCACGCATAGCCGATGATATAGCCGATGAATTCGATAATATTGATAAAACATTACGGCTTAATGCTCTTGATAGATTCCTGAATTTGATCAGGGAAGAAGGTGCTGGTAATCCAATTATCATGGCTGTGAAAGCTACTATGAGAGAATATAATATAGATGCATCAGTTTTTGGAAGATTAATTAGCGCTTTCAAGTCGGATATAAATTTTCAACAACCTGAGACATTATTTGATATATATAATTATTGCAATAGTTCTGCTAATCCGGTCGGAGAGCTTATTTTGAGAATATTTGCTATCAATGATGAAGAGAGCATAAAGCTATCAGATAAAATATGTACTGCTCTGCAACTTGCAAACTTCTGGCAGGATTTATCAATAGATATAAGTCGTAAACGTTTCTATATTCCTGTGGAATTACTAAAAAAGTATGAAATTCAAAAAAATAGCTTGGAATCCTACGATAAAAGTCATAATTTTATAAAATTATTAGATTATTTGTTATTAAGCACAGAGGAATTATTTAAAGTTGGTACTCAATTAGTTAGAAAATTAAAACCCTTCCGGTTGAGATTAGAGATAGCAGCGACTCTTGAAGGAGGATTAGCTATTTTGAATAAGATAAGCGAACTTGGGACAGGTATTTTATCTCAAAGACCTGCACTGAGAAAAAGGGATTATATTAAAATTATATTAAAAGCATTAAAACATTCAATATTGTAAATGGATTCGATTACTCAGGCTGAATTTGCGATTTATGAAAATATTCAACCCTCAAGATATGAGCGGTCGAATTTTGCATATTCTTTTTCTTTTTTGCCAAAAGAAGAGCGTTCAGCTATAAACGTGATTTATGCTTTTTGTAGTTATATAGATGATATTGTTGACGGAATCCCTAATCTTGATGATCTGGTGCGCCAGAAGAAGAAACAAAGACTTGCTTGGTGGGAAAATGAAATTGAGAAAATTTATTCGGGAACATTAAAAAATCCTTTAATCTCACCTTTTATAAATGTAATTAATAGATTCAATATCCCGAAACAATATTTCTTAACACTGATTGATGGCTGCCGTCGGGATTTGTTACAGCAGAGATATAATACATTTGAGGAATTAAAAGAATATCTCTATTCCGTAGCATCTGTCGTTGGATTGATCAGCATTGAAATATTCGGTTATCGTTACGAAGAAACGCAGAACTATGCTATCAACCTTGGCTATGCTCTCCAACTGACAAATATTTTGCGAGATATTAAAGCCGATAAAGACAGAGGATTTATTTATTTACCTCAAGAAGATTTGGAAAGGTTCAAATATACTGAGCAGGACTTGATAAATGAGGTATATGATGACAGATTTATTGATCTGATGCGCTTCGAGGTGCAACGTTGCAGGCAGTATTATCACAAAGCCAGAACCATGCTCCATCCAGATGAGAAGATGACAGTGATTCCAGCAGAAATTATGGACTCAATCTATTATAGGTTACTCGAGAAAATTGAGTTGAATGATTTTAATGTTTTCAAGAAAAAAATAAGAGTAAATAATCTTCATAAATTTATGATAGCTACAAAACATTGGCTTTCAATGCGTGTTTTCGTAAAAAGACTTAAAGATTAAAGTATGTTAAAATATAAAATTTATAAACCCAAATAAATATCTATGGATGCAAATAAGTACAAAATAGGAATTATCGGTCTCGGTCCTGTTGGATTAACTATAGCAGCACATCTACGTGAAGCAGGCTGTGATATTGCAATATGTGATGTTCTTCGCGATAAAATAAATTTAATCCGTTCTTCCGGGATACATTTGGTAGGAAAAGTTGAAAAAACCTGTTTTGTAAATTATTCTTATTATTCACTTGATGAACTCCTGCGAGATAATATTGATATTTTGATTTGTGCATCCAAAGCCTATCATGTAAATAGCATTCTTGATACTATACTTCAAATTCGGCCACAGAAGGATTTCTTTGTTCTTAGTGCCCAAAATGGAATTGGTGTAGCACAGATGTATGCTAAACATTTTGAGGAAAAAAATATCTTTCGTATGGTTGTGAATTTTGCAGGGAATTTAAATGCACCGAATGCTGTGAATGTGACTTTCTTTAATCCACCGAATTACCTTGCATCCCGCGATGACTCTCAGCCTGAAGTTGCCGATTGGATTGCTGAAATTCTTAGTTCAGTAAAATTGAATACTGTTAGCCTTGATTCGTTTGAATTGAGAAACAAAATTTGGGAAAAGACAATTCTAAATGCGGCTCTAAGCCCACTTTGCGCTATTGCCAAACTAACGATGCGTGAAGCAATGGCCAATCCTGATACTCACGAAATTGTTGAGAAATTAATAATGGAAGCAACTCTGGTAGCAAATGCCGAGGAAATAAAATTGCCGGACAACTTTGTTAAATTATGTATCCGATATTTAAAAAATGCAGGAGATCATTTCCCGTCACTGGCTGTGGATCTAATGAACAAGAGCAATACAGAAATAAATTTTATGAATGGCAAAATCGTTGAATTCGGAAAAAAACATTATATACGCACTCCTTTGAATCTTACATTTACTAACCTGGTTAGGGCAATAACCGAAAAGAATTTGAATAAATATTGACCTCTGGCTGTTTAATTTTAAATATGATTCATACAAAACAAATCAGTTCAATAATTCTTGCAGCAGGTCTATCAGAGCGAATGCTCTATCCAAAGCCATTACTGAATTATAATGAAAATATATTGTTCATTGAAAAAATAATATCTGAATATCAAAATTTTAATTGCGATGAAATTATCATTGTTCTTAATCATACTGTCTTGGATAAATTAAGTCAGAGAGATAGATGGAAAGCCATTTACAACGATAATCGAGTTAAGATTGCTATTAATAAATATCCTGAGAATGGACGTTTCGGAAGCATTAAAATCGGAGTAGCAGCACTTAAAGAAAATAATTATTGCTTTATTCAGAATTGTGATAATCCTTTTGTTAATCGGGGAATTTTGCAAATGCTCTCAAACTCTGCGGCAGAAGCCGATTATATCGTGCCAGTATATCAAGGTAGGGGAGGGCATCCTGCATTGATAAATTCAAAAATTATTTCAAAAATAATGACCCACAGCGAGGATGATCTGGATTTTAGACTTTTATTAGCAGAATTTAAAAAAAAGAATATTGAATTTGACGATGATTCGATTCTCATTAATATCAATAATAATAATGAATATAAAAAATATTTCAACCAATGACGGAAATCTTTTCAAAAATAACTGAAATAATAAATAATCGACAATCTGCAGTAATAGCCACAGTAGTAGCTTGTAGCGGTTCCACGCCGGGTAAAATTGGCTTTAAAATGTTAGTTACCGCAGGTGGAAGCACAGTAGGAACAGTTGGTGGAGGAGCAGTCGAAAATGCTGTAATAAAAAAGTGTTTGGAACTCATCAAAACATCAGGATCGGAGCTGTTGAAATACAATCTGGTACGAGATTTAGGAATGCAATGCGGTGGTCAAATGGAAATATTTATTGAATCCATATCTTCAAAAAATAAATTATATATTTTCGGAGCGGGTCATATAGGAGCAGCGCTGGCACGGTTAGTTGAGAATCTTGATTTTGATACATATATAATCGATGATCGTAAAAATATCTTTGATGGTTGGATTACAAAAAAATTAAAATTAGTAAATGAAGATTATCACGAATTTATAAGTAAACGTGATTTCGACGATTCGACTTACATTGTCTCAGTAACCCGCAGTCATGCCGCTGATCTGGATATTATCAGACTATGTATTCATCAAAAATTTGCTTATTTTGGTGTTATCGGATCGCGGCGTAAAGCAGAAGAAATGAAGAAAGTGCTGATAAATGGCTCTGAAGCTACCGAAGAGCAGTTTAATAAAATTGATATTCCTCTCGGACTTGATATAGGTGCAATCGGACCACACGAAATAGCCATTAGTATAGCTTCCGGTCTGATAAAAATGAAAAATCAATAATAAATAAAGGCGAATATGTATATCACAAATTTTAATTATCATAAACCAGAATCAATTGATGAGGCACTAATCACATTAAACACGGTAAAATCTCCGGTTGCATTGGCTGGTGGCACTGATCTATTTGTTGAAATGAAAAAGGGAATTAAAAAAGTCGATAATCTGGTATCACTCTCTGCTTTGGTCGAACTTAAAGAAATCAAAGAATATGATCATTACTATTCAATAGGTGCAGGCGCAACTATTGCCGATTTAGCATCTTCTGATATGGTTAAAAAGAATATCCCATCCTTAGCTGATACGGCAAAGAAGATTGCATCGCATCAAATAAGAAATACTGCAACGCTTGGTGGGAATTTATGTACTGCCGCATCCTGTGCCGATACAGCGCCGATCCTTATAGCACTCAATGGATTGGTTGAACTTCATTCGGTCGATTCAGTCAGAACCTTACCATTAAATGATTTTTTTATTTCTCATCATAAAACGGCTATTCAGGAAAATGAATTAATGATGCGTGTAATAATTCCGAAATCGGAATGGGCTGTCAATGCAGCTTTTGAAAAATTCGGGTTACGAGATGCAGCTTCAATTTCAGTAGCATCAGTGAGTGTGGCTCTTTACTTTGATGATAATTTCTGTAAAAATGCAAGAATAGTAGTAGGTGCTTGCAGTGCAACCCCAAAATGGTGCGAAACTTCAAGTGATATGCTAATTAATAAAACTAAAGACGAAATAAAAGGGGCAGAACTGATTAATGCAGTTTGTGAGGCTACAAGCGCAGATACAAAGCCAATTGATGATATTCGGGGAACAGCTGATTATAGGAAACATCTTGTGAAAGTATTGACTAAATCAGCCATAGAACGCTGCATGTTAATCTAATAAAGCCCTAACACGCGCCATGACAGGTCTTTAAGTAGCGCTCGAAATTCATCAATGTTATCATTAAAAAGTTTACCCGTTACCGATCGCTCAATCTTTACCTGACGATGTCTGATATCGACAAGATAAAGCTCGATATCTGCACCCTCTGCCACTCGAGTGAAATTGCCACTTATATAATAATCAATTGATAAGTTCTGTAATGCAGTTATCTCCAAAGTTGTCGGCTGATTATTATTTTCTATCAAATAAAGATTATAGAGGGCATAGATACTGTCGCGGGTTTCAGTATCAACCGCAACAGTAGAGGAATCCAGAATAGCAGCGCCTGTAATAGTTTCAACTGCATCATAAGAAGAAATAACATTTGAAGCAAATAAATCCCATGACGGATAGATATTTTCATTATTATGATAAGCCAATCCTCCTACAGCCACAGTACGAGCAGGAATTATCTTTAAATTAACAGTAAGATTCATAAACATCGAAGAATCTCTTTCGGCAATTGCAAAGGCTCTTCTGATAGCATCGAAAATGGCAGGGTCAGTTATTGAAGAATCAATGCCTTCCTTTTTGAAATGAATGCTTGCAAATCCTGATGAATGCACTTCTAATGGCACTGTATCAATCAGTTTCATTATAATATCAGCACGAATCAGGTTGCAAAGACGGTTTACAGATATAAAACACAATTTCTTAATACCCAGATTGCGTGCTATGTTCTGAACATTTGCCTCAATTTTAATACTGTCAAGATACCGAGCAACCGAATCACGTTTGTAAGTCGGCAATATATCATATTTACCTGTCAAAGCATTGATCAGGAGCATCGAAGCATTAACCTTACCAACTGTGACATCCTTAGAAGTTCGGTTTATCTGAACGTTTGCAATAAGGATTTTTTCTTTTTTGAAATTCTTATTAAAAGCCGTAGTACTATCTTCTGCATGGGAAAGATAGAAATTACTTATAAAAATAGTAAGAAAAAATGTTATAACACTTATTTTCATATTTCAATTTTTGAATTATTATTCAGTATCGGTTTTAGAAATTTGTTCTACAGGAATAGGATAATTTCCGGTAAAACAAGCAGTGCAATAATCTATCCCTTCATCATGTGGAACGGACTCCAGCAGGGCTTCTTCAGATAAGTAATGTAAAGAATCCACGCCTATAGCTTGTCCAATTCCAAACTCATCGTTATAATCATTGGCTATTAGTTCCTTTTTACTTGGGAAATCCATTCCATAAAAGCAAGGGAACTTGATTGGTGGCGAAGTTATACGACAATGAATTTCTTTGGGATTACATGCACGAATAATTTTTATCAATGATTTTGTCGTGGTTCCGCGAACTATAGAATCATCCACAATAACCACGTTTCTGCCTTCAATAATCCCGCGTACGGGATTGAATTTGGCTTTCACTTTAAAATTTCTGGATTCCTGACCCGGTGCGATAAAAGTTCTGCCAATATAATGGCTTCTGATCAATCCGATTTCAAATACGGTAGGATGTGAATCTGCATTTTTTCGTGCAAAACCGAGAGTAGCTGTATTCCCACTGTCCGGGACTGATATGACAGTTGCCTTATTGCCATCACTTGGTATAACCGGACTTTCAATGCCAAGATTTTTACCGAGTTTTCTGCGGACTTTATCCACTGAATGTCCAAAAATATAGCTGTCAGGGCGAGAAAAGTAAATATATTCAAAAATGCAATGCCTTGCAATCGGTGTATCGGCAATAATATTAAAAGACTGCATTTCACCGGTTTCAAGAGTGTTCCTATCAATAACAACGATTTCGTTATGCTTGACAGATCGAACATATTCTGCGTCAACAATATCAAAAGCACATGTCTCGGAAGCAGCTATATATGCGTATTTCCCATTCTCTAATTTGATTCTGCCTATATTCATTGGCCTTACACCATGAGGATCACGTGCAATTATCAGAGCATCTTCAATAAGCATACACAGAGAATACGCGCCACGTGCAATTCTTAGAGCTTCTTTAATCTGATCAATTTTATTTGGCTCTTTACTTCTTGCTATTAAATGTAGAAAAAGTTCAGTGTCGGTCGTGGTTTGAAAGATAGCTCCTTCTTCTTGAAGCTTTTTTCTTAAAGAAATTGTATTGGTTAAATTTCCGTTGTGTGCCACAGCCAAAATTCCATTATGATAAATCATTGGAAAAGGCTGAATATTTGCTTTAGAAGATGATCCTGTTGTTGAATATCTGTTATGACCGATTGCGGAATCACCGATTAAAACTTCATCAAATAGTTTAGGATCGGAGAAAACATCAAGTACAAGCCCTTCATCACGTGTATAGGCATATCTCTTACGATTTTTTTCGATCTCATCGTAAATTGAAACAATTCCAGCAGCTTCCTGCCCCCTGTGCTGAAGTGCGTGTAATGCATAATAAGTAACAAGTGAAGCCTTCTCATGCCCGAAAACACCGACAACAGCGCAATTCGGATGAGCTTTATCTTCATCAAATTTATGTTTGATCATCTATGATTTTTCTTCAAATTTGTTAGAATGTGTGCTTTTTAAAGTTAATTTTATCAAACGAACGCAACGGCAGTATTGTCGGCTTTTTTAAGTAAGAACCTGAACTGTACCTCATCCCAAGTGAATTCGACACCTTCGTTGACAATCTGACCATTTGCATCAATTTCATTACACAAAATAGTATCAAAGGCAGAATCTTTAGATTTAAGTTGTACAACGGGATAATGATAATCAGAATCAGTGTTGATTTCCACAAAACTATACTTAGTATAATCTTTATAATAAAAGCCATAATTTGCACTGGTAGGCATAAAATCGAAGTTATCGTTCACAAAATTCTCAAGTTTATAATTTACCATCCACCTATATAAATTTTCTGCTATAGCTTCGAAATCCTCAAATTGGTCTTCGTCACCCCATGATATGCCAGCATTATCAAAAATAGGCAATAATGCCAGTAGTGCTGTCCGGAAATTATCAACAACTTTTGAAACATTACCGGTTTTAATGACTATCGTTCTGTTCTCTTCCGAATTTTCCAGCTTGCTCATTTGTATTTTCCAACTAGTTAAATAATAAAAACATTAAAATTAAGCAAAAAAATCGAATTTTATGTAATTAGTTATTAACAACGACTAAATGATAAAAATAATTGTTTAAATTGTTTCTTCGATTGAGCTCCGCTTCTTGATAAATTTTTATTGTAAATAATTAATATTCAAGTTGTAAATATCACAAAATAGTCGTAATTTTGATGTTCTATAAAAATGACATAATGAATAATGTTTGAAAATTTACAAGAAAAATTAGAATTAGCCCTTAAGCGTTTTCGCGGACAAGCGACAATTTCTGAAGAGAATATTAGCGAAGCTATGCGTGAAATCAGGCGTGCTCTTCTTGAGGCTGATGTTAATTTAGATGTAGCCCGTAGTTTCGTTGATAGGGTCAGAGATAAATCAATCGGTAAAGAAGTTAAGGGATCGTTGCTTCCTGAGCAGCTTATTGTCAAATTAGTGCGCGATGAATTAATTGATTTGATGGGTACTCACCGAGCAGACATAAGTTTCTCGCCAAGCCCTCCGACAGTTATAATGGTAGCTGGTTTGCAAGGATCCGGAAAAACTACTTTCTGCGGGAAATTAGCTAAAAGTTTGCGTAAGAAAGGAAAACAACCATTATTGGTCGCCTGCGATATTCATCGACCTGCTGCTATTCTACAGTTGAAACAGTTAGGTGATCAATTAAAAATCCCTGTGTATTCAGAAGATAATAAAGATGCAATCACAATAGCTAAGAATGCCGTTTCTTATGCCAAAAAATTTGCACGTGATCTTGTAATCATCGATACTGCCGGTCGTTTGACAATTGACGAACTGATGATGAAAGAAGTTGTCGATATTGCCGGAGCTGTGAAACCAACCGAAACCCTCTTTGTATGCGATGCAATGATAGGTCAGGATGCTGTCAATACTGCAAAAGCATTCCATGAGCAGCTTAGTCTGACTGGAGTTGTTCTAACAAAACTTGACGGCGATACTCGCGGTGGTGCTGCACTTTCAGTACTGCATGTTGTTGGAAAACCAATTAAATATATCGGTACAGGCGAAAAGCTTGATGCATTAGAGCCATTCCATCCTGAGCGTATTGCTTCCAGAATTTTGGGGATGGGAGATATTATAACCCTGGTTGAGAAGACTGAACAGGAGTTTGATCATACTCAGGCTAAAAAATTAGAAGACAAAATTCGTAAAAATCAATTTACTTTTGAAGATTTTTTAGAACAGATGAAAACCATCAAAAAGATGGGCTCATTGCGCGATTTGATTGGAATGATTCCAGGTATGGATAAAGCCATGAAAAATGTCACTTTCGATGATAAAGCATTTGCAAGAATAGAAGCTATTATTCTCTCAATGACCTTAAAAGAACGTGAAAATCCCAAGATTCTTAACGGATCCCGCCGTCAGAGGATTGCTCATGGTTCAGGTACAACTGTTCAGGATGTCAACAGATTACTCAAACAATTCGATGACATGACAAAAATGATGAAAAATATATCCCGGGGCGGAAAAAGCAGGATGATGGCTAATTTCGGATTGCCCGGGTTAGGTGGAATGAAATAATTTTTATTTAATATAGTTAGGTTTTTTAAAATGGTAAAATTAAGATTAAGAAGAAAAGGCAGAATTCATCATCCAGTGTATGATATTATTGCCATTGACGGACGTGCCCGTCGCGACGGTGCTTTTATTGAGAGACTCGGTTATTATGACCCGCATATTTTTCCGTCAAAAGTTTCTATTGATGCCGATAGAGCAGCTTATTGGCTCGATAATGGCGCTCAGCCTACTGATGTTGTTAAACATTTATTAAGTTACGAAGGCGTTTTATTACGTCGTTTTTTGAAACTTAAAGGTAAAGATGAAGTAGAAATCGCTGCTGAAGTTGAAAAACATAAAGCCGTATCTTTAGCTCGCTATAATCGCCGTCATGACCTTCGCAAAAAACGTGAAGCAGAAAAAGCAAAAGCTAAAGCTGAAGCCGATAAAGAAAAAAGCTAAATCAACTTTTTAACAAAAAATAATCCCGATGAATCTGTTTTATCGGGATTTTTTATTATTTTATCCTATATGAAAATAAAAAAAAATAATGATGAAATTGAAAGTTATCTGCGAGATGCTTCTAATTTGAAAGGCTCTGCTAATGCAGTTTACTTACCTGAGACTGTTGCCGAACTCCAGAAACAGATAAAAAAACTTTATCATTCGGATATACCATTCTCGATTTATGCTGCTGGTACAGGTCTAACCGGATCTGCAGTAGCTGAAAAAGGTGTTGTTATTTCAATGGAGTTATTAAATTCATTCATAGAATTTAATGCTGATAAAAAATACCTGAAAGTCCAATCAGGAGTCAGGCTTGAGGATATTCAAGATTTTCTGGAAACTCAAAATTTCTTCTATCCACCCAATCCTACCGAGAAGTTAAGTTTTATAGGTGGAAATATAGCCACCAATGCCTCAGGAGCAAGAACATTCAAGTATGGAATGTCAAGGAATTTTGTTCGTTATCTGAAACTGATCTTAGCAAATGGTAAAATGTTGGAATTGAGGCGAGGACAAAATTTAGCAACTGATGTAAATTTAATTTTATATGCTGATGATGGTTCTGAAACAGCTTTGGTTCTTCCTTCGATTAAAATGCCGAATTGTAAAAATGCTTCCGGTTATTACATCAAACCTGATATGGATGCAATTGATCTTTTTATCGGCAGTGAAGGAACTTTGGCCGCGGTAGCTGAGATCGAACTGTCAGTTCTGCCAATGCCGGATAATATAATGGCGGGAATTATCTTCTTTAATGAATTTAATAAAATGCTGGAATTTATCGTTCAGTCCCGTGATTTCAGCAATGAAAGAAATAAAATAGATATTAATTTAAATGATAAACCTTGTGCAAGGCTGATTGAGTATTTTGATAACAATTCGCTTGAATTTTTAAAAACATTTTATTCGCAGATTCCGCATGATGCAATAGGGGCTGTTTGGTTCGAACAAGAATATTATTATGAATTTGAAAATATTATTTTAGTTCAATGGTATGAATTAATTACTAAATATTCGGATTTGGCAGATGGCTCATGGTTTGCTCTCAATGAGACTGAGCACAGAAAGTTTAGAGAATTCCGGCATAAATTGCCATTAACAATTAATGAACTTACATCGAAGAATATTCAAACCAAAATAGCGACTGATACTGCAGTTCCGATGGAAAATTTTGAAAAATTATTCTATAAAATACATGAAATATTGAGTGAAACTGGCATCAACACCTGTGTATTCGGACATGTTGGTAATAATCACCTACATGCAAATTTTTTTGTAATCAATGAAGATGAGCGTAAAGTCGCACTGACAGCGTACCAGAAGATCATTGATTTAACATTGGAATTGCAGGGAACAGTCTCAGCAGAGCATGGGATCGGGAAATTAAAGAAGAACTATCTGAAGCAAATGTATGGCGATGAAGCTATTCAGGCTATGAAAGCTATTAAAAGAGCATTAGATCCAAAAATGTTAATAAATCAGGGGAATTTGTTCGATTAAATCTAACCGCACTCAGCAAGCCGCCAGAGCTGTTGACAAGGAAAAGAATTTTCGTAAAGTGGCAAACCGATTACTGCAGAATCAATTCCTAAATCTTTATATTTACTTACTCTCCAAAGTTCTTCCGGGCTATCGACATTATCAAAAAGGGTAATCTTCAGATTTGTTTCACTTGCAAGAGCAGCGATAGAGGCGTAATCAGTCCCTGTTTCAAAGTCAAGTTCATGATAAAGAACCCTATCTACACCTATGTTTGCAAATTCCTTCATTAATTCAACATTTGATAATTTTCTATCAGGTAAAGAAGCAATCCCTTTTTTGAATTTTGCATACATACAAATAAATGAGGCTCCTTTGTCTTCAATAATGTTTTGAAGAACATGGTAATCTGGGAATGAATTAGCATTAACAATTACTCTGAGAGCTAAATGACGATCAATGAATTCTTCGATTTGCCCGATATTTTCAAAATTCGCTTTGAATTGAATAGCAATTCGAGTTGCATTAAAGATTTGATTGATTAAATCGTGGTAATATTCCGATTTTGATGAAAAATCTAAGTCCTGTGCATCTATCAACATCGTTTTAGCGTTTTCAAGCCTCAATAGACGACATATATCAAGTGGATGTTCGGATAAACCATAATAAAATGTTTCGGTGCCATGAGCGCCCTGAATGCACATTGGACATCGTTCATCTTTAATTTCAACCGAAGGTATTATCGCGAATCTTTTTTCCATTATGAAAAATTTACATTAAACAAGTTCAAATATAAAAAAATCCATCTTAAGTAGATGGATTTCTCTAAAATTATGATAATAAAATAATTAACGAATACTTATCTGAAATTTTTCCAGAAATTAATTACCCAAGCACGCCACTGACGTATTTGATCACCTTCAAGAACTGAATCTATAGCAGCAAAGACTCTATCGAGACAATTTTTAATTGCTGCTTTAGCTGCGGCTTTTGCAGGATTATTTTGTAATGCTTCGCGAACTCTTTGATTTAATCTTTCCATGGCTGCAGCAGCTTCTTCACGAGTGATTTCACCTTTTTTGAATTTCTCAATAATAGCACGGCGGGCTTCATTTGCATGTTGCATAATTTCACGTTCTGATGCACGTAATTCTCTGATTGCACCGGCAGCGCATTCGCGGTATCTTCCAAGTAATCCTTTGATTTTTGCAGTTTGCTCTTCAGTCAAATTTAATTGTTTTAGTATTCTATCAAGAGGAATAATTTGAGGATCGGTTTGAATCCCTGTTTCAACCGCAGTAGGAGTGTACTGCATGTCATTTTCTAATGTAGCTTCATTCAACTGCCCACCCAAAGCATCAGTCTGAATGGTGCTTGTTGTGTTTGCTGGTACTGGATTGGAAATCTGAGATTGATTTGAGCAAGAATAGAAGCCAATAAAAGCAACTATCAATGCTAATAACAATTGGATAGTTTGTTTTTTCATAAATCACCTGTAAAAAAAATAATTATTTTGTTTCTTGTTATACAATTTAATAATTAGATAGGACAAATGCAAAAAAAGTTTAATAAAATAATAAAAAATATCTTAAATTTGTCAAAAATTTAATGGAGGAACATGATTGTCGGCATAAAGGGTACTGTAATTGATAAAAGTACAAATGAACTAATTATCGAATGTAACGGTTTGGAATATTCGGTTGGTATATCGCTTAATACTTCAGAAAAAATTCCTGAAAAGGGCTCACAGACTCATATATATACAATATTAATTCCAAAGGAAGATTCAATTTCTCTGTATGGTTTCTCAACTGTGGTTGAAAGAGAAGCTTTTAAGCTATTAATCTCTATTAGTGGAATTGGCCCCAAGAGCGCTCTTGGGATACTATCTGTGCCATTAGCGGATTTCCAAAATATTATTTTATCGGGAAATATTATTGCTTTGACCAAACTTCCGGGTGTTGGAAAAAAAACCGCTGAAAGAATTATTCTTGAACTCAAGGATAAAATATTGAAACTTGGCAGTCTCGGCGGTTCTGAGCTTGGCGCAGAAACAAATCTTATAAAACAGGAAGCACTTTCGGCACTTCAAACATTGGGATATAACAGATTATTAGCAGAAAAGGCTGTAAGACAGGTATTTTCCGAACCGGATTCTGATAAATATACGGCTGAACTTGTAATTAAAAAAGCTTTAAGAATAGCTATGCAGTAGAGTTTCAGTTTATTAATTTTTAACTAATTAAGGGTATAGACGCTGAATTTCCCAGTTCCTATCTCCTTTTTGATATGAAAATCTATCGTGTAAGCGGCTTTCACGGCCTTGCCAAAATTCAAAATACTCAGGAATTAGCCTGTAACCTCCCCAAAAAGGCGGTAGTGGCGGATTAATCGGATATTTAGTAATGTATTTTGCAACTTTGCGAATCAAAGTAAACCTCGATTCCAATATTTGACTCTGCTCCGAAGCCCATGCTCCAATCCTGCTCTGGTAGGGACGCGAGTGGTAATACTGCTCAGATTCTAAAAGACTAATTTTTTCAATTGTACCTTCAATCCTTATTTGGCGTTCAAGTTTATCCCAGAAAAATAATGCACAAATATTTGGATTCACTTCAATATCTTTTCCTTTACGACTCTGATAATTAGTAAAGAAAACAAAGCCATTTTCATCAAATTGCTTGAGCAGAACAATTCGTGAAGATGGCTTTCCATCAGCATTGACAGTTGAAATTGACATAGCATTAGCATCGATAAAGTCTGCCTTTTGTGCATCACTTAACCATCTATTAAATTGTTCGAATGGATTTTTCTCAATTGACTTCAGATCAAGTTTGAATTTTCCATAATCATTGTGACTATCGGATTTAAACTTCATTTTATTTTTACTATTAATCGAATAACGTGATTGAAGGCTGACTGATGATTTATTTTCAAGTCATTCCTGCGAAAGCGTAATCCCAAATCTTGGCACTGGATGTGAATTACTGCATTCGCAGGAAAGATAATCTTAGTAATTACTTCATATATAGGAAAGTCATCTAAATTAATACTTATTTAACTTTAAAAATTTATAACTTAACAAACTTGCCTGTCAGTATTGATTTTGGGGTAATTATGCGATAAATATAAACTCCATTTGAAATATTTGTTATATTCATAGGAATCGTTGAAGCTCCGCTTGTAATCTCAATACTACGTTTTTCAAAAAGAAGATTTCCGGTTAAATCAATAATTTGCACATCTAAAGAATTCTGAGAATTTGAATTTATCATTAAATTATAGTGTTCCGAATTTTCTTGTTTACTGAAAGCGACAGAAAAATGCTCTGGTTCTTGTTCATTAACAATGGAAGGATCTCCGGTTTCGAAAGACCTAACCTCTGACCATGGGCCGGTTCCTCCACTGGTAGTCATTCTAAGGCGCCAGTAATAAGTCATGTTTTTCAACAACCTATTTTTAGGACAATTGTATGAAGTATCTGTCAGTGATGTAAGTTCGAGCACTATATAAGAACTACTAAAATCATCAGGAACACTTGTAATCTGGAGGTTATATTTCAAAGCTGATGCGTCTTTAGCCCAGGTGAAATTAGGAGTGAGTCCCAGATTTTTTGCATAATTCACTGGTTTGTAAAGTTTGATTACTCCCGGTGCTGGTGCGGAAGTTGTGAATTTTATAGTATTTGTCCAGTTGCTTGTGCCCTTGGTATTAACAGCGGCAACACGCCAGAAATAAGTCGTGCTTGGACTTAAAGCTGGCTGCAGATTATAATAGTTTGTTAATAAAGTAGGCTCATCCACTTGTGTTGAATTGAATTGATTATCCGTCGAAATTTGAATTTTATAAGAATCAGCGCCACTCACATTTGCCCATGATAATGTTCCTGCCGGATCAAAATTAGTGGTTAAATCTACAGGACTCAGATTAGCAGGCACACTTGGAGGATTCGAGGATGAACCGCCTTTTCCCAAAGTGAAAGTATAAGTATAATTTTTAACAGATCCGTTAACCTTGGCATTCTTGATTTCAACTGTGTATTTTACATTATCCATCAAACCGTCGGCGTACCATTTTAAATCGTTAGGAATAGATCCCCAGCCATCAAAATCGTATTGAATACCGTGCACATTTAATCTATTTCCATCCGGATCGCTCACTGTGATTGAAACTGCTGAATAGTCGATATTTTTATTATTGAACCATTGATTTTTATCATAAAAAGCTGAGAAATTTAAAAGCCAATTCTTTTTGAAAAGATCAGTATTGTAATCATTTTGTGGGCATGCAACAAAGTCAACATTTATACTTCCGGTAACATTTGGCTGATAAAACAAGGTCATTGATGTAATAGTTCCGTTAAAATTTACTTTTGGGGTTCCATCACTGCGTCCGAATGCAATTTTTGTTAAAAAAGGATTTATAATAGCTTGTCTATGGCCTAATGATGCTTGGCCGTCGTCCCACATCCACATAATTACGGAATTTAATGATGGCACCAGATCGCCCAATCCAGACCCTGTCTGATAAAACAAATTGGATTGGTTGCTACCGTCATAAGCGTCCTGTGAATAACAAATTTCATTTGAGGCAGGAGTATGGGTCATATTGTTATTAATAGAAATCAGCATAGCTGCTTTCATAGCCTTTATTTGATTAGTCTCATCATAAGTTACAGCTTTTAGACCGTGATATGAGCGAATGAGGTTGATATAATCAAGTATTGCTTGTTTCTCAGTTGCCTTGAGAGCTCCGGGGCTGCAACTGTTATAATCCGGCTGTGAATCGTACAAGTCATACATATTGACTTGAATCTTGCTTTTATCACCTTCTGCAGAAGCAATCATGCTTAGATTTATTATTAATCCGAGAATAAAAAAAATTCGGATAATATTAATGTGCTTTTTCATTTTTAGCTTTATATTAATTAAACATAATAATTATTTTCAAATTTTGTTAACAACAAATTTACAATTATTTTTTATTATTCTGATTCTTAAAAATATGTATATCAGGAACTGACTAAATCAATTCTTGAATCGTCATAGAATAAAATGAAAATAAAACCTTGATTTTTCGTATTTTTGAAGTTAATTTGTTTTACTTTATCGTTATTTTAAATGAAGTCATACACCCTGTTAAGCTCTCTGATTCTTATATTTTGTTATAGTAGTGCTCTGGCTCAATTGAAGGGGGCATCGTCTCTTGATTCTAAAAGTATGTTCCAACAAACGATTGAACAAAGTTCTGCTATAGATAAAATATCGAAGACCGAGAATACTCCGGTTGCTTCTATCGTTAATGACAATTATTATTACGTTGGCCCGGGTGATGTATTGTCGCTTCAGATCATCCCATCATACACCCTTGAACAGATGCTGGTTGTTAGCCCGGAAAATACCATAATCGTAAATAGAAACTGGGAAATGAATTTGAAGGGAAAAACCTTAGCTGAAGTAAAAAAAATGATTTCTGATACCATAAGTTCAAATATTTCAAATGCTAAATCAATCGTTGGATTGAAACAGTCCAGATCAGTATTAGTGAATATAGACGGTAATGTTTTTTTTCCTGGTTCATATATTGTACCGGCCTCCTATTGTGTTTCAACTTTATTGAAAATTGCAAATCAACCAAAAACCGGTGTTGAATCAAATCAGGCATTATCTGCTCAGATTGCAAGAAATCAGGAAATGAAGGATGAAAAATTTAAATTTCTGACTGAAAGCGGATTTGAGAACTTGTTAAATTATTCAAGAAGAAATATTTTTATAAGACATTTAGATAAAACAGGTGCAGTAGCTGATATAGACAAATATTATTCTTTATCTGATAATGAAAGCAATCCTTATTTAAGGGAAGGTGACGAAATTTTTGTTCCTTTTGATAAAAACCAATATCCAACTGTTTCTATAAGCGGAGCAGTACGTAGAAGTTGTATCTCTGCCTTCAAAGCCGGAGACAAAGCATCTTTCATGTTGGGTTTGTGCGCAGGATTAAGTGAAGATGCCGATCTTGAAAATATTTACTTAGTTTCACCTGGAACTAATGAACGAAAAAAACTTTCTGTTGATAAAAGTGGAATATTAGCTGAAGACTATGACCTACAGCCTGGTTCTTTGATTAGTGTCGGACAAAAAGTTAAATCAAAAACATCATCAAATGGAGTAATTTCGGTTGTTGGCTGTGTGGCAAACCCAGGAGCCTATATAAGTGAAAATAATAATTTACATTTAAAGGATTTAATCGGTCTGGCAGGTGGTTTTACCGATGATGCTTACCTTCCTCTTGCATATATACTCAGAAAGGATGTTAATGAGAAAAAAAATGAATATTATGAAAGATTAAAGAGTTTTCAATATAGTGATCTTTTACTTGAAGATACAATGCGTTATGATATACATATTAATCTTAGGAAACCTTACTTAGCCTGTGATTTTGTTGCTGCATTTAATAAGAATAGTTCAAATGATAATGTGAAACTTGAGGATGGCGATTTTATTGTTATTCCTGCAAATCCCAAAAAAGTTTTTGTATTCGGTCAAGTCAATAATCCGGGATATGTTGAATTTGTCGAAGGAAAAACATTAAGTTATTATATAGATAGAGCCGGTGGCTATGGCCCCGGAGCAGAAAAGGAAAGATCAAGAATCATTCGTGGAAAGACTAAGGCTTGGATAGAAAGTAAAGAAAATATTTATGTCTATGCCGGAGATGAAATTTATGTTCCTACCACACCGGATGTGCCTGAAACAACCAAACAACAAGCAAGAGCCAGTTATGTAAACTATATTACAGCTGGAGTTAGCGTCCTTGCAACACTATCCTATCTCATTATAAGTATATGGGGCAAGAAATAATTAAAATTACAAATAAAGTAAATTGTTACTTGCTGCTTTTTTTAATTTGCAGTATTTTTGGTATAAATACCTTAAAAGCACAGGTAGAGCATGTTCCGGTTGTTCATCCGATTTATATGTATTTGCTGCATCTTGAAAATAAAGGGATTCTTGAAAAATTCTCATTATCTTGTCTTCCACTTCAGAAAAAGGAAATAATAAGAGCTCTGGAAGCGGCTGATACACATAAGCCAGTGCTTAGTGAAGCCGATATTGAACTTCTTGAGAAATATAAACGCGAATTTGGAATGATGCAATCCGATATTGCTGTGCTAATTCCGAGTGGGACTCATTCCCAGCAAGTTATATCCGGTAAAATGTTTTCCGATTGTGAGAAATTTATTTTTTATTACAAGGATAGCTTGTATCATTCACAGGTTTCACCCCTCGCTTCGGCAGAAGTCTATGCTAAAAATGATTCGGTATTTAATAAATTAGGCTTGGCTACTGCTGGATTCCGGGTTTCAGGAACTATAGCCGGAATGTTAGGATTTTATTTGCAGGCAACAAATGGCAGAGTGGTAGCCGGAAAAAGGGATTTAGCACTTGATGATGGTAAAATACAATTAAATGTTAAATTTACTAAGCTATCAAGCGATATTGATTTCACTGAATCACATGTTATTTTTCAGAAAGATTGGTTCTATGCCGGAATGGGACGCGAGACACAGCTTTTCGGAGCCGGTCTGAATCAAAGGGTTCTGATTTCAACAAATGCTCCTCCTTTTGATGAATTTGATATGGGAGTGAAGTTTGATAATTTTGAATATAAATTCACTCATGCAAGTTTACTTTCTAAGGGCACTGGCAATGATGTTGGCGTAGGCACTGTCATACCGAGTAAGTATTTAGTAATTCATCGTGCGGCTTTTAAATTTAATTGGGGTGAAATAGCTTATTGGGAGAATATTGTATATTCGGAAAGAGGCATTGACATTGGTTATTTGAACCCGTTCAGCTTTTTAAAATCTGTTGAACATGCTTTACATGATAGAGATAATTCCGGTATGGGACTGGATTTCACTGCCCGTCCAATTAGAGGATTACAATTAAAAGGAAGTTTTTTTGTGGATGATCTTTGGTTCGAGGAGATCGGAAAAGGCAACTGGACTAATAAGTGGTCATGGAACATAGCGGCTATGGGTGAGCTTATCAAGTCTCTTGATATGGGTATTGAATATGCAAGAGTTGAACCTTATACTTATTCTCATTTTAATCCGAGTAATAATATGACCAATGATTATCGGCGTTTTGCGTCAATTATTCCTGCAAATGCAGATATGACATCTATGATGTTCCGCTACTGGTGGGGAAGTCGCTATCCGATAACTTTTAATTTATCTTACGTCAGGCAGGGAATGAATGTATATGGTGCCAATGATTCTTTGGTCTATAATGTTGGATCGGATATTTTCCAGACAAGAAGAACCGCTAATCCTGATCAATTGGCTACTGATGCACAGTATTTAAAGTTTTTGGACGGTCGAAGAAGAAATGAAGTTTCGCTTGATATTCAAACTGGCATAGAACTGTGGCGTGGATTCAGTTTATCCGGTATTTATAAATTTTCATTGATTGACGAACAAAAAATTCATGCTTTTAATATGATTTTAAAATTTGAGGATTTTTAAATCATGGAAAATTTTATTGTAATATGTCTGATCTTATATTTATATCCTTTTGGTATTTATCCGCTGCTATTGTATGTCTTGAGGATAATTTCAAGCAATAAGATTAATAAAATTTATGAAATTTATCCTTCACTTGCAATATTAATTCCTGCTTATAATGAAGAGAAATACATTGGCAGATGTTTGCAAGCAATTGCTGATTCGGATTATCCCAATGATAAATTATTTGTATATGTCTTGTCAGATGGTTCAAGTGACGCAACAGTTGCCGAAGCGTCTAAGTTTAATCAAATAATTCCGAATTTAATTATTAAGGATTTCAAGCATTCAGGCAAGAATAATATGATTAATTATATAAAAAAAGAGATTCGGGAGGATTTGTTTTTTGTGATTGATGCAGATATAATCTGTGAAACGGATGCTTTAAAAGAGATAATTGCCAATTTTGCTGATCCTAAAGTCGGGGCTGTGATAGGCAATCTTAAAAATTATAACCCGCAAAATATTCATGATAGTAGTCATTTTGGTGAGACATTTTATCAGCGTTATGAGAGTAAAATAAGAATTAATGAGAGCCAGATTAGTTCTACGGTGAACGGTCTTGGCAACTATTGTATCAGAAGCAGCGTAAAATCCAATATACCTAACGACAGAGTATGCGATGATATGTACGCACAAATTTATGTCATCACAAAAAATATGCGTGCCATTTACGATGAAAAGGCTGTTTTTTATCATATCCGCCCGTCCAACATTAAACAAGAATTTCACCGCCATGTCAGAACCATGGCCTGTAGCCTTGAGACCGTTTTTAGTCTGAAACAATTGCTTTCGCCAAAATATGGTTTCAGTGCTTTCTTTCTCTGGTCACATAAAATATTCAGATTACACGCTACAATTTTTCTGATTTTTATGAATATTTTAATGTTGGTATCTTTTAATAATTTTTCTTTTTATCTTGCTGGATTGGAATTAATTGGAATCATACTGGGTATATCTGGTATCCTATTAGATAAAATTAATCGTGGGAACAATATTCTTAAAATATTTTCTTTTATTCTAATGATGAATTTTGTATTTTTTGCAGGTTTTAAAAAAGTTTATTTCAGGAGTAAGCAAGTCTCACAGTGGTCAGATAATGAATTAAAATATAGGCAAAATGAGCAGTAGCACTGAGCAAATAAAAGAAAAAAAATCCAAGGAACTACTTTTTTCTTTTTTAACAAAAGATAAATACTCTTATTTCTTTACATTAATTTGTGTAGATATTCTCTCAATTACAATTTCTGTGATTATTCAATTTTTTGCTCGTTATCATAAGCGATTACTCAATGGTGGCATTGATGCTGATATTGTAATTGTATTTGTAATAGGATTAATTTTATTGATTATTTACTGGCTTTTTTTATTCTTATTTGCAGGGCTTTATAAAAATTGGTATGAACGATCGCCCATGGAAGAACTCTTTTTAGTTTTTAAAACTTCTTTTATTGGTACGGTAATTAGTGTGTTTGTAGTTCAAATAAATGAAACAAGTCGGCCACGGATGATGTTTCTGGTCTATTTTATTATTTTTACAAGCATTGTTTGTCTCGGACGGATGTTAGCCCGTTGGTTCCATCGGAATTTAAGAATCAGAAAGTTAATCACTACAAAAGCAATGTTGATTGGATCGGTCAGAAAGATTAATCAATTATATAACGATTTAATTGAGTCTAAGGATTGGGGCTACCAGCCTATTGGAGCGATTATTTTTGAAGAAATAGAAAAAATTGCTGATCTTAATCCAAAAATTCAAAATTTGGGTGCAATCGAAGACCTTGAAAAAATAATCAATATTAATCGACCGGATGAAGCTTTGATAGCCACTGACACTAATAATCACAAGGATTTATTAAATTTGGTTGCTATTTGTTCCTCAGCAAATTTACGTGTTAAAATCCAACCTGATCTTTATGTTATTTTTACCGGACAGACTCGTGCCAGTCATATTTACGGGATACCATTAATTGAAGTTAATTCGCAACTTCTTAAACCTTGGGAAGAAACTACAAAAAGATTATTTGATATTGTTTTTAGCTCTTTTGTGATTTTATGCTCATTCCCATTATGGGGGCTTTTGGCTATTGCAATTAAATTAGAATCGCGTGGGCCGGTTTTGTATAAACAATTCAGAGTAGGGAAGGGTGGAAAGCAATTTTTAATGTTCAAATTCAGGTCAATGAGGCAAAACTCAGATAAAGAGAATGTGATTTGGACTCAAGTTAATGATCCAAGGGTTACCTTTATCGGTAGATTTATTAGAAAAACACATTTTGATGAAATTCCTCAGTTCTTCAATGTTTTGCGTGGGGATATGAGTATCGTTGGACCAAGACCTGAAGTTATTAATCTTGTTGAAATGTTTACGGCTGAAATCCCGTATTATATTCGCAGATTGATTGTCAGACCGGGAATTACAGGCTGGTGGCAGGTTAAATATACAAAATTTGAATTTAGTTATCAGGAAGTTGAAAACCGGCTGCTTGATGATTTTTATTATATCGAAAATATGTCTCTGAGGTTCGATATTGAAATCATTATCCGCACGCTGTGGTGTGTTATTAAGGGTCATGGACAAGCTTAAATTAATTATTAATGGTAAATGGTTAATGGTTAATGGTTAATTGAGAATTAGGGATTGAATTTAGAATTTGGAATGGAGTGATTGATTAATATATTTTGTAACTAAAATAAAATTGAATTGTTATTAAAGATTAAATTAAGAATAATGAAGAAATAATGAAAGCAATTGTAGTAATACCAACTTATAATGAAAAAGATAATATTAGCAGCATTATTGATGCTGTTTTGACTAACCTCCCTGATGGCGATGTCTTGATTGTTGATGATAATTCTCCCGATGGTACTGCCAATATCGTGAGAGAAAAACAATTGTCAAACTCAAAAATCCATTTAATGGTACGTTCCGGTAAAATGGGGCTTGGTACTGCTTATTGCGATGGATTTGCTTATGCTTTAGACAGAGGCTTCGAAGCAATTTATGAAATGGATGCGGATTTTTCACACGATCCTAAAGATCTACCCCGTTTTTTGGAAGCTTTGGAAAATTCCGATCTGGTGATTGGTTCCAGATATATTGTAGGTGTAAACGTTATTAACTGGCCGCTATCACGCCTTATCCTTAGCTATGGCGCAAATCTTTATACTCGCATAGTGACTGGTTTACCGATAATGGACGGCACAGGTGGCTTCAAATGTTTCCGTGCCGACACATTAAGAAAAATAGACTTGAAATCTATCAGATCAAATGGTTATAGCTTTCAAATTGAAATGAATTTTAGGATATGGCAGACTGGAGCTGTGATTAAGGAAATTCCAATCATTTTTACTGATAGACAAAGTGGAGTCTCCAAGATGAATAAAAAAATTATCTATGAAGCGATATTTCTTGTCTGGAAGCTTCTTTTCTATAAACTTACCCGAAAATATGCATAGATTATTTTAAGAATTTGCTGCTTGTTTTTTTCTTTGCAGTATCCATCTTATAACGAAATATAGGGTGATTATTAGTATAATCGGCAAAATAATTTCGCCATAAAGTTTCATATATTTGTCTGCTAATTTCCAGTTGCTCCCTAAAAATAATCCCAAAGAAAGAAGTATTATATTCCATAAAAGCGCACTTAAAGCAGATAGTGCAGATGTTTTCCAAGTTGATAATTCCATTAGTCCTGCAAAAAATGATATAACTGCCCGTGTCCCTGACATGAAACGATTTACTGCAATTACATACATTCCGTACTTCTGAAACCATTGTTCAGGCTTTTTTAATGACTCTCTCGTAATAAATTTGAATTTTCCGGAATCTATTATTTTTAATCCAAATTCCTTTCCTAACCAAAACATTAATACAAATCCCAACCATGAACCTAAAGTTGAAGTGATTAGAATAGGAATATAGCCAACTACTCCGATTCCGACCAAGGTTCCCATGAATACAAGTATCGAATCACATGGAGCCGGAGGGAATATGTTTTCAGTAAACGTAACTATGAAGGAAAAAACTAAAACCCAGTACCATGGCACTGATTGTATATACTGTACTATCGTTTCAGCCATAATTCCTTATAAAAAGTAAAAAAATAAAATACGATTCATAATAAACGAATGAATGGTATAAAAATTATATATGAGATTAAGGATTAGTGTAAGTTGACGATGTCTTAAAAAATAAATTTTTCGAATTCATCTTTTGAAAAATTATTAGTTGAGTGATTTTCTGAATTTTCAATAGAACTTTCCTGATTTTTATCTTCGGACTCCTGAAATTGACTTTCATTCTCTATATTGGCAATAAAATCATGGTTGTGACGGTTGATTTCAATTATCTGCTCTTCTCCTTCTGTTTCAACTAAATCAAAATTTATCATCGTTCGTTCTCCGCAGGTACATATAACTTCAATCGAATCTATTTGGCCTGAATCCTGACGGTTGATGACAACTGTGGCTGATAATCTATCAATATCCTCTTTGTCGTGATGGTCAGAAATCTCAACTCTTTTCCCTGTTTCTACTGTTTTTTCGGATGGTATGAAATGTGTGTCAGGTATCCCGCTAAGTGTTCCGGAAATCTTTGGTGCAACAAGATAATCTTTAAAAAATTTACCAAGACGTTCTTCATCCGGTATATCTTCACTCTCATCAAATACATTTTGTGTCTCAAATTTTCGTGTTTTCCAGTTTTCCTCACTGAATTTTACAACACTATCAATTAAAATATCAATATCGATATCTTTTACGAGATTGAGTTTCAATCTAAGTTCACTCTCTTTTGTCATTTTCCCTTTTGACAGAAATTGTTTAACAATTGCTGTTCTCCATTTATCTTCAGGAGTATTGATCACATCATCTCGGTTAAATACTTCAGCAAATGGATTTATTTTCAACTCGTCCTCGCTTGGAACTTGACTTTGAGAGCTTGTATTGGAATCATTCTCATTTTTTGGAGGGAATGAATCAAGTTCTTCAAAACTACTAAACATATCTTTAAATTCACCCATATATACTATCTCTTTGAGAAAAGAACAAAATTATATATTTTTTATCAATATAAAAAATACATTTGACATTGAATGCGGGATTTCTTAAATTGTACGGATAATTTTGATCTATTTATTAACAATATCGTATTTTATGAAAAAGAGAATTCTTATAGTCGATGACTCAATTATATCGAGGAAAAAAATCAGGGGAATGTTATTACCACAATTTTTTGAAATTACTGAAGCCGTTAATGGAAGACAGGCATTGGAACTTATATTCGAGCAACCATTTGATTGCATTTTACTCGATTTATTAATGCCTGAAGTTGAGGGGCAGGAAGTTCTTGAACAAATGAGAGATCGAGGAATTAAAATTCCGACCATCGTTCTTTCTGCTGATATTCAGGAAACAACCCGCACGCAATGCCTTAATCTTGGTGCTATTGATTTTATTAATAAACCACCTTTACCGGATCATTTAATAAATGTAATTAAATTGGCTCTTAATATGAACTAAAATTCGAGAGAAATAATGTTTAATGAAATTCAACGTGATGCTTTTCGTGAAATCGTCAATATGGGGGTTGGAAAAGCTGCAAATCTACTTAACACAATTATAGGCCACCATATTCATCTTAATGTTCCGAATCTCAGGATAATTAAAAATGAGAATCTTGATGAGAATTTTTATGGTACAAATGTAAATCTTTCTGCCGTAAATCTGGCTTTCAATGGGTTTATTAACGGTGCTTGCAAATTAATTTTCCCTACTGGATCAGCCAGTAAATTAGTCTCGTTATTTACAAACGAAGAATCCGATTTGGAAGATTTCGATGCAATAAGGGTGGGGACATTATCGGAAATCGGAAATATTGTTCTCAATTCTCTGATTGGCACTCTTTGTAATCAGTTAAAAGTAAATCTTTCTTTTACTGTTCCTACTTACAAAGAAGGATTTGTGAAAGAGTTGTTCGAAACATCTTCACCGGAAGATAATTCTATCTTAATCTTAGCCGGGACAACTTTTATTATTGAAGAAATAAATATTAGTGGCGATTTTGTTCTTATTGTTGAACTCGGCTCTCTGCAGCTTTTTAAAGATTTAATCGATAAATATGTTGGGGAGCTGTAATTAATTATGGAACATCAGGCAAATTATTTCTCTCTATATAATTTTGTACCAGTAGGTATATGTGTCATCGATTCAAATTACGAAGTGATTTTCTGGAATACTCAACTTGAAATCTGGACAAATATCAAACAAAAAGATATTTTAAATAATTCCATACTTGAATATAATCCAAGAATTAGTGAGTTCAAATATAAATCAAGAATAGATGAAATTTTTCAAGGTGGCCCTCCGACTGTGTTTTCTTCTCAGATTCACGGTTCTTTATTTCCATCTTTTAAAAAGGGTGCTAAAAGACAAATTCATCAGACTACTGTTTCAGCATTGCCTGCTCAAAAAGCTGGACAGTATTTTGCGATTTTTTCCATTGAAGATGTATCGGAATTATCAAATCGAATCCGCGAACACAGAATGGCTAAAGAATTGGCTTTAGAGGAAGTCGAATTGAGGAAAAAAGCCGAAATGACTCTCCGTGAATCCGAAACAAAACTTAAAGAACTAAATGCAACAAAAGATAAATTCTTTTCCATAATAGCACACGACCTGAAGAATCCTCTTTCGGTTCTTTTGACTGTAACCGATTTTCTCAAATCTATCTGGGATGATTTAAGTCAGGAAGAAATTAAGGAATTTGTTTTTGATTTGAATAAATCAGCAAAACAACTCTATAATTTATTAGAAAATTTACTCACCTGGGCTCGCTCTCAAAGAGGGAATATTCCCTTTCAGCCTGATTTAATGGATCTTTCAACTGTTGGACAAACAACAATTGACCTGCTAAAAATGAATGCCGAGGATAAAAATATAAATTTGTTCTCTTCAATTCCTGCAAATACTTTTGTATATGCCGATAATAACATGATAACAACCGTAGTAAGGAACTTAACTTCAAATGCAGTAAAGTTTACACCACGGGGAGGCAGGATCGAAATTAAGGCTGTTTCCGGCGATGATTTTATTGAAATTGGAATAAGAGACAGTGGAGTTGGTTTGAGTCCCGAAGATATTGCCAAATTATTTCGTTTGGATGTTAGTCATACAACAATCGGAACGGGCGAAGAAAAAGGTACAGGATTAGGACTCATCATGTGTAAAGACTTTATTGATAAACATCAAGGCAAAATCTGGGCTGAAAGTACATTAGGGGAAGGTTCGGAATTTATTTTCAGATTACCCAAAAATTTAGTCAAAGTTACTTGAATAAGTTGAAAGTTGTCAGATCACACAAATTTCATTGAGTGTAATTAACTCAGGCTGTTTTCTTAATCATCGCTTTCAGAAAAGATCCGAAATTGACATTAGGTTGTGAAATGATAATTTTATCAAGTTTTTTAACTTTATTTTTTAAAACTTTATCAAAAGTAACAACTTCCGAATTTTCACCAAGAGATGAAATATTAGTTGATCGTCTATCAGGATTTATTTCAGAGAGAATGTTAATATTATGATCTGTCGCCCCAATTAGCAGAGTCTTATGACCGGCTTTCACCGCATAGATATGAGATTTAGAATTTAAAGATATTTTTGAAATTACTGATAATTCGATAGAGTTTTCAGTTTTTCTTGCCTTCTTTGCAAATTTTTTAATTGCATAAAGGAGACCGGCAATGGCTGCCACAGAAATGATCAGAGTAAGAAATGCTTTAAACATCGGGATATCCATATCGAGTTTCCTAATTTAACAAATAAAATCTAACAATTAACTTTATCACTTTATAACTTTCAACTCACTCTATCTTTTCATCGAACGTAATCTGTCGGAAGGATCAACCAGAGTGGTTATACGAATACCAAAATGCTTATCAATAACTACAACTTCACCCTCGGCAACTTTTTTACCATTGATTAACACATCAACAGGTTCGCTAACAAGTTTGTCGAATTCAATAACCGAGCCTCGGCCGAGTCTGAGAATCTCTCTGATTAACATATTTGTTCTTCCCAGTTCAATAGATACTGGAAGTTGCAAATCAAAGAGCAGTTCAAGTTTCGGGTCAAGAGGAGAATACAGAGTTGATTCCCCGCCAAATTCCATTTTCGGAAAATTCGGAGTATCAATAGCTACACCCTTAGCCGTGTCGGAGGTCTTTGTCTCCATTCCGGCACCGGATATCAGGGCATCTATTTCTTCTTGTGTCATTTGTTTTCCTTTTCTTTATATGAAATATCTTGTTCTACTAAATCATCTTCGGTAAGTGGACGAGTAACTCTTACTGCCTTTTTTAAATCAACACTTCCAGGACGGGCTGCCAGTTTCCGTTTACCGGCAATAATTATTTCGATTTCCTGATTAACTCTTTTCTTAAGTTTTATCACATCCCCAGGCTTTAATTCCATAATTTCCGAAACCGTCAAAGAGGTTTTTCCCAGTTCGGCAACCACATTCAAATAAGTGGTTGACATCTGCTGTTTCATCACTTCAATATTTTCTTTTAATCTTGCTGCTGTCTGTTTAACTGCCGTGGATGTCACATGCTGACGGTTCAATCTTGCTAAAACTTCTTCCAAAGCAAAAGTAGGAAAACAGAGATTCATCAAATATGTGTGTGTACCTATATTAACATCGAAAGAGACAACAACAACAATTTCTGAAGAAGGAGCAATCTGTACGAAATCCGCTTCCATTTCCAGACGCTGGTATTTAAACTTAATATCGGCAATTGATCTCCAAGCTTCCCGCAAATCAGATAGCCCATGCTCGACAATATTCCTCACAACAGCCTGTTCGATAGGAGTGATTGAGCGAGAGTGAATGGGAGCTTCTGCAGATCCACCAAGAAGTCTTTCAACAATTGTTAAGGCAAGATTAGGGCTGATTTCGAGAATTCCACTACCATCGCTGCCTTCAAGATCAAAAACATAAAGACAGCTTGGATTGGAAACCGATAAAATAAACTCAGAATAAAAAAGCTGATCAACTGATGTCACAGTGATTGAAACCACCGTCTGAAGCTTAGATACGAGATAATATCCGAAAACCTCAGCAAAACTCTCATGAACAGTTTGTAAAGTTCTAACCTGATTCTTTGAGATTCTGTTCGGACGGCGAAAGTCATAGTTAGATACATCGGTTTTATAAAGTCTTCCTTCAACCAGATCATCAACATCAACTCTACCGCTCGTCATCTCAGAGAGCAGGCTGTCTATTTCATATTGCGAAAGTACGTCCGCCATATTTTATTTTTTAGTTATGTTCGCAAACAAAAAATTATAAATTAAATCAATCTATACTCTTTATCGGCTCTGAAAACCAAAAGATTTAATGCTCTTTTTATATGGCAGCTTTTATCATCCATGATTTGCTTAGTCCAATAATTAATATCCAAAATCTACTGAAGAATAAATTCAATTACATCAACTCCGCGCAGGAAGCACTCCTTTTGAGCCTGAATAACCGGTTTTAATTTATCTTTAAAAACAAAATGCAAAGAGTCCCGCTTGGACTGGAGTTCATCAATACTCATTGAACCTAAAACCCCATTGACGACACTTTGAATTCTTCCAAACATTTTTTCCGAAAAAGGATTTTCTTTGGTGCCACCTTCGAGTGGTTCCTTTGAACGAAATTCTATTCCAAGGTTTATAACCACAAAACGATCGGAACCTTTGGGATTAGTTGTAATACGTCCGGTTTTACCGTAATGAAGCTCTTTCTCCGGAGCCATAGCAGCTTCTTCTTCATTCTCTTTACCGTTAAGTTTTTTCTTCTCCTCTTCCAATCTTTTTACTTGCTCAGACTTTTCCTTTTCTAATGGATCAGTAGGCCCAGAGGGATTTAGAACAAATTTAAAGAGGATAAAAAATAATCCTCCCTGAAGCAGAATTACAACAAAAATTATAATTAAAATTTTCGTTAATCCCATACCACCGCTTGATTTCTTCGCAGGACGCTCTGGTTCTTGTCTATCGAAATCTTCTGACATTATTCATCCTTTTTTATATTTGACATCAATTAACACTCCGAATTAACGAAAAAAAATCGAAATAATTACTTACCGCAGTAAAATTTCATTTCAAACATATATAAAATTGTGCCAAAGCCTCAGAATAAGAACTTATAATTTCAAACTTTGAATTAAAAATTATTTAAAAAATTGATAAATAATGTGTTTGTTCACTTTTAGAAAAAATTACGAATTAAAGTGATTCATTTAATCTTCAAAATATTTAAGTTTAAAAAAGTGATCAGTTGAGGAATAATGTTCAAAAATTAAGAAAAAAAAAGCAGATGGCTAATATTAAACTTCATAATTTGATTGTTGATAATTATTTCTTATTATTAATAACAATTAATGAAATAATTGATAAAAAGATTTTAAATTTGTTTGCTCTATAATATGAAGTTTTTTTATTAATTGTTAAATTTTGTAATATATTTTTGAAGTTAGACTTAAAATTAAGGATTGTGGCAGATAAATTGCTTATTTGCATTGATGAACTTATTTTGGAATATAGTTTCTGAGTTTTATTTTATGTTTTCCAAAGTAAGTGATGGAAGATTATTATGAAGAACGAAGGGGATTCCTGCATGCGCTGCAATGACAGGTAAATGAAGGGGATTCCTGCATTCGCAGGAATGACAGATGAAGAAGGGGATTCCTGCATGCGCACAAATGACAGCTGTTGATTTGATTTACGATGATAATTTTTATGAAAAATATTGAATTTGTAATGTTTAAAATATGCCCCAAAAAAAAAGTTTTCAGATTTTTGTAACAAAAGTTGATTTCTGTGGTTATTGATTCTGTGATGTAGAATATTTTGATTTTTAATATATGTTTTTTGTTTTACTTTTTAAGGATTCACTATGAAAAACTCAAGAGCTTATTTAAGCTCAATCCTTGCTGCTGTGGCTATGATTATGATAGTCTTCATGCAGACAGCAAAAGCACAACCGGAACCAACAGGCTATTGCTATGCACCGCCTTTCGATCCGGCTTATGTGTTTAACTATCCCTACTACTACTGCGGCTGTTACACCTATTGCACTAACGTTGCAATCGTAACAAACGGAATTACAACCATGAACTGGCCATGTACTTATCCAAACGGATTATATCCGTTTAACTACACCAGAACACCTTATCAGAAACTTTCTGTCGGTGGAAAATTTACTCAGGGAGCTCCTTCGGTAGTTCAAGTGACCATGTCAAATGGCTACTATGGCTCTTTAACAATGTATGCCAGAGTGTTCTTGGATATTAACCGTGACGGTGTATTCCAAACAACAGAACAAATTTCTTATTACAATAACGTCTCCCAAACTGGCTTCTATCCTAATTATACGAATACAGGCGTTAATAATTGTAATTTCACATGTCCCGGAACAGCCTCTGCTGGTTTGACCCGTATGCGCGTTGACTGGGAATATTACTATTATATGTTGTATTACAATCCTTATGATTTATGTACCGGTGTTTATGCAAACGGCGATCCTATGAATGCTTGCAAAGGTCACCCATGGTACACTTATCCTTGCGGTGGTATGACTAATTATCAATGTTTCCCTTATGGTGGTTGCTTTGATTTCGTAGTTACCATTGAAGGTGGAGTAAAAGACACTTATCCTACACAGAACAGTGTACTTCTTGCCGGTGAAATGTACAACGGTGTTGCAAGAAATGATCAAAATGGCAATTGGAGAACTTTCGACAAGCCACAGATTATTTTCTCTTCATCACAACCAGCCGGAACACAGTGCTATCTTAAAATTGTAGGACCATCTCCAGCAATTGATACTGTATATTGGGGAACAACTCCCGGCACTTTCAATGAGCCATTCGATGTAGGTGGTATGGGTGCAGTTGTTACAATGGGCGGTAGCAAAGGCGCTTATGCTTATCCTGCAGCTCCTCAGGTTGGTAATGGTACTTTTGTTGCTAATAAAGGTGGTGAATATAAAATTCTCGCTCACATTATTGGTAAACCAACTCCACTTGCACAATCCTTTACAGTTGCATGGCCAAATGACTTGGCTACAACATCTATCGAAACACCAAAAACCAATTCAGCACCTTATTTTAATAAATATTTGCAAGGTAATTCAATCACCGTTTCCGGATATGTTAAAAATACAGGTATGAACGATATTACTAATTTCTATTCTTATGCTATTATTTATGATGCCTCTAACAGAAGAATTGACAGCTTACCTTATGTTTATGACTCGCCACCACAGGCAGTATTAAGGGGCGGTAATTCAAATTCCAATGACGCTATCCTTGTAAATTACGGTACTTTCCAGACAATGACCGTCGGTGTTTATCATGTAAGAATGGTATGTAATGTAACCAGTAATCCTGATAATGAGCGCTATAACGATAGTATTCCAAGATTAGGTTCACCTGACTGGACATTCGAAGTAGCTTATCAATACGAACTTTCTGCAGACAAAATGATTTATCCTGCAACAGGAGCCTCAGTTATCGGAAATCGTCAGTTTACACCAATCGGACAATTTAAAAACAATGGTGCAGTTGACGTATCCTTGATTCCAATTTGTTTGAATATCAGAAAAGTCGGACAGACAACGCCGGTTTACTCAGATTGTGGAAATACTGTTCTTCAGGATATTTCTCAAGGAACATACAACACCGCTCGTTACAGCTTTAAAAACTGTATCCTCAGAGAAACCGGAAACTATGATTGTGAACTAATCATATCTCATCCCGATGATCCGTTGCATGGAAATGATACACTTCATTCATCATTCAGCGTCAAGGGTGGTTTAACAGGATATTATACAGTCGGAACAACTGTTGAGCCAGGCCTTAACTATCCAAACTTCCCATCAGTAGATTCAGCTATGAATGCACTTTATCTCTATGGATTAGCAGGACCGGTTACATTTTATATGACTGATGCTACATACAATTTAGGTTCAGCAAACTCAGATCAGTCCTTAGATATGTCAACAAAAATACTAAATGTTGGTTATGATCAATCAAAAGGTATTTATAATACAATTACATGGGCTCCAAGTCCACGCAAATCACTTACCCGCGCAAGTGTAACTGTGAACTTATTGAACAGAAGCGGTAATGGTATTCGTTTTGGTCAAAACAATATGAACACCAATTCTTATGCAATTAGCAACCAGTATCCTTCGGACAAGAGCTATGTCAATTCCGATGGTTATATCATATTTGACGGTGGCGATCAAAAATCATTAAAATTCATTAGCCAATCAAAAGCAAATGCTCATGCCGCTGCTTTCTATTTGGATCGCGGATCAAAGAACATTACAATTAAAAACTGTTTGATTGATAATACAAATCCTGCAAATAATAACAACGTTACTCTTCCTTATGTATCTTGGGATTTATCAAACGGATTTAAATTCTCAGCCGATTCAACTAATTTAAGCGGTTCATGGTATGGTTTATCAGCAGGTATTGAATCAAGATGCCTTATATATGTTATCCCAACCGGTCCAAATGGTGGAATCGCACCTCCTGCAGATACTGTTCCAAACAGCAACAACGTATTTTTGAATAACGAAATCAGTAACTTCGGATATGGAATCGTAAGCATAGGTTTAGGTCCTATTTATATGTCCAATGAAGCTCTTTATCGTAGATTCTACAATACAAACAACCTCATCAGCGGTAACTTAATTTACAATGTTGCAAAAGCCGGTATCTATGCTGGTTTTGAAGAAAACTCAACAATCAAAGCCAACAGAATTTACAAAGTTGGTAACGGTGTAACTGATGCAGCCGGTATTTACCTTGGTGGTACACCTGTTTACGGTTCTACGATTTATCCCGGATATAACAATATCGGCGTAAAAATCGATGGAAACGAAATCAGCGAAGTAAGTTCACCTACAGTAGTTCATGGTATTCGTGACGAACAATCACGTCGTACCTATAAGAATGCTCAGAGTCAAGATGTTAATTTCCCGAATGTTCCCGAAAATACAACAATCATGAATAACTCTGTATGGGGCTTGGGCGGAACTGCAACAGCACAGAGATTTGGTATCGGTGTATTCACTGAACGTAATGCTATTGCAAATACTTTAACTCCTAACTATGTATATTTCAGAAATAATGACTATTTATTGAATAATACAATTCGCATGAGCGATAATGGTCAAGCATCCAACACAGGAAATACAGCAGCTTTAGAAGTATTACAAACAAAAGGCGCAATAATTAAAAACAATGCTATTGCTTACGATGCTCAGAAATTACCTTCATCGGGATCAAATCCTGATCCAAGCATCGCCGCATTGGTGCTTTATAGCGGTGTTCGTCCATCTAATGGCGGTGCTACATTTGACAGAAACATTTATTGGGCAGCAAAAACATCTGATGTTGCTTCAGCATTCCGTTTTGTCGAAACAGATAATAATAACAATAT
Organism: Candidatus Kapaibacterium sp.; assembly: GCA_026390695.1. Taxonomy (GTDB): domain Bacteria; phylum Bacteroidota; class Ignavibacteria; order Kapaibacteriales; family UBA2268; genus JAPLFL01. Next base: position 56,001 of record JAPLFL010000122.1, on the reverse strand, counting down.
TCTGGAACCTGGATACAGAAATGAATATTTTACTCTATATCGCTGGCAGTCATGGACTGGACAGGATATGAGCTCTATCGAAGGAGATTTTACTCAAGATTTGATTTATGATAATAATTATCCTTCAAAATTAAGAGTAAACCTCATTCCTCAGCCACCATTGGGTTCATTGCTTTCAAATCGCGGTGATAAAAACTCAATCGTTACAACAGATATCGATGGTAATTCACGTCAAGATGCAGGTCAACGCCCCGATGTTGGTGCCAGTGAATTTGTTGGTAGAAATTATGTAAACGATCTTGAAGTTCTTAGCATCAATCAACCAAGAGCATACCAAGCCGGTGTTGGTCAATTCTCCGATGCAGAATATATCATGGCTCCTGCACCAATCAACGTAACTGCAAATCTCCGCAATAACGGAAATCTTCAGTTATCTGATGTTAAAGTATATCTTGATATATCCCGTCAAAATACAGATGGTTCAACATACTCAGTTGAAAAACATGTTGAAACAACAGTTAGTATTCCATCAGGTGAAAGCGTTGAATTATCATTCAATCTTGCTTCAGGTGATAAACTAAAAGATTTCTATCCAAAATCTTATGGTGATTTACGTGGCCAGGGATATACATTACCTACTATGTTCTCAACTATGGAAGCAAACGTTACACCACCATACAAAATTGATATATCAGTTGCTTCGGATCAAAATCTGAATAATAACAAATTACAACAAGCTAAAATCGTAAGATTCTATATTCCAAAATCAACTATCCAAATGATGATTTCAAGTGAGAACTCTTATGTAACTTTAACAAATGCATCAACACAAGATCAGATTGCAGGTAGTTTGAACTCTGATTCAGTAAGATTAACATTAAAGAAATTTGGCTGGTTTACAGACATTGCAGCAGCTCGTTACGACGTCGATATGTTCGAACGTAATAGCTGGGAACCACGTTCAGTCAATTATGTACCTTACAGAACGATGTTCTGGTCAGATGGTGTTGCAAAAGGTCTTAATTTAAGATATATGAGAAGTGATCTTAATACATACTTAAATAGTGCAACAGCAGGCAATGATAAGAAAAACTTAATTATTGCAAGTGAAGAAATGTTGAGAGAAAACCAAGCATTTGATCCTACATTCTGTGCAAACGTTCTCAGATCAACTTGGGTTAATTATGTATATAACTTACCTTCAAAAACTTCCTATCAAGGCAATTTCGTAGCAGGTATTCAAGTCGGAGCCAATGAGACTCTGAAAATCGACGCTTCAAAATTCAATAATCCTCCTGCTGCTGACGAAGTTCCTTATGGTTCTGTTCTTAAAATTCTCAATTCAGGTGATGGTCTTACACGTGCTGGACTTTACTATAAGAACTACAAGAAAACCGATACCGGAACTGACAGTTTAATGGGTGTTGCCACTTCTTCAATCACAAAGAACATTCTTTACTTCGGTTTGGATTGGCGCCACTTTACAAACGTTGATCAGATTTTACGTGCTTCATTAGACTATGTTATTAAAAATGGTGGACGCGTAACCCCAGTAGAATTATCAGATTTTACAGCCGTTAAAGCAGGTAAAAAAGTTAATCTGAACTGGAAAACAATGAGTGAAGATAATACTGATAAATTCATTATCGAACGCGCTATTAAATCAGATAACGAAATTCTGACCTTTAAGAATATTTCTGAAGTTAAAGCCGCTGGTAAGAGCAATACAACTATCGAATACGGTCCGGTTAATGATTATGATGTTAACTACGGTGAAACTTATATCTATCGCTTAAAGATGGTTGATCTTGATGGACAATCAGAATACTCTGACAAGATTACCGTTGTATTTGAGAACCCGATTTCAGGTTTGACCCTAACCGAAGCACAGCCAAATCCGGCAGTAAGCACAGCTAACTTTACATTAGAAGTACCACAGAATACTCAATGTGAATTAGTAGTTTACGAAATGAGTGGCAAACAAGTTGAAGTTATTTCTGCTAATTCAATTCACGAAGGTACAAATCCACTTGCAATCAATGTTCAGGATTATGCAAATGGAGTTTATACTCTTGTGTTGAGATCAGGCAATACGGTTATTACCCGCAAATTTAATGTTGTGAAGTAATAATGAACATTAGATAAAGTCTGACTTTATCAAAATAATAAACCTGCTTCCAGTCAAATGGGAGCAGGTTTTTTATTGTCAGCGATTTTTCGTAATTTTGAAGTTTGTTACACACATAAAATATTTATATGTCAGAAATTAATAGTTCACCTGAAAATAAAAGCTCAGAAAAAAATATTCCAAGCCACTTTATTAGACAAATTATCTCCGATGATAATCTCAGTGGTAAATGGGAAAAAAGAGTTCATACACGATTTCCACCAGAACCAAATGGCTACCTGCACATCGGACACGCAAAGTCAATTTGTTTAAATTTCGGTATGGCAGCAGAAAATAACGGTCTTTGCAACCTTCGTTTTGATGATTCCAATCCAGCAAAAGAGGATATTGAATATGTAGAATCAATTGAAGAAGACGTCCGTTGGCTCGGTTTTGATTGGGATAACAGAATGTATTATGCCTCTGACTATTTTGATCAGCTTTATGAATATGCCGAACAATTAGTTAGAATGGGGAAGGCTTACGTATGTGAATTAAGCAGTGAAGAAGTCCGGAAATACAGAGGATCACTCACTCAGTCGGGAATAAACAGTCCTTACAGATGCAGAACAATCGAAGAAAATCTTGATCTGTTCCGCAGAATGAAAGCCGGTGAATTTCCTGATGGAAGTAAAACACTTCGTGCTAAAATTGACATGACATCTCCGAATATTAATATGCGCGATCCTGCTATATACAGGATCAAACATGTTTCCCACCACCAGACAGGAGATAAATGGTGCATTTATCCCATGTATGACTTTACACATTGTGTTTCTGATTCAATTGAGAGAATAACACATTCAATCTGTACACTCGAATTTGAAGACCACAGGCCGCTCTATGACTGGTTTTTAGATGAACTTAATGCCTATCATCCGCAGCAAATTGAATTTGCAAGATTAAACCTGACTTACACCATGATGAGCAAGAGAAAACTATTGGAATTGGTCAATCTCGGCATTGTAAGCGGTTGGGACGATCCGCGTATGCCTACAATATGTGGTTTAAGACGGCGAGGTTACACACCCGAAGCAATAAGGCAGTTTGCTGAAATGATCGGTGTTTCAAAAAAAGAAAGTATGGTCGATATCGGGGTTCTCGAATATTGCATACGCGAGGATTTGAATAAGCGTGCAAATAGAGCTATGGCTGTTATTAATCCACTAAAAGTGATAATTGAAAACTATGATGATTCTATAGACGATGAACTTGATGCAACAAATAATCCCGAAAATCTTGAAGCAGGAACACGTAAGATAAAATTTTCAAAGGAAATCTACATCGAAAGAGATGATTTTATGGAAAATCCACCTAAAAAGTTTTATAGATTAGCTCCTGGTCGAGAAGTACGGCTACGTTATGCTTATTTTATTAGCTGCAAAGATGTTATTAAGGATGAAAATGGTGAAATTACCGCTCTGATCTGCAACTATGATCCTGCGAGCCGTGGTGGCTCTTCACCGGATGGCAGGAAAGTACAGGGCACAATTCACTGGGTATCTGCTACTCATTCTGAAAAAATCGAAACTCGGCTTTATAACCAGTTATTCACAAAGGAAGATTTATCGAATATTGAAGAAGGAAAGGATTACAAAGATTATTTAAATCCTGAATCTATGCAGCTTGTAAATATTTATGCCGAACCAATGCTGAAAAACGCAAAAGCCGGGGATAGATTCCAATTTGAACGATTAGGCTACTTCTGTGTGGATAGCAAGGATTCAAGTGAAAATAAGCCTGTTTATAACCGAATTGTAGGGCTTCGTGATTCTTGGGCAAAGATACAGCGAAAAGCTGAGTAGTTAATGTAGAATGTAGAATGTAGAATGTAGAATGTAGAATGAATTGACTGATTAAATTGTCTTTGTTAAAGTGTATCGTAATCCTTCAAATTTCATGATTACTTTAAATATTTAATTGCTAAAAGAATTATTTTGTATTTATTATCATTTATACTGATAACTCATAACTGACAATTATTTAAAAAGCTTTAGGTATAAAATTATCAGAATTAATTATAGAAGCACTGTTTCCAGTTGCTCGGATAACAAATAAACCTTTACGCTCTGCAAAACGATCACAGTTCCCATCAATACGTAAATAGGCAACTGCTCCGAAAACTTTATTTTCCTTATATCTTGGTAAAACTTCTTTGAAATAATTTAATTCTTCTAAAAATTCCTTTACATCAGTGTTGCTTAGAGTGGTCTTTACTTCAACAACGACTATTTCTTCACCATTTTCAGCAATAATATCAAATTCAAACTGTCTGCCAGAACGAAATCCTTTAACTCTTTCCTGAGTATTGTTCACCTTAATACCCTTTTGATTGAGAATTTTTACTAAATCGCCCTCTACCAATGATTCAATTAATTTCCCCCATTGGCTGGTAAAAAGCCCTTCGAGCTTCTTGAGTTTTTTATCAGTATCCTGAAACTTTTTATCAGTATCCTGAAACTTTTTATCAGTATCCTGAAACTTTTTATCAGTATCCTGAAACTTTTTATCAGTTTCTTTAAACATTTCTTTTGTTTCTTGAAACATAAGCCAGACTTTGTCGAAAGTTAGACCTGCGGTGTCAATTTGCACATTTTCCATTTATTCACCATATTAAAAAAGTATAAACGATTTAAACACGGAATTATTTTTTATAAAAAAAAGGTCAGATAATTACCTGACCTTTTTAATACTTTTAAAATTGAGAATTATTTCGATAAAATAACTATCTCAGTTCTTCGGTTGATACTCCTGCCAAAATCCGTAGTGTTATCGGCAATGGGACGGCGTTTTCCAAATCCGGTTGTTTTAATTCTGGTAGCAGCTATATTCTTTTTAATTAAATATCTTTTAACACTCTCAGCCCGAAGGAGTGAGAGCCTGTCGTTTAATTTGTCTGAACCACGATCATCAGTATGGCCTTCAACCATGATTCTAACATTCTGTTTATTAGTTAAAAACTCAGTTAAAACTTCAAGTTCCGGTACAGCCATAGAAAGCTCTGCGCTATTGGTTTTATATAACAAATTTTCAATGATTAATTTTCTTCCTAATTCAACTATCGGTATGACCTTATGAACTAATTCCTGCTTTTTTTCGTTTAGAAGAGCAATATTTATCGAATCCGGTATTGCCGGCTGATTTGTCATATATTTCAGAGCAAATAAATTTGTTAATTGATTCGAAAAATTATCAAGAATATTTGAAAACGGGTATTCTATATCATAAGTATTCCCGCGTGTTTTGGATGCTATTTTTCGATAATTATTCAGGCGTGGGGGAGTGATGGTAAACAAACGAAATTCTTTTTCCTTGAGAAATTTAATCATTGATTCCGTTGTGAAATCAGTAGTACCGTCACCTTTTTCACCAGCCTGATGATAAGGTGCATCAGTTAAAATTATTCCAACTTTATTGGCTGAGGGTCTGAATTTGAATTCTGCGGCTGTTCTGATTGCCTCGAGAGCATTTTCAGGTTCATCGCCACCGCGTTCTGCAACAACCGGATTTATCCAACTTAGGAATGTGTTTACATTATCTGTCAAAGGAAATCGTTTTTCAACTGCATCAGAGAAAAGAACCAAACCAAGCCGATAATCAATTCCTCTTTTAACAAGCGATGACATCAGAACCTGAACATTTGATTTAACGGCATCTATATATTTCTGCATTGATCCGGTTTTATCAATAATAAAGACAAAATCAACCGGTACACGCTCATGGACAGAGATTTTTTTGACAGAAATTACTTTTTTCTCGACTCCATTTTCGACGATTGTCAGTTTTTCGGGTAATAAAGTGTCAAGAGGCTGTCCGAAAATATTGAAGGCTTCTACGATTATACTAATATCAGGAAACTTGGTAATATCAACGTTTCTGATGGTTATTTCAATTTCTTTTTGTGCTGACTTTACAGTAGCATCTTCTAACAATTCTTTTGCTTTTTGTACGGAATCGGCTACTTGTTTTTCATTTATTGAAAATAATTTGCTACTCGTTAAAAAAATAACTATAAATATGTAAATGATTAATTTACATGCCCCCTTATGCTGCATTGTGGTTCCGGTTTTTTTAAATAATTTAACTAATTTCTACAATAATTGTTTTATAAAATTACATAGCAAATCTTAAAACAGGCGATAACATAAAGTAATTTCTTATTTCATAAGGTCTTAAACCTCTGAGTGGTGTTGCATATTTTGCTTCAAGATATAACCAATTGAAAACCGGAATATATATTCTTGCCAAGCCGATTTGATTTGCATATTGAAAGCTTAATCCAAATGGATGTGCTGATTGATTGCGGTATTCTACTTTAAAGAATGCCCAGTCACCTAATTCATTAGGTTTATAAGTTGCAAGACCTTTAACTACTCCGGGATTAGGATTAAAACTCCAGCCGTTGTCCTGATAAAGTCCGCCTTCTTTGATTTCAAAGTAATTAAATCCTAAATCAAATCTAAAGTAATGTATTGGATTTTTCTCATCTATCCATAAATTATAGAACAAGCTCACGTTTCCGGTTGTTCTGAGTAATGGAGAAACTCTTAAAGTGTCTCTTCTTAAAGGATCGACAAATTTAACTCGTTTTGTATCGGTATATGAACCGTAAGTATCATCTGCATGAAAATCAGCGAACTTTTTCATTGGAAATTCTGCATTTACAGATATTCCTAATTCTGGCATATCAGGATAATAGAAGTCAAATCCTGCTCCGATTTTTCCACCTGGACCTGCATTTAAAACTCTTGAAGGTAAAACTGATTGAAGAAATCCGTTATTAGCATCCGAATTAACTCGGTATGAGCCGCCAAGGCGCATATTGAGTAATATTGGGAAATTATTCTTTAGCTCCATATTCTTATTTTCCAAGACAGGAACTGTAGCATATACGTGAGATTCTCCGGAATATGTAAATGGATAACCAATATTATCTGTACCGGTTGATGATAAAATCGAATATCCAGATTCTCCGAAAAGCAAGAACTGATCGAACAAAGAGACAGAAATTGCCTGATTATATTTCTTTAAAGATGGTTGGAGAAAGCTGATAATAACTTTTGCCTCGTCAGGTTTAATTTCTCTTTCGATTGGAATATCTTCGTAATCATAATCTCTTGGTGGATAATCATCTAATTGTTTTTTACCTGCTTTACCACCAGTTTTTCCACCACCGGATTTGACTCCGCCAAATGTATTGGCACCATTAAGTATCTTTATCAAATTTGAGTTTAATCCTCCGAAAGATCTTTCAATATCTGCCGATGAAACAGTTATTTCTCCGCATGTGATGGATAGAATTTCAAAGGATTTATCCTTCTTGGTCGGAGGTATTGCAATGATCACAATATTCTGAGGATCAAGTTGATGCTCTGCAAAACCGGATGTCAGAAGTGATAAATAAACTTTTATCTGAAGGTCTGGTTCGGTAAGTTTCCAACGTGGGAAATATTTAACGACGTCAGGGTTGATCCTTCTCAAACTTTTAATCATCTCATCTTCTTCTTTGGTTTTGGCAAATACTGAAAGTACTGAGAATACTGTGAAAGCTATAATCAAAAATAATTTTCTTTTCATGTTTAATTCTTCTTTTATTTTTAAAAAATGAATCATTGATATTAAATGTTTAATAAATGATACTTCTTAATTAATACAAAATAATCAATCTGAGAGCTGGCTGGATTAAACTTGTATTTTCCCATGCTCTCGGATTAATTTTTAAATTATAATAAAAATTCAAATCGAATCTTAAGAATAGTGCATCATCAATTAAGGTTTTTTGTGCCCATATATCAGATAAAATAGATTCATCAAAATATTGCATGGTTATTCCGAGTGGTAAATTCTTGCTTTTGGCAAGAAAGTCGATTTTTGCTGTGATTCCGCCAATAAATTTATCGGTTTCTTTCCAGAAAGTTGTATATTCAACTGGTTTTCTTGTTTTTGGATCAATAACAGTGCTGTCAAGTCTTTTTGAATATGTATCCACACTATATACTGCGCCACCGATACCGAAACGTAATTGATAATCATCAGGATTAGAAGTGTTTTCGCCTATTTTAACACCAAATGTATAAAGCAGTCTGGCATCAAAACGTGGAATGTAGTCGGCATAAATATTGTATTTATCAGTACGTATTCCGGTGGCTCTTGCCTGTTTGTTCACAAAATCTTTTGGTTCACCGAAAGCTCCGGATGCTGAAAGATTAAAAATACTTTTGCTATTGAACATTTTAATTGGGAAGTCAACCGAGCCAACTATTCCAAAATTTGTATAAGCGAGTTTAGAGCCATCACCAAATGATTTTGACATTGAATTGGCATAATCGGTCGGTGGAAGTATTACTCCTAATTTCCATCCTTCAAGGTAACCGCTGAGAGCAAGTCTCTGGCTCCAGAGAGAAGGCATGTTGATATTTTCATTGCCGTATTTTAATTCAAAACCGAATTTTGGGAAGAAATCATTTAGGATAGATCTGTTAGGATCAACCATAGGCTGATTGGTTTTAGGATCAATTCTTATATTGCCTGATTTATCGCGCAAATACCCGATTTCATAATTTCTCCAACGAATGATGTCATTACCGACTGTAATTTCATTCATTGAATTAATTGTATCAATAGCTACACCTGCTGCTACTGCAGGAAGGTTTGGCTTGTAATCTTCAGGTAAACCTTCGGTGATTCTTGTAAATTTCGGAATATCTTCGGCATCAAGATATGGTCCCGGACGGTCAACAAGCCAGGTAGTTACACCGTATTTTTTGGGTACTAATGGAGCCATATCGTCAATATTCTGTAACTTCTGAGTTACATCGACAACATCCCACTGCCTGATAACGGCGTCTTCAAGAAATCCTTTGAGTAAAGAATCTTTGCCATCCATTTTTATATAATAAGATTCAAGTCTGCTATGAGAAAAAACGTTATTAGGATCAACGTTTTTAAGATCGGTTATTAGGTTGGCAGTTTCTCCTTCTTGGGTATAAGCGGCAATGAAGCCAATAATATTAACCTTGAAAGAAGTAGCTTTAGGATTGATTCGGTTGGTAATTATATAACCGTTGAATTCCTGTGGTTTGGTATTCATTGAATCGCTGATAAAGTCAAGTAAGCACTTGGCCAAAGCATCAGTTGGGAGCGGTTTCATTTTTTTCTTTCTGAGACCGGTCATAAAGCCCTTTACATCAAGTTCTTCATTTTTCAAGAACTCGCGAGCCTGATATTTAATTTGTTCTGCAGCGGCAATTTCTTCTGGAGTTGCAGTTTTAAAGCAATCATCAATTGAATTACCCGGACCGGCTGTTTTAGTGCTTTTTTGAAGAATTGGTTTAAGTTTTTCAGCCGAAGAAACTAATCTTAACACTGAAATATCGCCATACCTATAATTTCGACTTTGCTTAAGAATATTAGCAATTTCATCATTTTGAATTTCAACTTGTGCGGTTGATTTAACATAAGGGATTAGAAACAGTAAACCTATCAATCCGAAATATAGTTTTTTTCTCATATTTATGCCTCTTTCTAAAATTTTTCTCTAATAAATTAATTAATCCTGTCCGGGAGTATAACTTACATTATATTTAATAGTTTTGGTTAGTTTCTCTTTTTTCCCTTCCTGACAAGGATTGGTAGTCTCGCAAGTTACCTTAATATCGACTGTTCCGCGTATTGCATCTTCATCACCCATTGTTCCGGTTAAGAAGAAAGTAACGGTGTAATCTCTTCCGCCTTTGTAATCAACTTGAGGAGTAGAAGCCGAATAGCCTTTTACACTTGATCCTGAAACTACTGCTGAAATATTAACAATTGGCAATTTATCACTACCCGTCGGAACATCTTTGAGTTCTGCGATTGAGCCACTGAACTTGCAGACCAATCTGTCTTCGGAACCTGTAGCAGGTGCATTTTTAGAAATTGCATTTACTTTTACAGCTTCTTGTTTCACTTCAAACTTCTTCCTTGGATAAACAGGGAAGGATTTTTGAGATACAGGGTCTTCCCAAGTAATTTCAATATCCGCATCAGACCATGAACAAGGTATTTTGGAAACAGCGGTTTCGTCAAGGTTATAGCCTTGATAAGTAATTGGCGTACTCTGGTTATTACTACCACTTTGATAAGGAGTTATAGTAATTTTAAATTTATCTGCACCAATCTTTGTTCCGGATGGTGGAGTAAACTTAAAGCCGTAAGATTGACCATAATATAGATCTATAGCGTCGCTAAGATTTTCAATATTACTTTTATCCAAAGATGGGCATAAAAATACATCACGTTCCGAGAGCGGGCCAACTTTACCATTTAAGGTGTGTTCCAGTTTAAGAGTATATTCGCGTATAGTTTCGACTTTAATATAATCAACCTGTCCGATGAAATACTGAGTAGGAGCATTCGGATCATTTTGAACCGCAGGATCGGGTGATAATTTTACTTCATATTGTTTACCGGTTTTATCGGTTAGAGTGCCTGTAAGTCTGCTTGAACCGGCTTTATAATTACCAATTTTTACTTTGAAGGAAATATTTGTTGCATCAAGCCGGCAGATTTCTTTTTCATAAAGAACATCAATCGTAGGATCTGATGGAGGTGGAGTAGGAGTCAATACGTGAACGTTAAACTCGATTGAGCCCTTGTTCTGTTTGAAGTTTGTTGATTGACCAGGTGATAATAACTGAAGAATATAACCGTAAAGTTCGATTTTACCTATTGTTTCTCTTGCATCATCATCTTTAGAAGCACGTACTTTAGCAGTGGCTTCGTTAAGCATTTTCTCTACGCCTTCAATTCCAACTTTATCAAAATCTTCAGGTTGTGGTAAGGTATATTTTTCTAACTTGGAAGTTAATTCTTTTTGAACCTTACGTAAGTCACGCACTGTTAATTTAACTGTTCCGATATTGACAGTTGTTTCATCACTAACCTGATCAACTTTTTCTCCGCCACGAACACCGAGAATCCTGTTTGATTGAGAGAAGAAGCGGAGTTTATACCAGCCCTGTTTTCTTTCTGGTCTGAAATTCACAACAAAAGTTCTTTTTTTCAGTGTGGCTCCAGCTATTTTACCAACATCTTCTTTGCTTTTTTCATCAGAATATTTAAAAATGGTACTATCTTTAGGTGCATATTTAATGTCTAATGAATTATTTAAAGCAGCATCGGTATAAAAAGGAAGAATATCATTGGCAGCAACTCTAAGCTTGTCAGTTTTTCTGGTTTCTGCATTTTTGACAGTATTTTTATATGTTTCAACTGTGTCGAGCATAAGCTTTCGTAAACCTAAAAATTCCCATTCACCACTAAGAGTAGTAGATGGGATTTTTGTACCGATGCTAATGCTTTCGATATTCTTGAAATTCTTTTTTAATTCTTCATCAGATGGGAATCCCGGAGCAGACGGATCTTTATCCGTTGTACCCGGAATAGGATAGAAGAAGAGCTGATACTGAATATCACGAACATTGGCTAATTGTAGCATGTCCTTAATTTTTTGGTTATATTCCTTATCGTCCTCTTCCCTTCGGGTTATGCCCTCGCTAACATCAGTCACACCTACTTCCACCAAATAGGTACGATAATCTTTTAATCCCTGCAGACCTAATTGTTCTAATGGAACACCCGGTTCAGGTACAGTGATTTCGTCTTGTGGTCTGGTGTTAATTCCTTCTGTTCCTGCACCGGACTGAAGTTGAGAGAGAATACTTTCGACGATTTTCATCGATTCTCTTTGTTTCCTAAGCAAGCCTTCTTCGGCTTCGTCGCGCTCGACAATAATGATTAATAATTCGAGAACAACTGCGAGATAAAGCACAAAATATACTTTACCGGCTCCTCCGCCTTTTGACATATTTTTTCCCTTTATTTTAGCTACTACTACTTCTCATTGTTTCGGTATTTTAAAAATTCTCTCATATTTAACATGACTTTTAACTTAATTTTCAAAATACTCTCAAACAAAAATCCAATATATATTAATTTTAAAGATTACGCAAGAAAAAAAATCCGTTTCTTATCTTATTTCCATTATTTACTTATCAACAATGATACCAATTAACAAATAATCACTTTAATTTAATATTATTTTTACAATTGAAGCTGAAAACTAATGCTGAATCTATCTCAAGCAGTGGTTTTTAAGAAATAGCAGTTATTATTTAAAATTAAATTAGTGATAATGTTAATCATGAGCTAATAAATGTTTAAAATGATTAAATAAATGAAAAAACAACCACATCAATTATCATCGCTTTTGATTAGGATGAACTTTGATTGAAACACGAATAATCTTCCAAAAGATGCTTTGGGAGAGCATTTGTCAAATAAACCGGATTAAAAATGTTGAAAAAAAATATCGATAAAATTCCTAAATAAATGAATAATAATTTTTGACTAAAATGGATTTCTAATATAAACAATAAAATTTAAAACAAAGCATCCTTCAGTTTATCAAAAAAATCCTTTGACTTTGTGCTATGGCGCTTCTTTGGATATATATTATCACTTTGTGATAATTCCTTCAATAAAGTTTTTTCTTTAGAATTTAAACTTGTAGGTACATAAACATCTAAATAAACAAGTAAATCTCCTTTTGCTCCCGAATTGAGATGCGGAATACCGCGACCGTTAAGCCGAATCACCGAACCGGGCTGTGAGCCTGCATCAATTCTGATTCTATCTGTCCCAAAAAGAGTCGGTATTTCAAGTTCGCATCCTAAAGCAGCCTCAGGATAGCTTATTACGGCATCATAAATAACTGTTGTGCCTTCTCTTTTGAAATATTCGTGTTCTTTTTCTTCTATCACAACTATTAAATCACCTGATTCGCCACCGTAGCGGCCGGCATTGCCTTTTGTTCTTACTGGAAGATAATTTCCTTGTTCCACACCGGCAGGTATATTAACTTTAACTGTATCTTCGGCACTTATTCTTCCTTCGCCATTACAGGACAAACATTTGTCCTTGATAACCTGTCCACGTCCGCTGCAACTGGGACATACAGTTACATTTGAAATTTGCATAAATCCTGTAGATCGAACTTGACGAACTTCACCCATTCCGTTACATGTAGGACATGTCTTGGAATCAGATCCACTCTTAGCTCCGCTGCCGTGGCATGATTCACAGGATGTTAATCTTTTAATTTTTAAAGTTTTTTCAACACTCTTTGCTATTTCTTCAAGTGTAAGAGGTAATTTAATTCGTATATCGGAGCCACGCTCACCTTGCTGGCGGCGCGAACCGCGGCGACCTGAAGAACTTCCACCGAAAAAATCATCAAATATACTGCCACCACCGCCACTGAAGCCAAAATTGCTGAAAATATCACTGAAATGCGAAAAAATATCATTAGCATTGCTATACTGAGAATAATCATTGCCCCGCAAACCTGCAAAGCCATACTGGTCGTAGCGGGCTCGCTTATCGTTATCACTGAGTACTTCATAAGCTTCGGTTGCTTCTTTAAATTTATTCTCAGCATCATTGTCATCAGGATTTCTATCCGGATGGAATTTCATTGCCATTTTTCTGTACTGAGATTTTATTTCATCACTTGAGGCATTTTTACCTATTTCCAGTACTTCATAATAATCACGTTTATCCATTTATATTTTTCCGATATTTTTTATTAATTATTTGCCGGGCCTGCGGACGTTATTACTTTTGCATGCCTGATTACTTTATCATTGAGTGTATAACCGGATTGAATAATTTGCACTATATGGTCTTCTTCAAACTCCGATGGAATCTTCACCAAGGCTTCGTGCAGTTCTACATCAAAAATATCTCCGGCTTCGGTTTGTATTCGTTTAATTCCTGATTCTTCGAATAATTTAATTGCTTTCTGTGAAATAAGATTTATTCCTGTATATAATGAACTATAATCCTCAGACTTGGAGCCACTTTCAACAGCACTATTAATATCATCCAACAATACAAGAAATTTATTTAATAATTTCTCATTTGCATAATTTATTAAATCTTCTTTCTCTCTTAATGTTCTTTTGCGGAAATTATCAAATTCCGCTGTGCGTCTAATGTTTTGCTCTTTAAAGTCATCTCGTTCTTTTTCCAGATCCATTATTTTAAGTTCGAGTTCGGCTATTTTTTGTTCATAATTTTCGGACAGCTCATCTGTTGCTGATTTAATGATATTTTCGATCTCTTCTTCGTTCAACATAGTTCCCTTATTTGTTTCGTTTTGTTTTTTATCCTCATGGTCACTTATCGGAATATTTCTCGTGCCTTCGTTTTTAAAGTATGCATTATACAAGTCTTTTGCCTTATTGGTTGACTGCCGAAGAGGATTTTTACTTGACTTATCTTCCATATTCATCTATTTATAATCCAACAAAAATTAATAATGTATTGACGAAATATTCCAAAAAAATTGTGAAAAAAAAACGCCGGTTGATTTTATCAGCCGACGTTATAAAATATTTCGATTAATCTATTTTGCTAAAGCATGTTTTAAGGACATATAGGCAACAGTGCCAAATCCCATCAAAAACATAAATTGGAATGGAATGGCTGCTATCTCCATAAATCTTGCCGAAATGATTATCCCAACCAAGAAATAAAAAGTCATTACCATTTCAAATATTACCATTGAACCGACTCTGCGCTGTTTGTATGACATTTTTTTCCATGCGGTTTTGTTGTCACCTGCTTTAGGAGTACGTGCAAAGCCTGTCTTTTTGTTGAATAATGCCTCAAGGACTGCTTTTGTATTATTTACTGCCAATCCCATACTTCCTGCAAGAAAAACAGGGAATAGGAGCAATCTGCGCCGCCAATCAAGATGTATTGCCCGTTGAGCAAACATATAGAAAAGAAATGTAGAAATTGAAGCTAAAACAAATATTGACATCAATGAATAGAAGGTGTCATAGCCGCCAACCGTATTTTTTATTATTACTACAGGTACATTTAAAAATGCAACAATTATAATAAATGGAAATACGATATTGCTTGTCAAATGGACAAAGCATTCGAGTTTTGTTTTCAAAGAAAGTTTGGATTTAAACACCATTGGAAGGAGTTTCTTTGCAGTTTCTACTGCACCTTTAGTCCAACGAAATTGCTGAGTTTTTAAAGCGTTAATGTCCGCTGGTAGCTCTGCCGGCGATGTTACATCATTTAAATAAACAAATTTCCATCCACGTAATTGAGCTCGATAACTAAGATCAAGATCCTCAGTAAGTGTGTCTGGTTGCCAGTTACCGGCATCGAGTATAGTTGATTTTCTCCAGATTCCGGCTGTGCCGTTGAAATTAATGAAAAAGCCTGCTTTGTTTCTAACTTGCTGCTCAATTACAAAGTGTCCGTCCAATGCTAATGCCTGAGCTTTTGTTAAAAATGAATCTTCTTCATTTAAGTGTTCCCATCTGGTTTGAACCATTCCGATATTCGGATTAAAGAAATGTGGTATGGTTTTAATTAAGAAGTCTTTGTTGGGAACAAAGTCTGCATCGAATATAGCTACAAATTCACCTTCTGCGGTTTCGAGACCGGCTTTCAGTGCACCTGCTTTGTATCCTGAGCGATTTGTCCTATGGATATACTTAATGTTAAAACCTTTTTCGCTGAAGACTTTGACTGCTTCTTTGGCAATACTTTGGGATTCATCCGTAGAATCGTCAAGAACCTGAATTTCCAGCTTGTCGATAGGATAATTAATCTCACATACTGCCTTGATCAATCTGTCAACGACGAACATTTCATTGAACATCGGGAGCTGAATTGTAACCTTGGGAGCATTGTCTGGCATGCTACATTCGGGATGTTTGTAGTTAGCCGTTTTTTTGTAATAGTAGAGTAGTATTATTCCATGAAGACCGAAGCCAAACAATATACTCAAGGAAATAAAATAGGTAATTAGTATCGCACTTTCCATTTCGGATAGCTACCCCAATTGTAAATAAAAATTATTATTTAAACATCTTACCATCCGGAAACAACAGCCATTAAAATTTCAAGAGCAGTTCTATCTGATATTTTATTAACTGCATTATCCCTTCCAGTCTGCATCTGTGCCAAATCATACTCTTCTTCATTTCTGAAATTGCTTGGTGAAAGCGGAATTAATTTCTTTTTGACATTATCATAAAATTCCACGTCATAAACTACCGAAATTTTACGTCTGCTTTCAATTTCACCGGGTCTGATATTGGCGACTGACTCACGAATAGAGGAAATAGTTACAGTCAATCTGCAATCTGCACTGCTTTCAACTATTTTTAATGAATTGTCGTTTCTGAACTTCTCAAAGAGCAACCGAGACATATTCTCTCTGTACTGCGGAACTCCATATCCGCTGTTGTCAACTACGTTTGCGATGTACAATGTTTTCAAATGATCCGGTAATGATCCGCCGGTAAAAGAATAACATCCGCTCATTTCGAATGACACAAGAATGCAAATTACGGAAATTATTTTATATAATCCATTACTTAATAATGAATATATTTTCATTCGATCCTTAAAAACTATTACAAATAATCGGAATTAAGTATATATATATTGTTTCTGCGCTCTGACCCGATACTTGTCGAATCTCCATGACCGGGATAAACTTTAAAATTATCTCCAAGTGTAAGTAAACTATTGTTAATGGAATTTATTAAATTTTCTTTTGAGCCTCCGGGAAGATCAATCCTTCCAACAGAACCGGAAAAAAGTGTGTCACCGGAAAATACAAGTGAATTTTCTGCATTGACAAAGCAAACACAGCCCTCAGTGTGACCAGGTGTATGTCTTACTTCAAGTTTGATATTTCCGATTTCGATTATATCTCCGTGCTTCATTAAAACATCGGGCTTTGCTGGCTCCAGATCGATAGGTAATTGGAAAATTGTATGTTTATTTGGGTCTAACAAACGATAAGCATCCTCAGGATGAATATAAATGGGAGCATTTGTCAACCTTCTTAACTGAGCAGCCTCAGCACTATGATCCCAATGAGAATGGGTAAGAAGTATCCCAAGAACATTTAACTTATTCTCTGAAATTATTGATTCAAAAATTGATGATACTTCGAGTGGTGCATCAATCAAAACAGCTCCATGCGTTAATTTATCATAAACAACATAAGCATTAGTTGCTAATGGACCTGCTTCAACGTGGATTATTTCCATATTTCTTCTTAGTGATTAACAAATTTTCAACAACAAATATACTCATTAAATATCAATCAAAAAAGTGTAAAAACAATAACCATTTATGTCAAAAAGTTCTGGCTCCAAGAACGCAATGGCGCTTTGCACCTGTCACTGAGGGTATGTTTCCGGGGATACCACCCAATGACAACCATCCTAAATAAGCAAAACATAAAGCTTCCTTTGCATCTGAATTTATCCCAAGTTCATTTGATTTTATAATAATTATCTCTGGCAAATAAAATTGTAATCTTTCAACTAAAAAATCGTTATGGCAGCCACCACCCGATATTATTAGTTCTTTTGAATTCGGAATATAGTGTTTAATATTAAAAAAAATTGACCATGCAGTAAATTCAGTTAAGGTTGCCAAAATATCGTTTGGAGAAAAATTATTTAACTGATTAAAATGATCATTTATAAATGACATATTGAATAACTCTCTGCCGGTTGACTTGGGAATGGCTCTGAGACAGTATTCTGTCGATTTTAATGCAGAGAAAATAATTTCTAAAACTTCTCCTTTTCTGGCAAAATGGCCATGATCGTCATAATCCTTTGAAAAAAGTAAATTACTTGCTATGTCAATCAGTACATTACCCGGTCCGGTATCAAAAGCAAGAACTTGGCTTTTATCCTTGCTTGACGGCAGAAAAGTTATATTAGACATCCCACCTATATTTAAAGCAATTCTATTTACTGACGAAGATAAAAATTCATAATCGAATATAGGTACAAGTGGCGCTCCCTGACCACCTAAAGCTATATCCGCAGAACGGAAATCATATATCACTGGCTTATCAAGTATGGCTCCTAATGCCGGTCCCGAAATAGCTTGTAATGTATTTGGTATAATTTCACCAGATGGTTCATGCCAAATTGTTTGTCCATGAACAGCGACAGCATCAACGGAAATGAGGCTGCAATTGCAGAGATTTAAAAAAATAGTAATTATCTCTGTAAATTCACTTGCAAGTATGAAATTTAATCTTGACAGATCTGCAGCACTAATCCGGCCATTTAACGCATGAAATATAGCTTCCTTCGTATTAGAAGAAAACTCGAATGTACGAAAATGTTTTAATTTGAAAAATTGCTTATTTTCCAAAAAAGAAAATTCTGCTAAACAAACATCAATGCCATCAACCGAAGTTCCGGTCATAATACCAATCATATTTCGTGGCTCCGATAGCCATATTCCCGTAGGTTCCATTACTTCTTTTTTATTATTTGTCTAATATATGTTTCCGAAACAAAAAAGTCACGAGCTAATATTTTAACACTTTTATTAGAATTTTCCATAATATATCTTTTTAAAAACTGGTCTAATCGGGTCAGTTTGGGAATATAAAATGTAACTCCACCAAAATTTCTTAATAAGTTCCTCACGGCTTCTATCCCACTTACCTCGGCAATTAATCGAAGATCATCAGTTAAATCTTTCTCTTCAATCAATTCATATATATCACTCATACAAGTCCCATTGCTAAATTAATAAATGTTATCTAAGAAATCATCATCGTAATCAAAGTCTATAATATCGCCCTCATCCACAAATTCGTCAATTGATTCCTCCGAGATGAGACTATCGCTATTGAGAAAATCAAGCATGATGAATCTCAAATCATCGGCTATATCTTGCTCCATCAAGCATTCATCAATAAAACAATCCAGTAATTGCTCTAACATAAATGCAGATGCAAAAATCCTATCCCTGAATGGATCTTCCTTGCTGATCTTACATTTATCAGTGATAAAGGAATCAGGTTTTTTGATTGTGATTGAGAAATCGTCACAAACTGCTTCAGTAGCAGATTTCTGGTTCTTGAGATTTTTTTTCATAAAAACTCCTTAAAAATTATTTTGAAATGAAAAATAAATAAGTTAAATTTGAAACGTAATTATTACCAATAAAATATGTAATAATTAAATGCAAAAATATGTAAAAAATACATGAAATGCAAGTAAAAAATACATTATTTGAAAATAAATTTAAAATTAATTATGGAACTCAAACAAGAAATAAGCGAAAGACTTCGTTTTATCAGAGAGAATCTGATTGTAAAGGGGATTCGTCTTTCCGCGGCTCAGTTTGCTGATATGTTCGATACAAGCGAAGATAAAATTCGCAATTATGAAAATGCAAGATCCAATGTGTCAATCGAGCTATTAATACTACTTTACCGGCATGGGATAAATCCTATTTTTTTACTGACCGGAGAAGGCTCTTGGTTTGCAGAAAATAAAGCAGGGAAGCAGTTAGCCAGCGATTTCAAGACTTCAAAGAATGCGGGATTAATAACAAATCTTGTAAAAATTGACGGTAGTTCATTAGCAGACAGAAAAGCAGTGAGAATAGTAAATGCAGCCGCTGGTGATATTAAAGCAAGTATAAAGTCAAAGAAAAAATGAGAAGAGCGCAATTTAATGATTTTATAAAAGTGGCTTCCAATCAAGAAGTTTATGAATCCGCAAAGGAATTGTTAGTGTTTGAGTTAGCAGGAGAGCGGTTTGTAAGTTGGAAATTAGATATTTTGGAGTCCGAATGTACAAAAAGAAACAAAAAAATATTCACGGATGCATCATCAGATGCCCTTTTTTCATTAAATAGCAGGGAATTTTATATGGAAAAATCCGATATAATAAATATAAAAAGAATAGATCATTTGACCGAAACTGAGCTAATAAGAGTATTAACAAATTCATTAGGTGCAGCTCGGAAAAGCCCATTTGTTCAAGAGAAAGAGGAATTAATCACACATTTTTCAGAAATATTCGGATTAAAAAGTAACGAACTTTTCATAGCAAATGTAAGTGGTAATTCGATGATTGATGCGGGTATAGCCGATGGAGACAGAGTTGTAGTACAGAAGAGGGACAATGCTAATAGCGGAGATATTATAGTTGCAAACGTAGATGGAAATTTATTTATCAAAAGAATAAAGTACGAAGGACATGATGTTTGGCTAATTTCTGAAAACAAGAGCTACAGCCCGTATAGAGTAAGTGAAGGTATTATGTTTTCAGTTTTTGGAAAAGTAACGAACATAATAAAAAAGGTAAGTTAAAATAATTTATTTTTTTATGTCATAAATAAACCTTAATTTTGTGATCTGGATTTTTGGGCGGTTAGTTCAGCTGGTTCAGAACGCCTGCCTTACAAGCAGGAAGTCGGGGGTTCAAATCCCTCACCGCCCACGGTTACAGAAGGTAGAAAGTAGAAGATAGAAAAGAAGAAAGTAGAGGATAAGGTATATTTTTATTTAATATAAGTTATTTTGAAATCTGCACAAAATTCAATAAAAATAAACCTCGCAATCTACCTTCTACTTTCTACCTTCTACTTTCTAAAACCGCAGGAGTGGCGGAATCAGCAAGGCGTTATTTGAAAATAGGTTCCAAATCCAAAAAAAGTAAACCTCGCATTCTACCTTCTACTTTCTACCTTCTACCTTCTACTTTCTACCTTCTAAAACCGCAGGAGTGGCGGAATCAGCAAGGCGTTATTTGAAAATAGGTTCCAAATCCAAAAAAAGTAAACCTCGCAATCTACCTTCTACTTTCTACCTTCTACTTTCTACCTTCTA
>JAPLFL010000122.1:0-35071 GCA_026390695.1 Candidatus Kapaibacterium sp. | reverse complement strand
TTCTAAAACCGCAGGAGTGGCGGAATCAGCAAGGCGTTATTTGAAAATAGGTTCCAAATCCAAAAAAAGTAAACCTCGCAATCTACCTTCTACTTTCTACCTTCTACTTTCTACCTTCTAAAACCGCAGGAGTGGCGGAATTGGCAGACGCGCTGGACTCAAAATCCAGTGGGCTTCATCGCCCGTGTGGGTTCGACTCCCACCTTCTGTACTGAAAAGATTGGAAAACGGCTCTGGTACTGATTAAAAAAAATAATTGCACACAGGTAGAGCGAGCACATTTTTTCAAAGTTCCTGTATAATCCTTCAAACTGTACAACTAATGTATAATTTGAAGGATTTTTTTTTGGATTTACAAATTTATAATAATTTAAACCCAAACTTTAACCCAGATATTTCATTAGGATTATTGTAAAATCCTAATGAATAATCCGGGCTTATCGAACAAAAATATTAGGTTTTATAAAATATTTACGGTATTTTACAATTGATTAATTTCTGTTTTATTATGTAAAATTAAAATATTTTATCAAATTGTATGATTGGTTTAAAATTCCAGATTCTCTTTCTCACTTTATTCTTTTTTAATATTTACGACAACTTTTCCCAAAATTATAATGTTGAGCTTATTAAAAAAGAAGAAGGACTATCGCAGAGAATTATTATTTCTGGATTGGAAGATAGTCATGGCTTTATGTGGTTCGGCTCTCAAAATGGTTTGAATAGGTACGATGGTAAAGAATTCGTGGTTTTTCAGCATAATTCTGGCGATACATCTTCAATCTCCAATAATATAATTTCTGATATTTCTGAGGATATAAACGGTTTTATTTGGATTGCTACTCCTATGGGTAGGCTGGATAAATTAGACCCTAAGACTGGCAAATGTAAGAGATTCATATTATCAGATGAAAATTTAGAAGCAAAATCATTTATTTCCACTATATTATTCAAAAATTATGACGGGAATTTATGGACAATTGTTAATAAAATTGACGGAAATACTACTTTAAAATATTACAACGTTCTGAAAGACCGTTTTGAAACATATAAATCGGGTATTCAATATATGGACTCAATTATTATGAATAGTCATTTATCTGTTGATACTTATATTGGCCAAGGAGGCGTTCTGATATTTAAAACATTAAATATAAGAGAACCAATTATTAATCCGTTTGGTAATGATATTTATAAAATTGACAAATTAATCATTTTAAATACAAATACTAACACAATCAAAGTTATCAATCACTATAAGGATTATTATAATTTAAAGTTTATTGGTAAAGATGAATTTGATAATCCATTAATTCGGGTATCGTCAGACAAAGACCCTTTTAAAATCATTAAGCTGGATTTGAATAATTATAGTTTTATTGAGACTAATTATAGGATTGATAATAGATGGCTTGACAAAGCTTTCCATTTAAATATATTCTACCATGACAAAAAAATGTTTGCGTCTGTAAAAGTCAGTAATATAGAACTTAATAAAAAAATTAATGAATATAATGGACTATTCCAATTTGATGATTCTAATTGGCTTGATTTTAAAAAGTTTACTCATATTCACGCTATTTTCCCAACTTATTCCGGGTTTAGTAAACAAGAAAAAATCTTTAGTCTGACAAATAATATCATCTGGGATTACCATGACAATGGATTAATTAAAATCGTCCCGAAATTCAAAAAAGTTCAAACTTACAAATATAATACAAGTGATGTAAATTCAATATCGAACAATATCGTCAGGTCTGTTTTTATTGACAAGGATAATGTCTTGTGGGTTGGAACTTATAAGGGTTTAAACAAATTGGATTCTGAAACAAAAAAATGGGTTCATTACTCTAATATTAACCCAAATCCTGATTATCAAAAAAACATATTTAATATAATTAAAGACGGAAAAAATAACAAGCTCATTCTTGGTACTAATAACGGAGTATTTCTTTTTGATAAAAAAAATGGTTCTTTTACTAATTATTCAAAAACACGAGGTTTATCAAAAATATTAGAATTTCAAATATCAAATAATATTTGGGGCTTATTATTGGATAAGAATGAACTATGGATAGGTACCCTTTTGGGTTTATTTAAAAATGAATTGGGTACTAATATTTATAAGTCGTATTCTTCTTCGGGAACAAAGGCTAATTTAATCAGCTACGAAGGAATATCAACAATTTATAAAGACAGGAAAAATAATATCTGGATTGGTACTCATAACGGCTTAAACAGATATTTACCAGAGATTGACGGCTTTAAAGTTTACAAGCATAATCCGAAAGATACAAATTCTTTATGTGGCAACAATATATGGTCTATTTGTGAAGATAAAACCGGAAATCTCTGGGTAGGAGCATATAACAGCGGTATTAACAAATATAATCCGTTAACTGATAATTTTTCTACAATAACAAGCTCAAATGGTCTGCCCGATGAAGGAATATCAAGCATTGTGTGCGATGCTGATAATAATTTATGGCTTGGCTCTATGAAAGGATTAATCAAGTTTGACCAAAGAAAAAACAAGTTCATTCGATATACTGAAAAAGATGGATTTCAAGGTGATGAATATTCATATAATGCTGCTTCAGTTAGCTCTGACAATCAATTAGTGTTTGGAGGATCAGGTGGAGTTTCGATATTTTCACCGAAAGATTTGCAAAATAATCCAAATATTCCGAAAATTGTAATCTCTAAACTTTTTTTCAAAGATTCACTTGTTTCTTATTTAATGGAAGATGGAGATACTATTAAAACTGACTACAAAACTGATTATATAAAAATTCAGTTTTCAGCTCTTGATTTTGTATCTCCACAATTGAACCAATATGCATTTAAAGTAGAAGGATTGCATAAAGATTGGATTTATCTCGGTAATCAGAACTCAATTATTTTAGCCGGTGTCGAGCCCGGAGAATATACTTTGCACATTAAGGCAAGCAATAATGATGGCGTCTGGAACGAAAAAGGAATTTCCATTCATCTTTCCATTATACCGCCTTTTTGGGGAACTCTGTGGTTTAAAATCATCGCCATCATTTTTATTGTCTTAATAATTTTTGCAAATATTCTATATTTTTGGTGGCGGAGCCGGGAAAAGAATTTAGCCAAGAAAAGAATTGTATCTCTGCAATTGAAATCTTTACAAGCACAAATGAATCCACATTTTATTTTCAATTCCCTGAACTCAATTCTAAGTCTTATCATTAATGATGACAAATCAAGAGCCATGCAGTATCTTTCAAAATTTTCAAAACTACTGCGCGACGTGATTGAAAAATCAAGAGCCGAAGTAATAACTCTTGATCAAGAGATTGATCAGATCAATTTATATTTCGAACTTGAACAATTAAGATTTGATAATAAATTTAACTATTCGATTGATATTGATGAAAATATAAATCCTGAAGAAATATTTGTTCCCACTCTGTTTCTGCAACCTTATATCGAAAATTCCATTAAGCACGGTAGGATTCAACAAGTTGAAAATGGGAAAATTGATGTAAAAATCCGGGAATCAGTAGAGAATCTGATTATCCATATTATTGATAATGGGGTTGGTCGCAAAAAAACTGATGAAAATATCGAAAAAGATAAAAAATCACACAAGTCTTTTGGTATGAAAATTTCAAAAGATAGAATGGAAATTATCAATTCTAAAGTATCAGTCATTGATCTGATTGATGATAATGGAAAAGCAGCGGGCACAAAAGTGGAAATTATTATTTATAATTATAAAAAATAAATGGAAGATAAAATTAAGAAATTCAAAGTAGTCATCATTGATGATGAAAAACACGGCAGAGAATTGCTAAAAAAATTAGTCATTATGAATGGTGATGATTTTATTATTTCCGGTGAAGCCGATTCAGTCGAATCAGGAATTTCGGTTATTGAAGAGACTGAGCCAGACCTTGTCTTTCTCGATATTGAATTGTACGACCGAAGCGGATTTGAAATACTTGAGCATTTCTCACAAATTAATTTTTCAATAATTTTTGCCACGGCTTATAATTATTATGCAATAAAAGCGATTAAATTTGCCGCTCTTGATTATTTATTAAAACCGATTGATCAAAGTGAACTCACTCAGGCTCTCGACAAAGTTAGAGCTAAAGTCGATAATAACGGCAGCGGTAAGAGTAGAATTTCATTAGCTCAATCTATTATGGACAAACCTAAGCCGGATAAAATAGCTCTACCCTCAGATTCCGGATATATATTTATTGATATTAACGATATAATCAGATGTGAAGCGGAAAGTAATTACACAAAATTCTTTCTTAAAAATAAATCCGAAATCCTCACTTGCCATACATTAAAAGAATATGAATCTTTGCTGGAAGGACTCGATTTCTTCCGCATTCACCACTCGCATTTAATAAATATGAAACTTGTTCAAAGCTATATAAAGGGTAAAGGCGGAAATGTCATAATGAAGGATGGCACTCAATTAGAAGTTTCAACGCGCCGCAAAGATATGTTTCTAAAACAATTTGCGAAATTGTAGCAGAGTTCTTAAAGTTCTTAAAGTTTATCAAGTTTTTAAAGTTCATAAAGTTTTTAAAGTTGAGTCCACTCTAAAAAGGCATTGTATCATATAATTGTCATTCTGAGCGAAGCGAAGAATCTCTCCAGCAGCCAGCTTTGGTAATCATCAATAGGCTCCCAATGACAGAATTCCAAAGTTTTTACACAACTGCATTTGCTGAAATGAATTTTATCAATTAGAGTTATTTCTTTTACCATCATATTTTCTTGCACTTACTAACCAAATCAAAGCACTTACTCATTTTAGCTTTTATCAGCAATTCTATTCCTTTAATTTGCATTTTTAAATGGAAGAAAAAAGATGCTAAAAGTATTAATAATTGATAAAAGTGACAAACATAGTCTGAATATAGCAAGAAAAATTGCAGAATTATATTCTGATCTGAGTATTTTCACTTCAACCGGTATTGATCGGGCAATTGAACAAATTAATTCGGAGAAACCGGACATTGTTGTTGTTAGTTTGACTATGAAAGATTCAAAGGGCAAAGATTTACTCGTTAGGTTAAAAAACTGGGATTTTGAAATTCTGATTTATCAAGATGGTGAACTATACAGCATTCAGGATGCACGAGTCGCCAAAAAAGAAGGATTCGTTTTGAAATTATATAATATAAAACCAATTCAATGAAAATAAATTTTAACAAATTATTTGGAGGTTCATCATGAAGAAATTTTCTTTAATTCAATTCACTTTAATCATTTTTTTGCTATCCGTTTCGGGAACTTTAGCAAATAATCTATTAATCACAAACGTATCAATGTTAGGGCAGAATACGGCATTAAAGCAGGTCATGGTTAAGTTCGATATCAGCTGGGATAACAGTTGGCGAAACATGAGCAGTGCACCCTTTAACTGGGATGCTGCTTATCTGTTCATTAAATACAAAAGAACAAACGGACTTTGGTATCATGCCACACTCAGCAAATTAGATAATGCTCATTTCACCGGAACTATGGGAACGTCTGCAACTTTTTCAACACATGACAGTGCAAAAGGTACCTTCTTTTACCGTTCAGGTGATGGCAATGGGACCATAAGTTCAGCTGGCGTAAAATTATGCTGGCGCTATGGTTTTGATGGAGTGTCCGATACCATGAACAATGCCATAACAAGTGTTCAGGTATTTGGAATTGAGATGGTCTATGTGCCACAAGGTTCTTTCCAGATTGGCAGCGGTGGAACTGGTTACAATGAATTTACATTACAAACAATTAACACCAGCGATGCAACTGCGGCAGGTGGGCATCCAACTGCTTATTCAGCCCCAACAACCCCTTATTGGCCAAATGGTTATAACTCTTTTTATTGCATGAAATACGAAATAACTCAGAGGCAATATGTAGCCTTTTTAAATACTTTGACATACCAGCAACAAGTTAGCAGAGTGGATAATCCACCAAACTTTGGACCAGGCACCCTTGCATTCAATGGTGGATATAGAAATAGAATTGAAATAATGGCATCAGGTTCTCCACTTCCTCCAAGTTCTGCTACCTTTGCTTGTGACTTTAATAATAATGGTATTTATGATGAACCGGCAGATGGTCAATATATTGCCTGCAATAACCTGAAATGGGCTGATGGGACTGCATACGCAGATTGGTCAGGGTTACGGCCGATGACAGAATTGGAATACGAAAAAGCTTGTCGCGGTACTTTACCTGCAGTTCCAGATGAATATGCATGGGGAACAACAACTTATGCCTCGGCTACAATTCTGAGCAATGCCGGAACCCCAAATGAGGCACCCGCTAATGTTGAGGCAAATTGTAATTGGGGCAATTGGTTGTATGTTCAGGGGCCAATGAGAGTAGGTAGTTGCGCAAGTGGTTCAAGAGTATCTATGGGTGCAAGCTATTATGGGATTATGGAACTTAGCGGAAATCTCTGGGAGCGGGCAGTAGATATATACAGAACTCCATCTAAAGCATTTAACGGACTGCCAGGGGATGGTAGCTTAGATGCCAATGGAGATGCTAATACACCAAATTGGCCACCAAACTCAACTGCTGAAGGTGGAGGTTTCCGTGGAGGTACCTGGTATGGCTACGATAATCGAGCAAGAGTATCAGATAGAATGAGTGCACAGGATGTAACAAATTACCGTACTAATATATATGGCTTCCGTTGCGTTTTAAGTATGCCGTAAATAATGAAAGCTTTTAACATCAGGGTGATTCTAAAAACTGTCATTCCTGCGAATGCAGGAATCTCCAAAGTCGCCATGGAAGGGGATTCCTGCCTTCGCAGGAATGACAGAAATAAAGAGTTTTCATTCAGGCTCCTTCGCAGGAATGACAAGAAAGAGTTAATAGAATCACAATTAAGTATAAAATAAGAAATTATCAATTTGAGTAAAAAATTACAAAGAATAAAAAATAATTTAAAAATTTAAAGGAATAAAATAATGAAACATCTAATTTCGATATTTATCATATTCATTATGAGCCTTAATGCTCATGCCCAGTACACTGGTGGTAGTTCCGATGGTTTTTACAATTTTACTGCCAATGGACCCTTTGTCTTTTTCCAAGCTCCAACGGTAACAACCACCTCAATAACCAACATCACTCAAACCAGTGCAAGTGGCGGTGGAAATATTATTGATGATGGTGGCAATTCTATAATCAAATATGGGATTATTTACGGAACAAGTTCAAATCCTGAACTTTCAGGTACATCAACAACACTAAATACAAACGGCTCTGTTTTCGGTGCATTTACAAAATCATTAACGGGACTTAGCATGGGCACTACGTATTACGTAAAAGCTTATGCCACTAACATCATAGGTACTACTCTTGGTAATCAGGTTAGTTTCACAACCCTCCCATCACAGGCTGGTACTTGGCAAGTGGTCGGAACTGCTGGTTTTACAGCATCAGGCACTAATGATGCTTCTATTGCAATTGATGGAAACGGAACTCCTTATGTTTTATTTGATGATGCATCACAGGGCCATAAAGCATCAGTAAT
This sequence comes from Candidatus Kapaibacterium sp., assembly GCA_026390695.1. Taxonomy (GTDB): domain Bacteria; phylum Bacteroidota; class Ignavibacteria; order Kapaibacteriales; family UBA2268; genus JAPLFL01. The sequence goes on along the minus strand of JAPLFL010000122.1, from coordinate 27,531 downwards.
GAAATATATAAATGGCAAATGGGAATATGTAGGCAATGCAGGTTTTTCAGGTGGCTCTTTTCATTTTCCATCTATAGCCATAGATGCCAGTGGCAATCCGTATGTTGGATATACAGATTTTTCAAATAACAATAGAGCCACGGTGATGAAATATTCAAATGGAAGTTGGGGACCTGTAGGTACTGGTGTGGTTTCTGTCAATGCTGCAGCTTATACATCAATAGCGATTGATGGCAGCGGCACTCCGTTTGTTGGATATGCTGATGGTGGCAATTTGTTTAAAGCCACAGTGGTGAAGTTTTCTAACGGAAGTTGGGCATATTTAGGTACCCCCGGTTTTTCTCCTAATGAAGCACAATGCATCACAATAGCGATTGATGGCAGTGGTACAATGTATGTTGGGTTTCTTGATGTTGGACCTGTCAGAAGAGCTGCAATGATGAAATTTTCAAATGGAAGTTGGGCTCCTGTAGGTTCAGGTACTGTTTCAGCTGGTCAGGCAGATTATGCTACAATAGCGATAGATGGTAGCGGGACTCCGTATATTGGTTATCAGGATGGAGCAAATAGTAACAAAGCAACAGTGATGAAATATTCAGGCGGAAGCTGGGGACCTGTGGGAACTGCCGGTTTCTCTGCCGGTATTATAGAATATCCCTCCGTAGCAATAAAAGAAGAGGGTGTTAAGATTGCTTTTCAGGATGTCGCAAATAGTAATAAAGCGACTGCAATGGAATATAAAAATGGTAGTTGGTCAGTTATTGGTTCTGCAGGTTTTTCAGCTGGTCAGGCAGATATTACATCTTTAGCTATCAATAGTAGTGGTACTCCGTATGTTTTGTTTAGGGATGCTGCAAATAACAATAAAGCGACAGTGATGGTTTACCCAGGAATGCCAATACTTACCACTACTTCTATCTCTAACATCCAGAACACAACAGCCAGCAGTGGCGGTAATATAACCAGTGAAGGCGGTGCTCTTGTTACGGCTCGTGGTATTTGTTGGAATACAAGCGGCTCACCGACTACTTCAAATTCAACTTCATCAAGTGGTAACGGTACAGGTGCCTTTTCAAGTACATTGACAGGATTATCACTCGGTACAACCTATCATGTTCGGGCTTATGCAACAAATGACGTTGGCACAAGCTATGGAGGTGAAGCTACGTTCACAACATCTGTTGATAATTCTAATTTCAAAATGCTCTCATTTCAGGGAGTATTAAGGGATAATCAGGGAAAAGTGATTCAAAACGGGAACTATCAATTCACATTTAAAGTATATAATTCAAGTACGGGAGGAACTCCGTTATGGAGCGAAACTAAAACTTTAACTATAGTTAATGGAATAATAAATACTGATTTGGGTGATACAACGGCCATGGATCTACTATGGGATACTTCCTACTGGCTTGGAATTATTGTTGGACCGGATACGACTTCAACGGAACTTACCCCAAGGAGTCGATTAACCGGTCCGCTTTACAAAGGCGGAATCGGAAAATGAGGAATAAAACTATGAAAAAATCAATAATATTATTACTGCATTTCCTGCTGTTCTATCCGGCGCTGAGCCAGTATAGTATAAATAACTATGTTATTTCTTATGGTCAATTCTATGGAACAGGCTCAGGTTATACTTTAATGGGTACAGTAGGACAGCCGGGAATCGGTACATCTAATGTACTGGGAGCAAATACCTTTCAGTCAGGTTTTTGGTATGGAGCGTTAAATGCGACCAACACTCTTACGTTGACAACGGCAACAGTTACAAATATTCAAAACACATCGGCTATTGCCGGTGGAAATGTATCTGAAAATGGTAGTTCTGTAATAAGCAGTTACGGAATCATTTACGGAACAAGCTCAAATCCTGAACTTGCCGCTTCATCCACTACAATCAATACTAACGGCACTATTTCTGGTACTTTTACAAAGTCATTAACGGGTCTGATTCCGGGCACTACATATTACGTAAAAGCTTTTGCCACGAACAGTGTTGGCACAACACTTGGAAGTCAGGTTAGTTTTACAACTAATCCAAATCTTCCCGTCACATGGCAAAATGTTGGTCTCCGCGGTTTTTCAGCAGGTCAGGCATCCTATACTTCAATGGCAATAGATGGCAACGGGAATAAGTATGTTGTATATTCTGATGTTGCAAATGGCTATAAAGCGACAGTGATGAAATTTAATGGAACTTCATGGACGAACGTTGGCACAGCAGGCTTCTCTGCGGGTCAGGCATCTTATACTTCAATAGCGATTGATGGCAGCGGTAATATTTATGTTGCGTATATGGATGGTGGAAACCTCAATAAAGCTACAGTGATGAAATATAATGGGTCAAGTTGGGGACTTGTTGGCACAGCAGGTTTTTCTGCTAATTCTGTATATTATACATCTATTGCGATAGATGGCAGTGGATATCCTAATGTTGCCTATCAGGATTATAACGTTAGTTATAAAGCAACTGTGATGAAATACAATGGCACAAGTTGGGGACTTGTTGGCACAGCAGGTTTTTCTGCTAATTACGCATATTATACATCTATTGCGATAGATGGTAGTGGAAATCCTTTAGTTGCTTATATGGATGGTGAAAATTACAATTATGCGACTGTGATGAAATTTTCGGCTGGAACTTGGGGACTTGTAGGTTCCGCAGGTTTTTCGACAGGTCAGGCAGATTATACTACAATAAAAATTGATGCAAACGGCACTCCATATATTGGTTATAGGGACGCAGGAAATAGCTATAAAGCGACTATGATGAAATTTTCAGCTGGAACTTGGGGACTTGTCGGTACTGCTGGCTTCTCTGCAGGTCAGGCAGATTATATTTCGATGGCATTTGACGGCAGTGGCACTCCGTTTATTGGGTATATGGATGCTGCAAATAACAATAAGGCGACTGTTATGAAATATTCAAGTGGATATTGGGAGCTTGTAGGTACAGCAGGTTTTTCTGGCGGCACAGCAGGTTATACCTCAATAGCGGTAGATGGTAACGGCACTCCGTTTGTTGCGTATCAGGATGCTGCAAATAGTAACAAAGCGACTGTGATGGTTTTCCCAGGAGCGCCAACTGTTAGCACTGCTGCTGTCACAAACATCCAAAACAACTCAGTCAGCAGCGGGGGAAATATCACTTATGATGGCGGTTCTCCGATTAGCAGATATGGTATAATTTATGGCATTAGCCCTAATCCTGAGCTTTCCGGCTCCTCCGTTACAATTAGTACAATCGGCTCGGTATCTGGAACTTTTACAAAATCATTAACCGGTCTTAATCCGGAAACTACGTATTACGTTAAAGCTTTTGCAACTAACAGTGTAGCTACAACCCTTGGCAGCCAGGTCAGTTTCACAACTCTACCCAATACTTGGCAAAATCTTGGTTCTGCTGGTTTTTCTGCAGCCGCGGCTGGTTATACATCAATAGCAATAGATGGAAACGGCACTAGGTATGTTGTGTTTGCGGATGAAGCAAATAGCAATAAAGTGACTGTGATGAAATATAATGGTTCAAGTTGGGTAAATGTCGGTAATCCTGCTTTTTCAGCTGGTCAAGCAGATTATACCAAAATAGTTATTGATGGTAGTTGCACACCATATATTGTGTTTCAGGACTGGGGAAATAGCAAAAAAGCCACCGTGATGAAATATAATGGTTCAAGTTGGGTAAATGTTGGTTCAGCAGGTTTTTCATCAGGTCAGGCAGATTATACATCAATGGCGATAGATGGCAGCGGTACTCCGTTTGTTGTGTTTAAGGATTGGGGAAACAGCAAAAAAGCCACTATGATGAAATATAATGGTTCAAGTTGGGTCAACGTTGGTTCTGCTGGATTTTCACCTGGCTTAGCAAATTATACCTCTATAGTAATAGATGGCAGCGGCACCCCCTTTGTTGTATTTAGGGGAAACTCAAATAAAGCGACAGTGATGAAATATTCAGGTGGATTTTGGACACTTGTTGGTTCCCAAGGTTTTTCAGCTGGTGAGGCTTACTTTCCCTCGATAGCTTTAGATGGCAACGGCACTCCCTATGTCGTGTATGTGGATAATGCACATTATAATAAAGCCACCGTGATGAAATATGATGGTTCAAGTTGGGTAAATGTTGGTAACCCTGGCTTTTCTGCCGGTACTACTGTTGCTTATACATCAATTACAATAGATGGTAACGGTACTCCATATATCGAGTATTTAGATGCAGTTAGTTATGATAAAGTTACGGTAATGAAATATTCAAGTGGAACTTGGTCAGTGGTGGGTTCAGCAGGTTTTTCTGCTGGATCGGCATCTTGGCCATCAATAGCGTTAGATGGCAGCGGCACTCCGTTTGTTGTTTATCAGGATGGTGGAAATAGTAATAAAGCTACTGTGATGTTTTTTCCGGGAGCGCCAACAGTTAGTACTACTTCTATCACAAACATCCAGAACATTTCTGCTAAATGTGGAGGAAATGTTTCAAATGATGGCAGCTCGCCTATTAATGCTCGTGGACTGTGCTGGGGGACATCAGCTAATCCAACAATCTCGAACAGTAGCGTTACTGTATCAGGAACAACCGGAACTTTCTCAGCTGATCTTACCGGACTTACAGCAAGCACTACTTATTTTGTTCGTGCTTTTGCCACAAATTCCGCAGGTACCAGTTATGGTAACCAGCAATGGTTTAGCACAACAGCTATGCAAGCCGGTATGATGCTCGAAGAATCATTCGATGGAACTTCTTTTGCTTCAGGATGGAGTTTCCCTCCAGCTTTATGGAGTCTTTTACCATGGAAATATACCGGATTTACAGGATCATACTATTGGATGAATAGATTTTCAAATCCAATAGCTCCTACGATTTCTGCAGCTCATTCTGGCTCATATTTTGCTCATTTTGATTGCTGGAATATACCGCAAGGTGAACAATCTGCCTTGATTAGTCCGGCTCTCGACTTTTCAGCACGCAATAACAGAACAATCAGAGTCAGGTTCTGGATGTATCGGTCAAATGAATATCCAAGCTATGATGATACTCTTCAGGTTGCAATTAACACCAGCCCAAGCGTTCTTGGTATGACAAGGATTGGCTCTCTACATGTTGAGGCAGCTCGTAGTCCTGTTGTCAGTAGCAATGGCTGGTATAATTATTATTTTGATGTGCCTTCTTCGTTTACAGGTTCATCAAACTATATTATATTTTTGGGTTGTTCGGGTTATGGTGATGGAATTGGTTTGGATGATGTGCAGGTATATTATCCATCTGATGAATCTTATGCTTCGTCAGCAGCAGCTGCTGCAGCTACGGCGTCGGCAGGAGTTGCTATTGGTTCGACAAATCAAGCTATAATTAAGGCATTAGTAACAATAAATGGAGAGCTGAATCCGTTAAATGTAACAAATATGACTTTCAGTACAAATGGAACAACTAATGTATCTGATATTACTCAGGCTAAATTATATTTTACAGGAACAAGCAATTCTTTTTCAACAGGTACTCTTTTAGGAGCAGTGGTTGCACCGAATGGAAGTTTTAGTTTCAATATCAATCAATCTTTAACAGGTGGGCTCGGCTCAACGAATAATTATTTCTGGATCGCTTATGATGTCAGCTCTAATGCGACTCCCGGAAATTATTTAGCAGCAAACTTTAATTCTGTAACCATTGCAGGAACTGCATATACCCCAAATCCTCAAACTGCTACACCTCGTGTAATCGTCGGCCCAATGCATGGGACATATACAGTTGGCTTAGGTGGAAATTATTCGACACTGAATGAAGCTATGGCAGATGTAGCGGCTCGTGGCATGGATGGAAATACAAACTTACAAATTATAAGCAATATTGTTGAACCCAAAACGGTTGTTGTTCCGATTCCAACATATATAGGAGGAGCTTGGACAGTGTCAATTACGACAGCAGGTAATTATGAAGTTCAAGTAAATGCCGGAGGTTCTCTTGGAATTTCTACACTTAATTCAGGCCCTTCACAGTCTGTTATTTACCTTAGTCCCGGACTAAGTAATTTCTATTTAGATGGTGGAACTGGCAGAATGCTAACCCTTAGAAATACAAATACTACGAATACTAATGCATTTGGTGTTGTAATGACCCCAATCACAAATCCTACTGTTTCAACTACATTTACAAATATCACGATTAAAAGCTGTAATATAGTTAATTCAAATACTGCTACCGGAAATTATTTCTACGGTTTAGGAATTTATTTGACTTCAAGTTTATATACAAGCAATAATGTAACAATTGATAATAATAATATTGTCGGAGCTGGAATGTCCAGCACTGGTAGCTATTATTATTCTTATCCTTTGTATATTTATTGTTATAATCAAAATAATTGGAATGTCACAAATAATTTGATTTCAAAAGGTTATTATAGTGTCTATTATTATTGCCCATCAGCATCAAATACTACTAACATTAATAACAATACTATTCAAAGTTCTTATTCTTATGGAATGTATGTTTATACATCTTCAGCAACTAATTTGAATATTAACAGCAATACTTTCGGGAATCTCACTGATAACGTTAATACTGTTCAGTATATGGCTTTGTCTTTGGGAGGAACACTTATTAGTGCTAATGTAAATAATAATACTTTTCAAAATATAGGAGCTACCTCTTACAATACCAGTACAAGAGCCCTATATTATAGTGTTTCAACTGCTTCTACTCTTAATGGAACAAACATTTCCTATAATAAATTTAATAGAATTCAGAATAACTATACAAATGGCTGTAGTTCTATTGGTCTTTATGTTGCCGGAGGTAATGGTACTATTATTCATCATAATAGTTTTACCGATATTACAGGTATAAATTATGGTGGAGCTGCTATGACAGCATCTTACGGAGCAGCAGCAATATTCCTCGCTTCAGGTTATGGCACTAAGTTTTATTACAATACTGTAAATATGGCTACAAGTACCAATAATACCGGTATAGCTCAAAGTGCTTCTGCTGCTTTGCTTATTGCCGGTGGAAGTTCTATTTACCCGCATGACATAAGAAATAATATTTTCCATAATACCATGACTCATAATATAGCCGGTTCCAAATCATACTCAATTTATGCAGCAACTTCAAATGCAAATTGGACAACATGTAATTATAATGATTTATATGCCGGCGGGCCTAATGCAGTTCTTGGCTATTATTTGACTGCGTTTAATGGAACAAATGATCAGAATACTCTTGCTAATTGGCAGGCTGCTACGGCACGTGATGCAAATTCAGTGAATATTCCTGTTACTTTCTCCAGTGGCACTGATTGCCATTTAGCAGGGAATTCATCCTTGGATTACAGATTAAATTGTCCAAAGATTCTAACTTATGCTTTAAACGATATTGATTCTTATTCCAGAAAATCAACTACCAATATCGGCGCTGATGAAGCATATCCGAACAATCTGTCATTATCTCAGGATTTAACTTTATCTCCAAATTTACCTGCATTCTGTGCAGGCTCAAGTGCAAGTTTGAGTTTCGGAATTAGTTATAACGGCTTTGAAGACGGATTTTTAAGAATAGTACCAAATCCTAATTTTTATCTTTCTTGGTATAAAAATTTACAGGTAATTAATGGACAGCAATCATATTCGATGAATTTCAGTCCGCTTACTCAATCCGATGCAGGAAATTATTATGCGACTGTTTCGTATCCGATGGCTGGGTTAAATGCTACAACAAGTACACGAATCATCAATTTTGAAACGGCAATGAGCTTTACAAGCCAACCTTCATCGACTGTTCATTGTTCATCTGACCTAAATTTAAATTTGAATGCGACTCCAGCCGGGTCATATACAGATATGCAGTGGCAGATCGAAAATCCTGCGGGTTCAGGTAATTATCTTGATATCCAAGGACAAACTAATTCTAATCTTCAAATGACTTTCAGCGATGGACACAATGCTGCAGGAAAGTATAGATTAAAATTGACTGGTCCCGGCAACTGTGGTGCTTCAACAACATATTCAAATGTGGCCGAAATCACAAATGCTGATCCATTAGTTGGAATTAACGCAACAACTAATATTTCTGATCCTCTTCATGCTTGTGTAGGTACAGACATTTATCTTACTTGCAATGGATCAGGTTCAATTTCAAGTTGTCAGTGGCAATACTCAACTGATGGTAGTTCGTGGAATAATCTTGATCCGAATATTTTCCCAACATCAACTTCGCAAATTTTCTATTTACAAAATCCACAATCTAACTTAAGTGGTTTATATAGTTGCAGTGTTAGTGGAAGCACAGCATGTACTCCATCTAATATAACTACTAATTCTATTTTTCTTAATATCTCTACTTACCTTCCGAGCATAAGCTCATATACTGTTACAAATATTTTGAACACAAGTGCTATTTCTTCGGGGAATGTTACTAATGAGGGCTGTGTTCATGTAACTCAACGGGGAATTGTATGGAGTAACCTTCCTACACCAACACTTACCAGTAATGAATCCGGCCATACAAGCAATGGAACAGGCATTGGTTACTTCTCTGGTTCGATAACAGGACTAAATCCACTAACTACCTATTATGTACGAGCTTATGCAATCAACTCAGTAGGAACAAGCTATGGTAATGAACATACCTTTACAACTATTTCGACACCTTTTGTTTCAAGCCCAAATATCTTAAGTTTACAATTTTATGATGCTTATGCTGGTGCAAATGTTAATTCCGACGGAGGTGCACCAGTTACTTCACGTGGTTTAGTTTGGAGTAGTTCTATGACTCCGACACTTGTAACAAATGAAATGGGGCACTCTCTTAGTGGAAGCGGTACAGGGCCATTTACAGGCTCAATAAATGGACTTTATCCAGCTACAACATATTATATTAGTGCTTTTGCCACAAACGTTTGTGGAACAGGATATGGTAATGTTCTTACATTTACCACTCCAGCCCCTTTACCGGCTTCAAATATTGTTTTTACACAGGATAAATTCGGTGCTATAACCTTTAACTGGACAAATGGAACAGGTGACAAACGTTTGGTTTTGATGGGACTAAACTCACAGGTTGCGTGGACTCCTACGAACCATAATCCTATAAATAATATTGCTTCCACAAACTGGAATGCTGCTTCCGAACTTGCCTTCGGTCAGCGTTTAATTGCAAATGGTGCTGTCAGCAACACAATAACCGTCATAAATGTTCCTCCAGGTGATATTTGGGTTAGAATCTATGAATACGTTGGCACTGGAACTTCAACTTATTATGTTTTAAATACATCGGATCTCAACCCTAAACAAATTAATAAGTTCGCTTTTAGTACAATTGCCTCTCCTCAGATTGATGGTACCCCATTTTTACTAAACATCAATGCTGTGAACAGAGCAGGAACACCTTTGATCTTGATTAATGACCTACCCTTGTCAATCTCAGCATCGGACATAGTCGGAACTTGTACTATTGGTACAATTAGTCCAAGTTCGGCAACTATCAAAGCACCTGCATCTTTTACAATTGCACCTGTTTCCTGGAATAACGGCGGAGATGGCTGTTCAACCGGGATAAGACAAATACAGGTAAGTGCTGTAAACTATGTATCCTCTTATTCCAATATATTTGCTTTAATCCCGCCAGAGCCTACTGTTCAGGCAAATACACTCATACTTACTTCGCCAGATAAAAATACTATTTCAATGAAGAGGGCTGTTGCAGGAGATGGATTACGAACATTGGTTGTAGCAAAAGCAAATCAATCACCTTGTTTAGTCTCTGATGGTATGTGGTATCTTGATAATACTGGTTCCAGTGGCACATTTGGATTGCCTAATTCAGTTCTGTCGGATGGATTAAGTTATGCCTGTGCTAATATTGACAGATTTTTACCAACAAGTGCTTCTGTATTTATTGGTGGTTTTGCTTGCAATACAAATTATTATCTTCGTATGTATAATTTTAATGGATCAAGAAATATTTATTTACCAAGTGGCTGGAAAGGTTCGACTTATCATCCAGTAAATTATCTTACAACTTCTTCGCTTTGGAATCCTAAAAACAAACTAACACCAATGTGCAAGGAAGCTGGCGGATATAGTTTTGAATTTCTTGGAATGAATCTAAGATCAAACAATAAACAGGTGAATGTTTCTTGGCAAACTGCAATGGAAGCAGGTATTGTTGGTTACGAACTTTTTCGGGCTGAATTTTCCGAAGATAGTACACCGGTTTATTCTCATATTTCAAGTTATAAATCAAATTATCATTTAAAAGCACATAATCAAACAAATGAAATGAGTTATTTATATATTGATAACGATCCTGCCTTAGAAGTAGGAAAATTATATATATATAAACTGATTTATGTGGCTTTTGAAGGCTGTTCAAATGACTTGGCCGAAGATATTACAGGTATTCTTTCAACGTCAAATGAAGGAACTGCAAGGATAGTTATTTCGGAAATTGCTCCAAACCCTTCATACAGATTGATTGAATTTAAAATGGAGAATTCTGAAGTACAAAAGGTATCCATTGATATTATAGATATGTCAGGGAAACAAGCCTTTATTTATTGTCAGGATCTGAGTTATATCAAAGGCTCTTATGATGTGATGATGAATCTTGAGCATTTGGTTTCAGGAACGTATATGCTAAGAGTGATAGGGGAGAATGAGACTATCGTAAATAAGTTCGTGATTGTGAGGTAATATAGTTTCCTTTTTGAAAATTGTCAGAATATCCATTCGACTCTTTTTATTTAACCTTCAAATAGCTTAAATATTCACAAGTAACTAAAAATTAATTCAAGCATTGTTAAAGGGTAGGATAATTTTTGACGAAAAATAAATTAAAATTATTTCTAACAAAAGTTTAAAACAAGTGTATATAGAATGAGTGAGGAATTTTAATTAATATATTTTTAACAAAATGATGAGGTATTTATGAAGAGAACAGTTCTTTTCTTAGCCATGGCAGTGGTTACGGCATACGTCTTTTACGCATGTTCGGATGCTTCACTAAGTACTACCGGTACAAGCAGCACTAATGCTACTGAGCAGGTAAGTACAGTGTACATCCATCCATCGTATGATGTTCAGCTTGCTACATTTGTGGCTCCTACTCTCGAGAGTGAGGCATCTTTCAATCCTTACGCTCTGACAGACAATTGCCCACCACCTAACCCACCTAATGGCGGCGGAATGGGTGATCCATCCAAAACAATGGGTGGCGGCGGCAGAGATGGAGATCCATCAAAAACCTTTACAAATGGCGGCGGCAAGCGCCCTATGCCATTACCATTCCTACCAATGGGATTGAACCTGACTCCTGATCAGATTACAATTCTTCAGGCGGCTGCTAAAGACATGAAGGATTGCATGCAGAAAATTATGGAACAAGATCGTCCAAGAATGCAAGCAATTATCAAAGCTGCAAACGACCAACGTAAACAAATTCTCGCAGACCTGAAAAGCAACAAAATTGACAGAAAAACTGCTGCTACTCAGTTGAAAGACTTAGAGAAAACTACACGTGATCAATTAGCTGCAATTGATAAAAATCCTGCAAAATGCGAATGTATCAAAGCATATCTTGAGGTTGTACGTGCTACTTTATCACCTGCAGACCTTGTAAGATTCGAAGCATTTATTGCTAAAGTTAAAGGCTTCTGTTTTGATCCAAGTACTGGCACAGGCCCTGGTTTGAAAGGCTAAAAGAGGATTATTGCTTTTTAGTGATAATTTAATAAAAACGGCTCCTTGATGGAGCCGTTTTTATTTCATTTAGGTAGATTCTTTTCGTAATTTTTATTGCGTAATTTATTCAGATGATTTAGTGCCGGACTTTTACATCCTCTTTCGACTGCTCCGACCCTTACTTCCCATGTCCCGTCAGAACGTGGCGTCCAGACAATTTGTTCAAATTTGAGATTATCAGGAACATTAACAATAGTTAGTGAAGGATTTGCGACTATAAAATTCTGACACATCTTAGTAAAATAAATCGCAACTGGCTGATCGCGGACTGCAAGTTCCAAGGTATATCCATCATCAGTTGACTCATAAATAATATAAGTCGATTCAGGATCAATACCATCATAGACAAAGTTCACAGTTTCACCGTTTTTAACATCGATTTTTTGACCGATGTTTGAAAAAGTAACTACCCTACTCGGATTATCAAGAGCATTGGAGCCTGCAATCGGAGTAGAGCCATCACGTGGGATTACAGCGCTTTTTGATACATCAACTTTGACATCGGTACTGGCATTATCCGGTTTGTTTACATCAATGAATCTACTTCTTGGAGCACATGAGATTAATGCAACAATAATCACGCAATTAAATAAATTTGATAATAGAAACTTCATTTTTCTCCTCATTATATATATTTAAATATTTATTTATCTTACAACAACAGGCCTTCTGCTCAGATTAAGTAATTTACTCGTCCAAGAAAGCCCTTTTAAGGCAGTTACAGCTTGTTCTGCTGTATCATAACAACCAGAGCGTAATCTGAATGCCCTTGATCCGAACTGATCGATAAATTCAATGATTTTCACCTCTTCCACCTTATTCTCATCCAATAGTCTTTTAGCAGCCTGAGCATCAACTTCATTTTCATAAGTATTATATTGAATAGAATAGCAGCTTTGTTCTTCTGACTTAGCATTTGAATTACTAATATGATACACCGTTTGTTTAGGTTTCGAATTATCCTGATTCTCAGCTTTGGCAGGCGTATTTGTGACTATAAAAACCTTTGGTTCGGTACTGCTTTTTTCTAAAGTTTTATCCTGAGATTCAGTAATAATTTCAACAGTATTGACAGAACCGTTTCCCTGAAGTAATTTTTGATCATCTCGAATAAAAATTGCAGTCGAACCTGTGCCCTGTGGAATTGGAATAATTCCTTGGATCGGTTCAGGACTAACAGGTTTGGTTTCTTCAGACGTTTTAACATCTGAATTTGAGGCAGGACTTATACTTGCATCATTTACCTTTGTTTGTGTAGCTTTGGATGCTATTTTTATTTCTTTTAAATCTCCGCCCATTAGTCTTTTGTGATATGCTATGTCTTCAGGTCTTAAAATATCAAGATAAATCTCAATTCTTCTGCTTTGAGGATCATCCTTTTTTTTACTAAGTTCATATCTTTTTTTATCTACCCCGAATCCTTCCGCATCAAGTATTACTCTCATATTATTTTTTAATTGAGAATAAATAGGCGACCGTTTCGACATTGTTCTATCAAAAGTTTGAAATGTGAAATATGCTCTTAATTTAGATAATAAAACATTCCCATTCTCGCCATCATCGGGCAGATGAATATAAGTTCCTTTAGTATTATTTGGGTCAATAGGCCATGATTTGCGCCACATGTCAATGCCGGAGAATATTTTAACCGGCTCATTTCGTTCATCGACTCCTACGGTTATACTTTCATCAGGATAAATATGTTTGCCAGCCGATACTGTGCGGTATGGATGGTTTGTTCCACCGGAAAGTCCCCTTGGATCGGTATAACCGTGAACAGTTACTTTAAGAAATAGTGTATCTCTGCAAAAATCCTGAAAAATTGGTAATATTTTTTCAAGAGGTTGATATATATTCGTTTCAAAAATCTGATCAATAACTTTTGAGGTTGAGTCGTAGTTATAGCCTGTTGAATCTATAAAGCCGCTCTGATTGAAGAATCCCTCATGTTCTCTACTGCGATATTGAACAAGATTATCGCTTGTATTAGGCCACCAGTAACCGGTTACAAAGAATGGAAGTTTTTCAGTAGCTTGAAAAATGATAGGTGGAATATCCACTTTTTTTCGCGAAATGAGAAAATCCTTCATATATAATGTATCCGGTCTGTAGGGGCGGCTTGTATGAATCGAATTATCAGTTTTTCCGCTTTTATCTTCGATTTTATTTTTATAGCACTCCTCTTCAACAAATTTTGAAAATTTCACCTGATAATTTTTTTCAGCATCGACTTCAATTTGCTCACCTGATTTAAATTCAATAGTTGTATTTGAACCGACATCTAACAAAGTCAAAGGCAGCCCGAGTTTGATTGCAGCCGGCGAAATAATACTATCACGGCTGTCAAAGGTTTGTTCGGATACATTGACTTGTAAAAGAATTCTTGATTTTGGTAAAGAATAGGCATATATATTACGTTTATCAAAATCAGCTTTCTTATTTGATGTAAAAAAGATTGATTTTCTATCAGGGCAGATAAAAGGAAACTCTTCGTCCATATCAGAATTAATTTTAAGATTCGATGGGATAACAACGCCATACTTGGCAGCATCTGCATTGAGTGCGTTATCTAACTGAACAGGATTAACTGGTAATTCAATACCATCGGAATTACGATAATCAGCACGGTAAACATTTTTATTTTTTGTTTTAGCACTGCTACTAAAATCCCAATTAGTTGAAAAGTAAAATTTTCCGTCAGATCCACAATGCGGAGATACTTCATCTCCTGCTGTGTTAATTACTGGTACTGGCTTTGGGACGCCCCAAGCTCCTTTGGCATCACGAATGGAATACCAGATATCCAAGCCGCCGGCTCCACCTTTTCGATTTGAAACAAAGTACAGAACTTTACTGTCACCTGATAGAGCGGGCTGTGAATCCCAGGCATCAGGATCATTGACCGTTGAGAGTGGTTCGGGTGAGCTGAAACCATCTTTGGTTTTCATCATTTGCCATAAATCAAATAAATAACTTGTTCCAACAGCTGATGATGTCGATAAATCGCGTTCAGCAGCAAATATTATTCTATCAGAGCTGATGGCTTGCGATCCTCGCGTATATTCGGATATTCGCGAAGCATCTGCCACAATTTCTCTGGCTTGCGACCAACCTTCATTTATTGGCTTATTCTGCAATCGCATCATGGCTGGACGAGTAGAAAAAAGCATCTGAGCATTAATTGATTTTTTAATCTTATCAGTAGCAGCAGGTCTGGAGCTTGTAAAAAATAATGTATCTGTATTTTCACCATAAACCACGAATGCTCCATAATCTTCAAACGACGAATTTACGTTCTTATCCAAAATCCCGCCTGCTCCTTCGTTTTCAGCGCTAAGTCTGACATTCAAACATAAAAGCATTAACAAGAATATCAAACAAATCTTCTTTTTAAATATCATATTTCACCTATTTTCATTTTCAATTGAAAAAATTTAAAATTAAGGAATCATATAAATCGGATAAATAGTCCTGAATTCTATACCAGATTGCTGACTGGAACTTGGCTCTGTTCCCACATCAACCCTTCTGATAAACATCAGAGCATAAGTGAAACTATTAAGCTGAAACGCAATAACATTTCCTATGGCTAAGTTTGGTTTGAAAACAGGATTTGTCGTATATCCGGTTTTAAAGTTAGCATCTGCATTGACCAGAGTCATAACTTTTGATACATCAGTAAAGTCAGCTTCACTATTAACAGCTGGATTCCAGTTAGACCATACTTTCATTTTGACTGAATTATTAACTGATTTTAAAGTATCTTCACAGGTTATTCCAGGCTTGGGAATATTATCCTTGGCAGATATATAAATATCTCCCAATACCGGTGGATTTGCTGCCGGACCACCTCCGGGAGCATAAAGTATAGTCCTTGCATCATTTCCGAATGAATAAACTTCGGTTTCGGCAACGGGTTTCAAAAATGTAATCTGGTTATAGGCACGGAGATTAATAATTGGACTTAAACTCGGCAGTGAAGATATAACAGCAGTTGCATTTATCTTTTGTAAGCAAGATGGCGACTGGAGTTGAACAACAATATTAAACGCACTGTCGGCGGTTGTACGTTTGCTTAAATCAGGTTGCCGAACATTAACAATATTTTTAAAATCAGTTAAATTCGGTGCAGTGAAAATAATATCGAAAGAACCTGTTTCGCCCGGATTGAGCGTCAATTGTGAGGGACTTACCGAATAATATTGTTGATAATACTGATCTTTGTCTGTTCCCGGTAAAATTGAAAGGCTGACAACTACCTGCGTGCAGGATGAATCAGGGTTTTTAACATAATAAGATGATGTTGCTTTGGAATTAATCGGAGGGATAACATTTGTGAGAGATACCATAACCCTATTATCCGATCGATTTGATAAAGTATCGATCAAGTTTTTTGTTGAAAAAGTCGAATAGAATATTCTATTATCTGAAATCTGCGGACAAGCGCCTGTGCAGCCATTTCCTGTATAGTCTATTTCAAGAGAACATGAAGTGGAACCTGCAGGACTTATATTTAATTTTAATACATCTGTATTTTTCCCGACTTTAACTGCAGTGAATTTGGCTTTGATACTAAGTTTTTGACCTTTTGCTACGCTGACAGGGAATGTAGGCGATTCAATCGTCCAAGCTCCGCTACCGGAAAAAGATACTTGATTTATAGTTACATCACACGATAAATTATTTGTATAGACCAAATCCGTTCTTTCAATGAAGGTTCCGAGTTTAATAGCGTTTGCTTCGGCAATTAAAATTGTCTGCATATTTGTACAATTACATTCAGGAGCCACAACCAAAGCTGATGGATAAATAGTATATGTCCCTTTTGAAGCAGAGCAACTCAATTGGATTGATATTGCAGGTGTATTGAAAGTTCCAATAGCAGCCGTGCTTGCAGCAATACATATATTTAAAGTTGATCCGGGTTTGATTTTAACTGTCTGTGCCGATGATTGTAGAAAAATATTATCGATAGAAATTGACCTGTACGAAAAAGGTGCTGCCAGTGGTGGAATAGTGGCAATAATCGAATCAGTATTAGCAGCATCATTTGGTATTGATTTGCAGGCTAAATATTCATTAATTCCAACAGGATTATTCTGATGTAACCTTCTCGAACCGGTCTCATCCGTAAAAATCAAAGAATCGGATTTATTCAGATTGGCACAGGTTAGTGGAGTGATATAGGTTGTGTCGAAAACAAAGACAAGGTTCGTATCGACGCAAAGGGTGCAGCTTTTGGACTGTGGCTGATTATTATAATTAGCCATTACGGTAATAGATTGCCCGATAATAGGGACTGCCTGTATATCGAATTTTACAGAACCATTAATCAAGGTTTTACCAGAATTAATCAATTTATTTGATCTGCTATCATAAACCACGACGTCCACACCACTCAGCGGAACTATTGTCTTACTGCCGGTTCCGAGACTTTGATTAACCTGAACAGTAAGAACGCGGTTATTAGTATCAGATGGAGAATTGGTTTGCATACAACTCGATAAAATCAGCACCATTGACCCTATTAAGGCTATTACGATTAAAATTAGTGCTGCTCTGTTTTTTATGTTTTTCATATTTTCTCCGTTTAATAAGTTATACAAAATCTAAGAAGAAGCTCATTCGAGTGCCTGAATGGATTTTTACTGTCATCAGGAATAGTCGGACAGCAGTCAAAAGGAGGAAGAGGCAGATTCATTCCTCGATATCCGAGATCAATCGAAAAATCCTTATCACATCCCCAAGCCCAGTCATACCCAATCCCAGCGCCTAAGAAATATCTCTGGAAATCAAGACTTTTACCTATGTAAGGGGCTTTAGTTGTGAAATCAAGCGGGATTCCGATGTTTCCATATAAATACCAAGAATTGCATCTGTCAGAAAATTTCGGAGGAAATTGATTAAAAGTATATCTTAAATCAAGTCCTACTGGAACAAAAAATGATCCGTCAACGGGCCACAGTCCTGTTGTAATACCAGCCTGAAAATTATGATTTTTATCAATAAAAGATAAATTCCAAAGTCCTGCTATTTCAAAGCCAAAAGTCATATATGAGCCCTCTCTGCCAAAGCTGATAAATTTTGGTTTCTCCGGTACAACGCTTGGTGGATATGTTACTCCGTCTTTTGTCCCACGAAAGCCAATAGCCGCTCGTAGTTCAAATTTATCAAAAAACAGTAAACCCGTCCTATTCCGACAACAGCCCTGAAGAATGGAAAGTTCGGGAAAGGGGATCTCCTGTGGCGGCATTAAAGGATCGCTCAAATATGTTATACGCTTAATTCTTGATAACGGAATATCGTAAACAGGCATTTCTTCGTTTATGGAACAAGGAAGACCATAAACACGTAACAAGCTGTCCCTGTCTTCGTTTGCAGGGATTATAATCGGCTTTTCCGGTGTCTTGATTGCCTGCAATTTCTGATTAGGATTGCACCTGTCCGTTATTGGCAGGTTTGATTCTTTTATTTCAACATTCCATTCGACAACATTTTTAGTTGTGGAACATGAAATAGCAAATAGCAAAAATGGCAAAAGAAACACTATCTTAGCCATTTTCGGGCGATAAAAATTATCAGAGCACAGTTGAAAATTATTTCTCATAAGCTCACTTTTTCTATATAAAACAATTTATTTCAAAATACAGTCACAATTTAATGAATAATTTTCATAAATGCTTATGTTTTTGTAGAGGAAATTTTAATAATGGTAGGTTGAAGGCAGTTGTTTGAAACTTAGGACTTTTATCAGTATAAAACAATATTAATAATGCTGTAATAACTCCAATGAGAGAGCCACCATAAACATCTTCAAAAAAATGCTGGGCTAAATAAATCCGTGAGATTCCGATCCCAAATGCAAGGAAGAAAAATAGCAATCCCATTTTTTTATTTTTAACTAAAACCGAGAGAATCAGAAATAAGGAAAAAGCAGACGTGGAGTGGCCAGAAGGAAAACTGAAATTAGAATATATATCGATCCAATTGATAAAATATAAATTGATCGAATTTCCAAACCAGGCTTTGGGGCGGGGTGAATGAACAATATGTTTAATAATTTGTGAGAATAATCCGCTTGTAATATATGCAAGAATAATACTCAGTGCGACTTTCCGCTTATAGAAAAGAAGAATTATACAAATTAAAACAGAAAAATAACCATCACCCATTAATGTTAATAAATAAAAAATAATGTCCAAAACCGGATTGTGATTTTTATTAAGGAAGAGTAGAAGCTGTCCTTTTGTCAGCAGCACAATACAAATTGCACCAATCAGTAGAAAAAATGTATAACAGATGAAAAAAAATCTATTATCAAGTATGATTTTCTTGAAATAATTTATCATCTTTTAGGATATTTCTGTTTTAATTCATTATCAATTTCAATATCATCAACCTCAGAAATAAAATCTTTTTTCACATCTAACAAAAGGCTGTAATTAAGCCGGCTTTCAAGGTTTCCAAGTATTCTGTATGCTTCGGAAATATCTTTAAACTTTTTTAAATGATGCTCATGGGTTCCAGCCTTATCAGGATGGTGTTTCTGAGCCAGTTTGTAATATGCTTCTTTAATTTCATCAGCAGAAGCGGTTCTGCTAACACCAAGAATTTTATAATAGTTTTTTACCTTCATAATCCCGAATATTAATGTTTTAAACAAAAATCCCAGTCTTAGCACCCCTGAAGCCGGAAATAAAATCAGAGCATTTCATTTGCTTGCGTCCCGGCATCTGTAGCTCGACAACAGATAAGCAATGATCTGAGCATTGAATATAAAAATGATTAGAATCAATCAAAAACTCACCTGGTTTACCGATTACTTTACTTGTATTAACCATTCTGAAAAGTTTCACTCTTTGCCCATCATACTCAGTCCAGGAGCCAGGAAAAGGAGAAGTCCCATGAATATAATTTTTAACAATTTCTGCATTTTGATTCCAATTAATTCTGCAATTCTCTTTGAATAGTTTTGGTGCTGGGCTTGCTATTTCATCGTCCTGTGGAAGAGGTTTATACTCGCCGGATACAATCAATTCACAGGTAGAAACTGCAATCTCAGCGGCAATTGGCATCAGCATCTCATATAAATCACCGGCAGTGCAGTTTTCTGGTAACTTTAGCTCACGTTTTAATAACATATCTCCTGTATCAACAATTTCCTTTAATAAAAAAGAAGTAAGACCTGATCTTCTATCTCCGTTGATGATTGCCCAGTTAATAGGGGCAGCACCGCGATATTTGGGTAACAAACTGCCGTGAACATTGAATGATGCTATCTTTGCTTGAGTATAAATATCTTTGGGCAAAATCTTAAAAGCAATAACTACGATGATATCAGGCTGAATCATACTAATAGAAGAAACAAATTCAGGATCCTTTAGTGATACTGGCTGTAGCACTGGAATATTTAACTTCACTGCTTCAATTTTAACTGGACTTGGCAGAAGCTGTAATCCACGACCTTTTGGCTTGTCTGCACTTGTTACAACAGCTTCTATTGTATATTTTGAATGGAGTAATCTAAGAGCGGGAACTGAGAAATCAGGAGTTCCCATGAAAACGATTTTTATTTTATTATTATTCATGAAGATTACCTGCAATTCCAGTACTACCAAAGCCACCGGAGGAACGATGAGTTTCATCCAGTGTATCGGAAATTTCCCAAACTGCTCTTTCATGCTTGGCAATGACCAATTGAGCTATCCGATCACCTCGATTTATTGTAAATTCTTCGTCACCAAAATTTGCAAGAATAACCTTAATTTCTCCACGATAATCGCTATCTACAGTTCCGGGAGAATTTAAAGCAAAAATTCCATTCTTTGCTGCAAGTCCGCTGCGAGACCTAACCTGGCATTCATATCCGATAGGCAGAGCTATAGCCAAATTCGTCGGAATTAACTTCACTTCACGGGATTTCAATACTATGGGTTCTTGAATTGCTGCTAAGATATCCATACCGGAAGAACCAACAGTGGCATACACAGGCAATTGTAAATCATTAAATTCTTCAGATAATCTTTTAATTCCTACTTTTAAATCTATCATATTAATGTTAATCAATTTTGAAAATTCATTTTGCTAATAATAAAAATTGTTGTAACTTTGAGCCTTAGTAAATTAATAAAAAATTATGGAAAAAGTGAATTACTTGTAATATAATTAGTTGTTTTTACATTGGAAATTGTAATTTTAAATTTTGATTGTTAATAAATTTATATATAAAAATGTCTGAATTAAAGAAAATATTAGTTGTTGAGGACGAAATAACGAATGCAATTCTTTTAAAGAGAATATTGACCAAAGCCGGATATTCGGCTGTAGTAGCGCATAATGGTATTGATGCCCTAATGCATTTGGAACATGAAAAATTCGATGCTCTTTTAACGGATTGGATGATGCCACAAATTGATGGAATTGAAGTAATCCGAAGAGCAAGAGAAAAACTGGTTGATTTGCCATTAATAATTATGATTACGGCTTTAGTATCGGAAGGAGCTCGTACTTATGCACTCGAATCAGGAGCTGATGATTATATAGCAAAGCCGATTGATGTAGATGAGCTACTGACCCGGTTAAAAGATGGTTTGGACAGACATTCACAGACTCAATTAAAAGGAGTTGATAAAATCGTGACTCATGATGTGAATATTCATCCGCCCTTTGTTGGAGTATTTATCGGAACAAGCACTGGAGGCCCTCCAACTCTAATAGAACTGTTCAAAAATTTAACTAACGTAGATAACCTTGCATTTTTTATTGTTCAACATGGGCCATCATGGATGCTTGAAACATTTTCATTGAGGCTCCAAAAAGAGACTTCACTCAAGGTGCATCTGGCTTCCAATGGGCTTCTTGCTGAACCGGGGAACATTTATCTTGCTCCGGGTGATAAACACATGCGAATTGATTCAAAATCCTTTAAATTATTTTTAGATGACGGGCCCAAGGAAAATTTCGTTCGTCCAGCCATTGATCCTCTGTTCCGTAGTGCTGCCGAAGCATTCGGTAAATATTGCATAGGAGTGGTTTTAACCGGATTAGGAAGGGACGGCGCACAGGGAGCAGTTCAAATAGCAAGTGTCAAAGGGCCTGTTATAATTCAGAATCCCGAAACATGCGTTGCACCATCTATGCCAAATTCTACGATTCAGACTGGTATAAATGCCAAGGTGGTAGGATTAGATGATATTGCAAAGTCAATTTCCGAAACTGTTTTTCCATTGGCTGCTAATTTGAAAGTATATTTTAACAAAAATGAAGCATAACTAATTTTTTTATATTTTGAAAATCCGGCTATTGTCGGATTTTTTTTATTCGGTTTGAAAATTGTGAATAAAATTGAAACTTTCCCCAATCCTGCGGCTGGCAGGAATTATGAAATTACTCATATCAATCCTGAGTTTACTTCGGTTTGTCCTATAACAGGTCTTCCTGATTTCGGTACAATTACCATTCGTTATATTCCTGATGAAATCTGCCTCGAACTTAAATCATTGAAATATTATTTTATGGAATATCGCAATGAGGGCATCTTTTACGAAGCAGTAACAAATAAGATACTTGATGATCTTGTTGAGGCTTGTAAACCGCTTCAAATGGAAATCATCAGCCAGTGGACTGCTCGTGGCGGGATGAATTCTATAATTAAAGTTAATTATTTAAAAAAGGACTAATTAACATGAAAATTGCAAAGGAATTTAAGTGGGAAATGGGACACAGACTGTCTTTCCACGAGGGTCTATGCAAAAATATTCATGGTCATTCCTATAAAGCAACCATAGAGATTGAGGGTGAGGTTGATTCAAACGGTATCGTCCTGGATTATTATAAACTCGGGCACATCGTAGATTCACTGATATCCAAGTTAGATCACAGTTTTATCGTCCAGAAAGATGATAAAATTGTTCTCGATTTTTTGAAAAATAACTCTTTTAAACATCACATAATTTCCAAACAAACTACTGCTGAAAATATTTGTGAATTTATGATAAAAGAGCTTTCAGACACTCTCAACGTATATGAAAATTTAAAATTAATAACAATAAAATTAAATGAGACTCAGGATTCTTATGCTGAGATGTCAATGAATTTAAATAATAAAAAAATATCATGACCGAAAATATCACAAGTGATGAAATTCTAACTAAATCATTTTTTAAAAAGATAACGAACGTTCCCTTTTTAATAGGACTGGCAGTATTTATTCTATTATCAGGATTGTATTTAGTTACAATGACACCTGATCTGAGTTTTACTGATAGCGGAGAATTGGCAGGAGCCTGCTATAGTCTCGGTGTTGCCCATCCGACTGGTTATCCCTTATTTATTATACTTGGGCATATATGGATTAAATTAGCTTATTTTCTTAGTCCGATAAAAGCTATGAATGCTTTTGCCGCTATTTGTACGGCTGCATCAGCAGCAGTTTTTTATTCAACTTCATTACTATTAATTCGGTTTTGTTTAGCGAAGGAATCATCCTTCAAATCGAAAAAAAATGCTAAAAGTAATTCGGAATTCGGTAAATATTCAATATCTTTAATTGCGGCTGCTGCAGCACTTATTTATGGCACTGCATTAACTATATGGGGTCAGGCAAATGCCATCGAAGTTTACTCATTGCAATTGCTCACTTTGAATTCAGTTATCTATTTTTCTCTATTATCATCAATAAAAGATAATTCAAAACTAAAATTATTCGCTGCTTTAATGCTTGGAATCAGCTTTTCGAACCATCTGACAACAATATTGCTTGTTCCGGGATGTATATTTTTATTTTTCAAAAGTCCGACAAAAAAGGCGGATTTTTCAGTAACAAATTTTAAACTTTTCGGATTACTATTAATAGCAATGGCTCTGGGCGGCAGCTTATACATCTTCCCATTTATTCGAAGCTCTTCATTCCCTGACTTTAATTGGGGATGGGTATCACGTGGCTTAGATAAGTTTTCTTATCATGTGCTTGGAAAGCAATATCAGGTGTGGATGTTTACCGGAATGGCTGCTTTCAAAGCCAATTTTAAGCATTATTATGAAATATTTCCTCTCCAATTCGCTTATATCGGAATAGTTCCACTTATTCTCGGAATTTATAAATTAGGCAAAATGTCCGCCACCATACTGATTTTTTTATTAATTACATTCGTATCCAGCTTACTTTACACGCTAAACTATAATATTCATGATATTGATACTTATTTCGTGACTTCATATACAGTTCTATTCCTTATAATGCTGATGGGTTTGTATTTTATTGCAAGATTTAATAAAAGTTTGATTATCTCATTCTTTATTATTCCTGCTATTTCTGTGGCCTTGAATTATCACGAAAACAATAGATCAGATGATATTCTTGTGCCTGAATACACTCGAATTTTAGCAGAAAATATCAGACCTAATTCAATAATTATTTCGTCTCAATGGGATTATTGGGTTTCGGCATTTTGGTATAAACAAAGGGTTGAAGGATTCCGACCCGATGTTACTATAATAGATAAAGAGCTATTGCGGCGGACATGGTATCCTGAGCAATTAAGACACTGGTATCCCCGCAGAATGAATCATAGCAAGGTAGAACTCGATCGTTTTATGATTGATCTGGAGAAATTTGAATCACACAATGAGACCAGTCCTACAATTCAGCAACATTTCCTTGAACTTATCAGAAGTTTTGTAAGAAATATCAGCGATTCCATTCCTGTTTATATTACGATAGATGTAGCTTTGCCAGACCAGAGCGGGCAGGGGAACTGGTCTGCCGATGATGTGAAATTCATTATCGACGGCAATCAATTAATTCCTGAAGGATTCGCATTAAGATTAGAAAGACGACAAAAAATAGAACCAGTCTTTCTAAGAAATATTGACATCAACAAATTTTTAGAATCTCTTAAAGGAAAGGATGGGCACCTTGAAAAAGGAATTGCCTCAACAGTTGCTGTCAATTTGGTAAATATCGGAAGATATGCAATGTTTAACGGAGATAAAGAACTTGCAACAAAAGCTTTCAATGAAGCATTGAGGGCTGATAAGGATAATAAATTGGCAAAAGACGCGCTTTATCAGATTGAAAATATACAATCACCTTTGGAAAAAAAATAAATGGGGAAGAGTTTGACACTTAATACGGACAGGAATTGTTTGGTCATAGGGATAACGGGCGGTATAGCAAGCGGAAAAACCACAGTAGGGCAAGTTTATCAGGGCAAAGGCTATCCGGTTATCTTTACTGATCTGTTGGCTCACAAAGTCATGAATTTTAATAATCAGGCAAAAGCAGCTCTGAAACAGGCGTTTGGAAATGATATTTTTGATAGCGATGATCTGGTAATAAGAAAGAAGCTATCTGAAATAGTCTTTTCTTCGACGGAAAATAAACTGATGCTTCTTAATACCATCGTTCATCCTTTTGTAATTGAAGAAATGATTGAACTAACTGATATGTACGAGGGGGGTGGATCAAAATTAGTATTTATCGAAAGTGCTTTAATTTATGAAACAAATCTTGATGAAGGATTTGATTATATAATTGATGTATTTGCTGAACCTGATATTTGCGTGAAACGCGCCCAGAGCAGAGGTTTAGCAATCGAGCATATTAATTTGATTCTACAAAACCAATTAGATCCGGTAGCAAAGCGGAATTTCGCTGATTTTGCAATTGAAAATAATAAAACACTTTCTGAGCTTGAGGAATCAGCCATGTTTTTATTAAATGTGTTAAAAGAGATTGCTAAATAATTTAACAAGAATAGAATAATCATCATATAGGAGCGAATTATGTCGAATATTGAAATCTTTTTAATCTCTCTTACGGCTGTGGTAACACTTTATCTGATATTTCAGATTGTGAAATGGAAAGGGATTCTATTTATAAGGAAACCAATCGAAGCTTTTCAGGAAGATATGAAGAAAAGCGGATTGCAAAGAGTCCTTGGGAAGTGGAATTTGACAGCAATAGGTGTTGGAGCAATTATAGGTGCTGGCATTTTTGTTATGACAGGAATAGGAGCTCGTGAACATGCAGGCCCGGCTTTAGCCCTATCATTTGTAATTGCTGGTATTGGATGTACATTTGCAGCCTTATGTTATGCTGAATTTGCTTCTTTTTTACCGGTAGAAGGCTCGGCTTATGCCTACTCTTATGCCACAATGGGTGAGCTTTTTGCATGGATTATCGGCTGGGACTTAATTCTCGAATATGCCATGGCTTCAGGTGCTGTAGCCGTTGGCTGGTCAGGCTATGTCGGTAAATTTTTAAATTTATTCGGATTGAAGCTGCCAATGTGGCTCTCGGTTGATTCGTTTACTGCTAATACAGCCATAGAGAAAGTTGCCGGAAATGCTGATAAAACAAGTGAATTATTAACTCATTATTCTTCCTTAGATTTACCAACGATTTTCGGATATCATTTCTCATTTAATCTACCGGCTTTTCTTATTATTTGGCTTGTTACATTTATTCTGGTTAAAGGAATAAAAGAAGCGGCAAACACAAATATCATTATGGTTGCTATCAAATTAACTGTAGTTTTGTTTATAATCGTTGTCGGATCCATGTATATCGATATAAAAAACTGGACTCCATTTATTCCTGAAAAGGCAATGATAGTGACTCAGGCAGGCAATTCACGTGAGGCTTATGGATTTATGGGTATTCTCTCCGGTGCCGCTTACATATTTTTTGCATATATTGGCTTTGATACTGTCTCAACGCAGGCAGGAGAAGCAACGAATCCTAAAAAAGATGTGCCGTTTGGAATCATAGTATCTCTACTTGTATGCACAGTTTTATATATACTTGTTGCTCTTGTTTTGACTGGAATGGTTAAGTACTCAAATATTGATGTAAATGCACCTATAGCTTATGCTTTTGCCAGTCAAGGCCTGAAATTCGCAGTGTTTATTATTTCTATTGCAGCTATTGCAGGACTGACATCCGTTACAATTGTAATGCTGATGGGGCAGTCACGAATATTTTATGCAATGAGCAAGGATGGGCTGCTACCAAAGGGCATTTTCGGAGAATTACACCCCAAATATAAAACACCATATAAAGCATCATTACTAACTGGATTTGTGGTATCATTAATTGCTGCATTTATTCCTATCAGTAAAATTGCAGAATTAGTCAATATCGGCACACTACTTGCTTTTGTCATGGTTTGTGCTGCCGTAATGTTTATGAGATATAAGGAACCATCACGAGAAAGACCATTCCGAGCTCCGGCACTATGGATTGTTGCACCTTTAGGAATTGCATTCAACTTGGCAATGATGTTTTCTTTGGATGAAGTTAACTGGCTGAGATTAGGAATATGGTTATTAATCG
Source organism: Candidatus Kapaibacterium sp. (assembly GCA_026390695.1). Lineage (GTDB taxonomy): Bacteria > Bacteroidota > Ignavibacteria > Kapaibacteriales > UBA2268 > JAPLFL01. Next base: position 458 of record JAPLFL010000122.1, on the reverse strand, counting down.
GTGGATTGGTTTATTTCTGGTATGGCAGAAAGCATAGTGTGATTAACATGGCCAGAAAATAAAGGAACTACTTATCGACGAAGCTGTCTCAAGGATATATAAATAAAAAAAAGCCCTTTTATATCAAAGGGCTTTTTTATTGCTGCGGAGAGTGAGGGACTCGAACCCCCACAGGCTTGCGCCCGGCGGTTTTCAAGACCGCTGCAATACCATTATGCGAACTCTCCATCTTGTTTTCGAAAAAACAAGATTACAAAATTGCACATCTTTTCCGAAATATCCAAATTATTTTTTAAATTGTTTATTAATGTTGAATAAAATGGCTATGATATAACATATTGTGTAGATAAATTGTTTGCTGAAACAAATGATGAATTTGATGTCAGCGCTAACTTTAAGTAATTATTTATATTTCCATTCATTGTCTTTTGTATTCTAAACCAATTCATATAGTTCTG
>JAPLFL010000084.1 GCA_026390695.1 Candidatus Kapaibacterium sp. | reverse complement strand
ATCCTGCATTTCAATAATAAATATAGTGCCCTGCGGATTTCCGTTCCTATTCCATGATAGTTTATTAGTTCCATTTGGATTTGGATTAGCTAATAAATCAGTCGGTGGGATTGGATTAACCGGTGAAGGATTGGAATCACGTACATTTATTCCCAATTGTGCCTTCAATTGCGACGAAACAGAAGGATTTGCCTGAATTTTCCTTACCAAAATCCTCACACTCGTCTCAAATTTTTTCCTGTCTGTACGTTTTAACTCAGCAGCAGCCTTTGCTTCTGCTTGTTTTGTGACATTGTTGGTAATTGCTGTGTCCAAATTAGTTTTATCGGTTGAGGTCGGAGTAACGTCACCTGCTATTAATCCCAAAGTAGTGAGATTAGCATTGGTAACGGTTAAAAAATTAGTAGCCCATGCTTGTAAGTCCGCATCTTTTGCGGGTAAGTAAGAAGTTCCAGTCATAAATTTAATCCTTATTATAAAAAAACAAAAAGTTATCTATACAAATTACGTAATTATTCTTAATAAACAAAACATTCTGATCAATTTTTTCTAAATTATTATTGATAAACAAGTAAATATTGTCAATATATTGGTAATTATTCATCATAATTAAGTATTTATTATCATATTTTTAAATATTAATACCGATATTATTAGGCAAATCCTCGATAAACAAACTGCTGCCATAACATGAAACCTTTATATAAGAAGAAAATACTATTTTTATAATATGGCATATTTTCTTTCAGTTGAGTAAATAGTAGAATTATTTTAGGAGATGTTATTTTTGTTTGAGCAAATGGTAGAAGGATTATTTCTTTTAAGAACCCCTCCCTAACCCTCCCCGAAGGGGAGGGAATTGGAATAGATGCTTCTCCCCGAAGGGGAGGGAATTGGATCGTGGCTTTGTTCCCTCCCCTTCGGGGAGGGTTAGGGAGGGGTTTTTCGGGATGACATTTTCATTAATTTAATCCCTACGGGATAAAAATGTGTGGGGTGTTTCACATCTACCAAAATATAATCACTACGTGATAAAAAGCCCATGAATTATCATTTACCACTCTTTACTAAGTTGTTTAACCTGCTCATGTGTTAAATAATCTCCATTTTCAATATCTATTTCAGATAATCTTATTCGTTCAATAAGCTCTTCTTCAGTAAACATCTTGAAATATGGATTACGAATTGCTTTCGAATAATCAATATCATACTCCGGTAATAAATCATCATCTAATGATTCAATATTTTCTTCTATTTGCTTCATGTTAATTTCCTCTCGTCGAAGCATCTAAAATAGTAATTCCAATAATATCTTCATCTCTATAACGAATTAGTACTCCATTATCAAGCATTTCAGAATCTGTTGCTCTTTGTGGCTTCATATAATTTATATAAAGAACATCAACCTCCTTATCATAATCCACCCAGAACTTCTGAGTAGGAAGTTTCATTAAATGAGGGAGAATTCCATAAAATTCATTTAATGATGCTTGTACTACTTGGCTTGCCATAAGATTTCCTAATTACTTATTTATTATATCGTCAACGAAATCTTGCCTTCATTATATTGATGGATTAATAATGAAACTATCGATTGATATGGTATTCCAGCCTCTAATGCTTTGACTTGAATATTTTCAAAATCGTTTGAAGTTATGTTTAATTCTATTTTATTTGAAAGCTCAAGACTGTATCTGGCATATTCTTCATAAATTCTGTTTACATTTTTATCAGGATTAGGCTGCCAGTCATCAGCGTATAAGGATTCAAAAAAATCTTTCTCTTCTTCATCAATGTATTCAACCATTTTTTCCTCCTAAATATTTTTTTGTTGCATTTCTGTCAGGATAGATCGTTTTTAAGAAAATTTTATTGTCATCTTCAACAAAAGGAACCGCATAAATATAATCTTTGATATTTACATAAAAAATTCTCTGATTGGGATATTTTTGTTGATTAGGATGGTCTTTAGTTTCAATTAAGCAATTTTTAGTAATAGCTTTTGTAATTTGTTCAAACGAGATATTCCTTTCTTTTTTCAGAAAATTATTTTTCTCTTCATTCCACCGAAAAACTTTCATTTTTCAACCTATTAAGCTAATGAATTTTCAAAAATTTTTCTCCAGCATGTCCAACACTTTGAAAGTGTTGGACATCTGTATGAGAATCTAAATCACACCAAAATCGCTTTGTAGCCGTAATTTATTATTCCGGATGCTCCTTCTTCCATTATTTTACGGAAGACAAGCTGTACGCGGGCACCGATTTTAACATCTTTGTAATCACAGTCGATTACTTGGGTTGTTAATCTTGCGCCTTCTTCGGTTTCGATAATTGCAATTGCAAATGGTGTCTGACGGGCATAATCATCAGCAGCAATATTTATACTGGTATATGATAATATTGTTCCGAATCCTGATAATGTTATGGGTTCGCTTTTGCGGTCGCCGTTTGTTGGGTCAACATAGCGACGTGGAAATGCTACATGTCCGCTTTTCTCGAATTTCTGTGCTTCCAAACGATAGCGATGCGGAATTTCGCGTGTATAACGAGGTGAATTTGCCATTATATTGCCTCCAAAATATGTACAACTGAACTACCACCGGAACCGCCCATATTTTGTGTCATTCCGAGTTTAATATTTTCGACCTGACGTTTGCCTGCACGTCCCTGAAGCTGCTCAACAACTTCAATTAACTGTGCAACGCCTGTTGCTCCGACTGGATGTCCTTTAGCTTTCAAGCCGCCGGATGTATTAATAACGACTTTGCCGCCATAAGTAGCTTCGCCGTTAGCAATAGCTTTTCCGCCCTTGCCATATTCAAAGAAACCAAGTTCTTCGGCAACGATTATCTGAGCAATAGAGAAACAATCATGCACTTCACAAAGTGAAATATCACTTGGTGTTGCGCCAGCCATTTTATAAGCGCGTTCGCCAGCTAAACGGACTGCATCAAGACGTGTTAAATCATTATGATTATGAAGAGCAATCGGTCCGGTAGCAGAGCCAATTCCTTTTATTCTGATAGGATTTTTGCAAATTTGTTTTGCTTTATCCATCGAACAAAGAATAACCGCAGCAGCGCCGTCAGTAATAGGTGAGCAATCCATCAAGCGCAATGGATCAGCAACCATTGATGAACTCAAAACACCTTTTACGGTAAGTTCATAAGGGTATTGAGCATTAGGATTATTGATCGCATGACGGTGATTGAAGACCGGAGGCATAGCCAATTCTTCGCGGGTCAAACCGTATTTGTGCATATAAGCATGAGCCATCATAGCATACAATCCGGGGAAAGTAACACCGGTGAAGGCTTCGTATTCCTGATCCGAAGCAGTGGCAAGAATAGCCGAGCCATCATCAGCATCCCACATTTTTTCAACGCCACCAGCCATAACGATATCGCTCTGACCGGAAGCAACTTCCATAAAAGCAGCGCGGACAGCCATTCCGCCCGAAGCGCAAGCTGATTCGACGCGCATTGCAGGGATTCCGCGCTGGCCCATATAATCAGCCATCACAGATCCCAAATGCTCTTGGTTTGTATAAAGTCCGCTACTCATGCAGCCGACATAGAGTGAGTCAATTTTTTCAACTCCGGCATCGTCCATAGCTTTGAGCGCTGCCTCGGAAAACATATCGCGTATCGACTGCGACCAAAGCTCTCCGAAGTGCGTCATACCGACACCGATAATTGCAACATCACGCATAAATTTCCTCCAATATTAATTAATTTTATTATTCATTATTAAATTTAACAACATTTCCAACATCTTTAAGTGAATTTTGTTTTGCGAAATTTCTAATTTCATCATACATTACTTTTCTTAATTTCGGATCTTTGGAAAGGTCTCTAAAAAACTTAAACTCATCTGATTTTGTATTTTTTTCAGATTTTAAAACAGAGAGCGATAGTTCAACAAAATCAGTAAATTTCTCAAAAGTATCAAGATGCGTTTGCATTGCATCCATAACTGCATCTTCGTCCTGATCATCAAATTCATCATCAAACTCATCATCAAGTAGTTCATCAATCTCTTCTTGATTCATGAAATCTTCTTGATAAATAACATCAAATCCATCAGCTCCGACTTTTTTAGTTAAAGCTTTAATGATTTTTTTTCTCAAAGAGTCCTCATCTTGCAAAAAAGGAATATAAGTAGGTCTTCCATTTAATCCAAATGAAAATATTTTATTACAAACAGACGAATCAATATCTTGAAACATAATACCAATTTCTCTTAGTACTTTATTTGGCTTAATTCCTATGGATTCAGCATAATCTACAGAATCATAAATCATTTTTTTTGCTTCAGTTACTTCAATTCTATAAACAATCATTTGTTGTTCAAAATGATCCACCATTTGATTATATTCCGATAAGGGCAAAATTTCAAGAAAACCATCTTTCAGTCCGGTACAGAATTTATCAATCAAAGCATTGGCAACCCAAAGTGTATTATTATCAATTTTTCGTGAAACTACAATAATTGATGTATAGTTTGGATCAAATGGACGCTCTTCTTCATCTTCCCCTTTAGGAATTTCAGTAAGGATACATTCATAAATCGGCAGAGCCAGACTGGCAAGTTCAGCAGAACTCAGTTTAAGAAAATCTTTTGATAATTTTTTCATGGTTTTAGTATTAATTATTCGTTAAACATGATTTTCTTACGATATGCTACATATTTACCATAGTCAAGATAAATTTTCTTTCCATTCAATAAATCACGGGTTTTTGGAGCCAATCCTTGAACTTCTGTGATTCTGTCAGTTGCTTCAAACACAAATCCGTCTGAACCTGCACCTGAACCGAATGAAATCATGAAGATTTTATCTCCTGGCTTTGCTTCGTCCAGAATGGCTGCCAATCCTGTTGGTGAAGAACCTGAATAAGTATTACCCATCAAATTGACAACCCATCCTTGTTCCATCTGTTCATTTGTGAATCCAAGAGTACTTCCTGCTTTTAATGGGAATTTTCCATTGGGCATGTGAAATACAGCATACTTGAAGTCTTCGGGTTTTAGTCCTGATTTATCAAGTAATTGGCGTGAACAGCCAAGAACATGTTTGAAATATGCAGGTTCGCCTGTAAAACGGCCACCGTGGCGTGGATAATGTTGATATTCGCGACGCCAGAAATCGGCTGTATCGCTTGTGAAAGAATGAGTATGTAAAACTTCGGCAATAACATTTTTCTTACCCATGATGAATGCTGAACCTCCTGCAGAAGCAGAATATTCAAGAGCATCTCCGGGTGCGCCTTGCGAAGTATCGGCACCGATTCCCATTGCATAATCCATTGCATTTGCCAAAACATGTGATAAAGCGACGTACATCGCTTCTGCACCGGCTTTGCAAGCAAATTCAAAATCTGCAACGTGAACGTGTGGGCCAATTCCGAGAGCATCGATTAATACAGTTCCCGAAGGTTTCACTGCATAAGGATGTGATTCAGAGCCAATATAAACGGCTCCGATTTCTTGAGGATTAATTCCTGCGCGTTTTACAGCGTATTTAGCTGCTTGCACTGCAATTGTGATTGTATCTTCATCCAATCCGGGAACGGTTTTCTCTTTTAAAAGCAAACCGCGTTCGATTGCAGCTGCATCGTCGCCCCATTGATCCGCAATAGTACTAGCTTTAATACGGTATGCTGGAACATAAGAACCATATCCGACTATACCTGCCATAGATTTCTCCAAAAAAGTTAAAAAAAGAACAATTAATTATCAAAAAACTATAATTGAGTATTGACGAGAGATTTTTAAATTTATTGAAACATATAATAATAAGTTATGAGTTTCTGAAATTATCGTTAATGGTTTGTTTAACTTCGAGCTTCATTAGCTGTAAGGAAATCGCAATTACAAACCAGTTGCTGTAAATATAATCAACTATTTTTCAACAATCCAAAAAAATACTTGATAATAAAAAAAAATTGTTAATTTGTTATTGGAAATATTTAGTAAAAATTAAAATGTATTTAACTAGTGTAAATAAGATTTACTTACCCGTAAAAGATGCGGACTTACAAGCATGGGCTACTAATTTTTTAACCGTTACCAATGCTAATCTCACTACTTTGGGATTAATAGCAGGTGACGTTACTCCGACCTCAACCGATAAAACTAATTTGGATTCGGCAATTACCAACAATGTCACAAAACAAGCAGAAGCAAAGGCTGCTGCTGAGTTAAAACGTACAGACAGGAAAAAATTTGAGACGAGTGTGAGGATTTTGGTAAGAAAAATTCAGGCAAATCCTTCTGTTTCGTCGCAATTGAAGGCACAATTGGGAATAAATGTGCGTGATTCCAATCCTTCACCGGTTAATCCAATCCCACCGACTGATTTATTAGCTAATCCAAATCCAAATGGAACTAATAAACTATCATGGAATAGGAACGGAAATCCGCAGGGCACTATATTTATTATTGAAATGCAGGAT
>JAPLFL010000120.1:50208-142724 GCA_026390695.1 Candidatus Kapaibacterium sp. | reverse complement strand
TCCGAAGGTATGAATAGTGCAGAATTTATATATGGAACCGATAATGAAAGAAGATTGATGACAACGACCAGAAGCGGAGCTGTTACAAAACGCTTCTATTGCGGTTCTTACGAGAAAGAAGTTAATGTGGCAACAGGCAATGTTAAGGAGATACATTATTTAACAGCTCCTACCGGTCTTTTTGCGGTTTATATTAAAGAAACTAATCAGCCGAATAAACTGTATTACGTGTTAACTGACCGCCAAGGCTCGATTGTAGGCTTAGAAGAGGTTCAGGGAAATAGCACAACTACCGATGCAGGTCGCTTTAGCTACGATGCTTGGGGACGGATGCGCGAACCAAGCGACTGGACAAATTATAACGTATCGGTATCAAATATCATCCCCCGCGGTTATACCAGCCACGAGCACCTGACAGACTTTGCACTAATCAATATGAATGGCAGACTATATGATCCCGCTCTGGGTCGCTTCCTATCGACTGATAACTACGTCCAAAGTCCCGGCAACCCACAGAACTACAACCGCTATTCATACTGCCTGAATAATCCGCTGAAATATACTGATCCGAGTGGGCAATGTTTTGGTATCGATGATATTCTAGTAGCTATGCTTATCTCTGCTGCCGTAAACGCATATTCACAATATAAATCGACAGGGAAGGTAGATTGGCAAGATGTGTGCATAGCAGGCATGAAAGGAGGGATGCTATGCATGATGACAGGTGGAATTTCAGCAGCAATTCAGGTTGCAGGAGCAGCACCAGGTTTTATTGCAGGAGCTGCATCTGGAATAGTTATTAATGGCATTTCTAATTGTGTGTTGGAAAATAAATATTTCTTTTATAATTGGGGAACTGCGGGAGTCATTGGTGGTATTCAGGGTGCATTCAAAGGTTATGGAATAGCAAAAGCTAAAGGTCTTAATCCTTTAAATGGTAACGAGATACCAAAAACTGTTAGATTGGACGGTGTTACAGAAGGTGAAAGACAATTAAGAGATGATTGGTGTACACCTGCTAGTGCTAAAACAATTGCAAAAATTTACGGTGTGCCAGATAATGGGTTAAGTCAAGAAGAACTTTTTAATATGGCTCGTGGTATTAATGGTGAAGGTGTAACAGAAGATCAGATTATATATGAGGCTTGTGGAATCAACATTAAAGATACTGAAAAGGATATAAATACCATTACAAGTGAAATAGAGCAAGGCAGACCAGTTGTTGGTTCGATAAATAGTGGAGTTCAACATCCTACAATAATAATTCAACCAGATGGTACATCAAATGTACAATTAACACCCATTCGACATGCAGTTACTATAGTTGGAGTTGAAACATATTCTTATGGCTATAAACTATTAATATTAAATCCAGGATTAAATGGGATTCAAACGATAGATTACACCCAATTACTCAAAATTCAAACTACCTCTATTAACAAATGTTGGATTATACCTTAAAATAGGAAGAAATATGTTTATTAGATTTTTAAAATCAATAATTTTAATGAGCGTTTTAACATCAAATATTCTACTAACTCAAGATTATAAATTTGATATCAATTCGATTGAAAAGTCTTATGAAATATACAATCAAAATATTGTTCCAAAAATTCTCCCTATTTTTTTGGACAAATATTTTGAAAATTTAGTTGAAGCTAATCCTAATAAAAAAATTGTTAAGGATTCTATGATAAAAATTGATATGTTAAGTTTTAAAACTGTACCAGTATATAGGATAGTTGAAAAGAAATTTCAGGATTCTTCATATAGACAACTGGAATTAGATTCTTTAAGAATGCCGGAAAGATGTTTTGTTTATTATCAAGAAAAATTCTATGGATGGCTTATATTCAGAGGTAAGGCTGTTTATTATTTCCATTACTTCGAAAAGGATAGAGTTGGCAATATTTATAAATGCTTAAGTCAAAAGGAAATGGTGATATTTATTTGTAATATTATTGGGATGAAATATACAATAAAAAACCATGAACTTATTGATAGCTTTTATGATTGCGGTTTAAAACCTGGATATAAAATATACAGTGAACAAAAATTGATTATAGACGAAATATTTAATATCGGAAAAAAATGGCCATACAATAAAATTAAACGAGATAATTGCTATATAGATATTGATAATGGCCCTGTTGAATTTTACAAATAGAAGATAAACAAGAAAATTAATTAGTAAACGGAAAATAATAATGATTATCTTTATTAAAATCACTTCAAGTCTTTTATTTGTTTCTTTGATGAACTTTTTCGCAGGACACTTCACCTACACCAACGACGCTTCCGGCAACCGCATTTCCCGCAGTTTTTCTGCGCAGAAAATGAATCCGCAAGGTAGCGACAGCCTCACCAAGACTATGCTTTATTGGGATGAGATCGCTGGTTCTGGTGCTAAAGGTTATAAAAAAGGAGACCCCAACTTCTTTGATAAAAATACTTTTATAAATGGTGGGTATAGTGGAAAAGGGTATAGTGCTGTTTATCCAAATCCAAGAGATATAAATGGATATCAGAGACCACACCCAATTACAGGTGATCCATTTGACTTAGAGGATACAATAGAATTAGGATTATCTTTGAGCTTATTTTGGTGGCTCTTATTTTAATAATTATTTAGAGATTGTTACTCAATATAAGGTACTTATGAAAAATATGAATTTTATTATTAATTATATAGTTTTAATTTTATTATTACTTTCATTTAAAGGTTGTCCATTTGGTGAACCAACTGGTGATTCTACATTGACTATTGTAAATAATTCAAATAAAACTTTGTTATTTTTTATCCACATAGATTCAAATATCGTAATAGAAAAGACAAATTTTTCATTAAATCCTCATTCTTTAATTAAACAATATAGTTGGTGGAAAGAAACATTGAATAAATATCCAATTCAAAGGCTTTTTTTATTCGATAAAACAGTTACTGATAGTGTCCCATGGGATACAATAAAGAAATATAATATGTACTTAAAACGAATAGATTTCGACTTAAAATACTTGGATTCCACAAACTGGACACTAACTTATCCATAGTATGAAAAAAATGAAAATCATCATCTTATTAATTTTTGTATTTGGCAGTGTTGCCTTCGCAGGAAACTTTACTTATACCAACGACGCTTCCGGCAGCCGCAGTGCTCGCAGTTTTACGGCTCAGAAAATGAATCCGCAAGGTAGCGACAGCCTCACCAAGACTATGATTTATTGGGATGAGATCGCTGGTTCTGGAGCTAAAGGTTATATAAAGGGAAGCGAGAGATATTTTGGCATTTCTCCTAAAGATTTTGTTAAGCAGCGGTTTTTTAGTGAAGAATATCTAAAAAATTATTTGGATAATGGAAATCCACCGGCAATATTATCAAATACTGTTTACCCAATGAGTGCACATTCAATAAATGCAGTAGGAATGGCATATTGGAATGATGGTAGCTATAAGTATGTGATTGTGGACCCCAATAGTTCCGTTTACAAACGTGTGTCTGCAGATTATATAAAATCTCATAATAACATTGGTTTCTTTTTAAACTGGTAAAATAATGAAATTATCATCATACATAGTTTTTATAATTTTCTTAGCAAGTCTAAAATTAAATTCACAGGTGAATTGTGATTGCGATATTCGAGAACTTAAAAGAATTCAAGATACTTATAAAATTCTACGTATTAAGTATGAAAATCATGCAATCGAGAAACTGAAATTCTATTTAAACAAAGATGATTCTTTAAAAAAAGTATTTCTATCGAACGATAGTGTTCTAACTCAATTCCAAATTAAATTGATTCCAGTCCTTAAATTTGATAATTCTGCAAGAAATTATCGATACCCTGAGAGTATTTGTAAGTATTTATATTATGATACAATTACTTATGATTGTGAGGTCTCATTTTATTTTAAAAATAGGAATTACTTTCATGTTGATAAAGATTGGACTGATTGTTATTATCGTAATATAATCACAGAAAATCCTTATGATTCAATTATACATAATTATCATTTTTTTCAAAATTATTACGATGGTGGTATATATTTTGGAGATGCTGATCCCGATTTTCTTTTCTTATACGGCTACAATGCAGAGTTTGTTTTTTTTGTCGATAACCTGTCTTATTTTCAGATTAAAGATTCAGTACTTTCTATCAAACTTGTGCATGGTAGTGACTGGGATTTAATAAGGAAAAGTTATTTTACAGAAAAATATATTAGATATTGTGCAAGGCGCTGTTATTGTGGCGGACCTCCTCCTTGGTGGAAATTTTGGGAATGGGAAATATTTTATAAATAATCAAAAAAAAAGGATATAATTTGTGTAAGTTAATTACAATCCATCTGCTCTTCACAGCCATAGCCGCCTTCGCAGGAAAGTATAACTACATATACTACGCAACCGGGATCCGCACTATCAGCTACTTTCAGAATGTTGAAAATAGAAATACCGCTGCCTGACAGACTTAACTAAACGATTGCTGATAAAAATACATTTTGACTTGGAATGATTATTAGAGAATAGAAAAATTATAAATGAAAAATTGATAAGAACAAAGAAGGAAAATCATGAACAAAACTACTTTATCATTAGCCTGTTTTTTATATATCTTTGCTGCCACAGCATCTTATGCAGGAGTGAACCTCTATTCATTCGGTTACGATGCCGCCGGAAACCGCATTAGACGTACACACGCTTCAGGTAAAATAATAGCCCCACATCAGGACAGCCTAACCAAAACAATAGTAGATGTGAAGCACGACATAAAAGTAGCTCCAAATCCAACTACTGGCATTGCCAGCTTGAGTATTTCTAATCTGAGTAAGGATGAGAGCGGCTTTGTTACTGTGGTGGACTTGAACGGCACTGCTGTTTACACACTCAAGAGTATTTCCGCCGCCAACACACTTGATTTAAGCACCCTGTCAAACGGTGTCTTTATCCTGCGCGTGGAAATAAACGGAGCAAGCACAAGCTGGAAAATAGTGAAGCAGAAGTAAAATATTTATTTTTGTTTTTCGTTCTTAATATATATTATTAAAATTGGAGCTAATATGCACACTTTTTCAGCAGTTATTGAAAAATGCAAAGACACAGGGCTATTTGTAGGGTATATTCCTGGATTTCCGGGTGCTCATTCGCAAGGGGAAACAATTGAGGATTTGCGCCAAAATCTATTTGAAGTTGTTGATATGCTCCTTGAGGATGGAGAGCCTGAATTAGAGAGTGAATTCATTGGAACACAGAATTTAGTTTTTGCCTGAAATGCCAAAATTTCCAATATTAAAACCAAATGAAGTGATTCATATTCTTGAAAAACTTGGATTTGTTGAGATACGACAAAAAGGCTCTCATAAACAATTCAGAAGTTTTGATGGTAGGACTACAACTGTTCCTTTTCATAAAGGAAAAGATATTTCTCCAATTCTTTTAAAGCAAATTTTAAAAGATGTTGGAGTTGAATATGAGGAATTTATTCAAATTAGAAAATAATGAAAAGCGCGATCCAAGCGACTGGACAAATTATAATGTCTCGGTATCAAATATCATCCCCCGCTGCTATACCGGCCACGAGCAGCTGACGGACTTTGCACTTATCAATATGAACGGCAGGTTGTATGATCCCGCTCTGGGACGCTTCCTATCGACTGATAACGAAGTGAAGCGCCCTCTCAAATGGTGTGTTTATCTTGTGTGTGGAAATTGATTGGAAATTTTCGAGTTGGAAGGTTTTAAAGCAAGAGTAAAATAAAATATGAATATTAGCGTTTTACATGAAAATAATTATTAGGAGTGTTTATGAAATTTGGTGTAGTTCTTGAAAAAATGAATAAGTCTGAATTGGGTGATGGATATTATTATGCTCATGTGCCATCATTGGGTTTGACAACACATGGTCTTGGCATTGAAGGTGCTTTAAGCAATAGTAATGACTTGGTTAAACTGTGGATTGATGAAAAAAAAGCGAATAATGAAGAAATAATTCATTCGAATGAGGAATTATTTACAACTTTTGAAATCGGTGAATATGCCTAATAAACCGAATGAAATACTTCGGAAATTATTGAAAATTGGCTTTGAAATTAAGCGTCAGAGTGGTTCACATATAATATTGCGTCATCCAGACGGAAGACAAACTTATGTGGCAATTCATACAAAAGATATGCCAGAAGGAACGTTCAGGGCAATTTTAAAGCAATCAAATTTAACTTTATCGGAATTTGAAAAGATATAGTCAAAATTAAGAATTTTATTTAATAGGTGATAATACTGCTTCTGTCGCTGTTTTTGAATATTTCATTAATAAGAACGGAAGGTTATACGATCCCGCTCTGGGGCGCTTCCTATCGACTGATAACTACGTCCAAAGCCCCGGCAACCTACAGAACTACAACCGCTATTCATACTACCTGAATAATCCGCTGAAAAATACTGATCCGAGCGGGCAGCTGTTTGTTATTGATGATTTGTTAATAGGTATGGCTATAGGAGCTATTATATCGTTTCCTACTTGAAGGCTGTCATTCCTGCGTATGCAGGAATCCTCAATTGCGCCATGGAAGGGGATTCCCGCATGCGAGACTGTGTGAAAACTACCTTTGCTTGTCATTTGTGCGTATGCAGGAATCCACCAAATAGTAGCCCTGTCATTTGTCAGGATTCTGGATTATGAAGTTGTAACCGAAGGGGATTCCCGCATGCGCGGGAATGACACGGAGGATGAAACTGTCATTTGTGAGTATGCAGGAATCCCCTGATTGGCACTGGAAGGAGATTCCCGCATGCACGGGAATGACAATAATTCCTAATTCATTAAGGAAATGATATTATAGGTGCTGCTACTTCAGCATTTACATATTCAATTTCCGCTGTAATTACGAGTAATTTTTCAAGTAGTGGATTTTGGTTTGCTGTTGAAATGGGAGCATATCCTTCCCGTCAGAAAAAATTTCTGACGGGAGGATCTTATACTTATAACCTTCAACTCATTTCCCTTGAGCTTTAAGTGTAGCCGAAATAAAGAATGCGGCTCCTGCTAATGCAAAATCCTTCATAAACATGGCGATATGCATTTGTCCCATTTGCTGATCTCCCATTCCGACGGCATGAACTAAAACAGCAAAAATTAATAAAACGACACCAACCAATAAAGTAGCAAGACTTGCATATTTATTAATTAATAATGCAATTGCCGCTGCTAAAAATCCTAATCCTGAAATATAAACCCAAAAAATGGCAAATGGGAAATATGACGGAACCATGCCTGCCATCATTGAGGCATTCGTAAGATGTCCGAATCCGAACATGATAAAAGGTAGTGCATAAATTATGCGTCCAATAAGTTGTAAGTGTTTCATATAAAGACTCCTAAGAAAAATAAAAAATTGGTTAAAGTATTTAACCACCTATTATGTCAAATTAAATCCAATGACAGATCATTGGGTTTTCATCTCCTTCCGTTCTGAGATGAAGTCCATTTCCACAGCACCATTTATATGCTTTGCAATCAGTACAGATGCCAGTTTTCGTCCAAGATCTGTCTCTCATTTTCTGATAGCGATTATTCCATACATCTATAAAATCATCTTTATAAATATTGCCCTGAATAAAATCAGCACGAAGACTCGGACAAGATGATATGGAGCCATCATTGAGAATTGAACCAATATTTATTCCCGCCTTGCAAAAGAACAGATAATCCCTTGCGTCTGCCTCATAATAGCCAAGAAAGCCTTCACATCCATAGTTTATAACAATTTTCTGATTGCTCTTCTTTGACTTAATAAACTCGAAAAGCTGCTCCAGAAGTTCTTTATCAGGCATTAATAATCCATTTTCCTTTGCTCGGCCGCGCGGAAATATAGTAAATAAGCGCCAGTATTTTACTTCTGCCGCTATTAATACATTGTATAATTCCTCAAGTTCATTGATATTCTGATGATGTACGCAAGTTGCAACATCAGAAGTTAGATCAGGGACTGAATTAATCAACTTAATTGCATTAAGTGCCCTATCGAATGCACCATCTTTTGCACGTAACCAGTTATGGGACTGACTTAATCCGTCAAGGCTTACTGTAATCGACCTTAATCCTGAATAAAGCAAAGAGTTTAATCGTTGTTCGTCAAGCATAAATCCGTTTGTTACCATCCCCCACGGAAACCCACGATTCGTCAGCTCCATGCCGCAATATTCAAGGTCTTGGCGCATTAATGGCTCACCTCCGGTAATAGCAACCATTATTTTATTTGGATCAATATGCTGAATTATTGAATCAATAGCACGAAAGAAATCGGCAGCTGGCATATCCGGTTCGGTATCTTTGGATGTGCAGTCACTGCCACAATGAAGGCAGTTAAGATTGCAGCGAAGTGTGCATTCCCAGAACAAATAACTTAATTGATGTGCCGCCGTCTGATTCTTTTTATATTGTAAATGTAGATTCAGAGCAAGTTTTTTAACAAACGGGATTCTTTTATTTATTTTCATCAAGTATAAAGTCCTGATTGATGATGATTGTATCAGATTTTATGTCCGATAGTTTATAACCAAATTTTAATTCTTTATATTTCAAATCTTTAGTATATTGGTTATAATTTACCATGATATTCAAACTATCGCGAAGATTGTAGGAATAATTAAAAGAACAAATGAAATTCCCAGAACTATCAGATCGGAATTTTGTAATTTCTCCCCTATTATCAAACATACTTATTTCAATATTTCTAAGTGGTTTATTATTGGACAGTGCTAATACCCTTCCGAATATTTTAATGATTTTAGTGAAACGAACAGTATTAAAATTTCTTGGAAGCTGAATTGGTTCACGAACACCATATTCGGGTTGCGGTCTGTCATAGCCATTTAATAGAAATGGGAACCCAAGAACTGAGAGTAGCAGTGCAATACAGAGATTAGCGGACTTTTTCAGTTTGAGTTTAATGATATTCATAATAAAATTGTTGATAAAAAATTGAAATTAATTATTCAGAGATTAAAGACTAAAATCAGGAATATTTATTTTGTCATCGTAAAAAAACATGTTATATTAAACCCAAATTAATAAATGTGAATATAGAATCCTTTGGAGACCACACCCCAACCCTTTCCACAGGGGTAATGTCACTAAGTTGAGGCTGTCTCAAAAGCCACATATTTAACAAAAATGTCATTCCTGCGAATGCAGGAATCTCCTTCCAGTGCCACTTTAGGGGATTCCTGCATTCGCAGGAATGACAGAAATGAAGCTTTTGAGACAACATCAATTGATGATTTTCGGAAGAATGACAGATACGTGAATATTTCGTGTTTTCACACAGTCTCATTTGCAGGAATGACAGAAATGAGGCTTCTGAGACAACATCAACCCGCAAAAGAGGGATAGGGGAGATTTAAGTAAGTTCGATAATTGCTTATAAAATTTAAATTGCGTTAAATCTTAATGAAAAATTTGGGTTAAAAAAATCAATAATAATTTCATTTTTGTCAAAGGTTTTCCTTTGTTATTAAGCCCAACTGTGTTATTTTGCATTTTTGTTTTTGAAAGATTGTTGATAAATATAAAATATATAAAAATAGAATCCATGAGTACAAAAGATAATTATATAAAATATCTATTATTTTGTTTTTTTTTAGTTCTTCTTATCGGCTGTGAGAGCAAGGAAGAAGCTACTAACCCAAAAGAAAATACATCCGTGCAAATCGTTTCGATTTCTCCGAAAGATTTTAAGTATGGAGATACTATAACCATAACTGGCAAAAATTTTGGTGCCAAAAAGGGAACTTCTTATGTAGAATTCACCGGTATTAAGGAAGATAAAATTTTGTGGTTGATTGAAAATAATGACGAAGTTCGTAAAGAAGCCGATGGATACGTTTCCTGGAGCGATACACTTATTAAAGTAGTTGCCCCGCAGAACGCAGTCACAGGTAAATTATACATTAATCATCGCGACAGTAACGGTTATAACTACAAAATAAATCGCCCAACTTATGTTAATATTATTGATTCTACTGTAAAGATTTCTCTCCTTATCTCGGTGATTTTTATTTATTTGAAAATCAATAAAATATGGAAACGTAAGCATGAACTGGAAGTAGCCGATAGCCAGTCTCTCACTGGATTGGGAATTTATATTGCCAATTGTATTTTATGGGTCAGTTATTATATTTTTGTCGCCAACGACCCGAAAAGTATGCTGGATACTATAATCTATATCTTTGAGGGAACAATTTTCTTTGTAATTGGTACAGGTATCTTCGTAAAAGGGCAGCGCGGACAGCGTTTCTGGAAGCTGATCATGCGCTCCTTACGCTTGGAGCGCAAAGAAGCCGATTACCTTATAAAACGCTTCTTCCGTCCTGTTAATGCCGAAGTTATAATAAATATCCTTCATCAGCTTGCTATGATCGACAATGAACTTGCACCCAAGGAACAGGAGCTTTTAGAGACCTTTTCAAAGGAATGGAATATTGATTATTCTCCTGAAAAACTCAATAAAAACCGTTCCAAGGATACAAGTAATAATTACATGAAATTGCGAAAAACCGTTACCGAATACCTGAATAGTGAACCACCTATCGAACAGGTGGCACAGCTTAAAGACATGATGAATGCCATGATCAATGCCGACGATAAGGTATCGGACGAAGAAGAATTGATCTTTTCAGAACTTGGCGGGATTCTCGAAGCCTTCCTGCAAAGTGAGAAAAATATTCCTATGCACCACGTTCTTATTGTCCCGCAAAAAGATGAACAAATTGATACAATCAGAGAACTACTGCCGGATGCAAATTTACTGAATATTTCAGGTGGGCTTGCTTATTCCATCGGATCGTATCATTCTACCAAATATGCTGAAATGATTTGCAAAGAATACCAGCAGATTAAACTCTTCACTTTTGTTTACGAATCGACCAAACCTGAAACCGAATCTGATAAAAAATAAAATTTTAAATAACAAAGGAAATATAAAATGAACGAACAAGAACAGTCTATCTTTAACCGATGCGACACAGTTATCAAAGAAGATATTAAACCATACATAGAGGCTGACGGCGGTTTCATCACTCTTATCGAAGTTGAAGATAAATCGGTATTCGTAGAACTTGGCGGAGCCTGCGCTCATTGTCCCGGTGCTGCAATGACCTTGAAAGGCGGAGTGGAACGCATTTTAAAAATGAAAGTGCCTGAAGTGGAGATGGTTCGTCTGGCAATGTAGTTAATGGTTAGTGATTAATGATTAATGGTTAATGAAGGAATTAGAATTTAGGATTAGGGAAATACCTTCATTTATGAAATGTCATAAATCAATAATATTATTCAATAAAATTAAACTCTAACTTTAACAATTTTTTAAACTTTCAACTTTGAACTTATTTGAGAGGTGGAAGAATTTTTCTTTCACCTCTTTTTTTATTGATGTTAAATGAAAATTTATTGCTAAATTTGTAGTTGTTGCAATTGCGATTAAAATTTGAGAGAATGAAAATGAATGAACTTTCTGAGAGTGAAGACTTTAGTAATAAGACCAAAGAAGAGCTGCTACTGGAGCTTGAAGCACTTCGAAAAGAAAATGAACTACTCAAAATTCAATTTAAAAGAGATATTACCGAACGAGAAAAGGCTGAACAAGCTCTAAAAAGAAGTGAAGAATCCTTGCGTGAATCTCAGGCAATAGCCAAGATGGGGAGTTGGTATCAGGATTTAATCACTTATAAAGCAGAGTGGTCAGAAAATAGTTACACACTCTTCGGATTAAAACCTTATGAGATTGAACCTGATTTTAATTATTTAAAAAGCAAAGTTCATGCTGATGATTTACACTTAATTGATGAAAGTATTGAAAAAATTAGTAAGTTGAAAGCTCATATTGATGCTGAAATGAGGATAATCCTTCCTGATGGCAGCATTAAATGGCTCGAAATAAATTTAGTCCCTATATTCCAAGATGATAAACTTGTTGCATTAAAAGGTACAATTATTGATATTAACCAACGGAAGCTCACTGAGTCTAATCTTAAAAAAAGTGAGAGTTATTTGCATTCTGTTATTATGGCAATCCCTGTAGCTCTCTGGGATTTGGATAAAGATGGAACAATATTATTCTCAGGCGGGAAAGCCCTTAGCCAATTAGGACTAAAACCCAATGAGCGTGTTGGACAAAATGTGTTCGATTTATATAAGGATGCACCAGAATCTATTGCTGCTATTAAACGCGGATTGGCAGGTGTGGAATATATTCATGAAATAAGCGCCGGTGGAAGAAACTGGAATAACTACTATATTCCACATTTCGACAAAGCAGGCAATCTTTATGGTCTTCTTGGCGTTTCATTTGACCTCACAGATCAAAAACAGGTAGAAATTGCTTTAAAACATGCAAAAGAACAAGCAGAATTACAGGAAAATCTTCTGAATATTACAGGTAAAATTGCAAAAGTCGGTGGCTGGGAAATTAATTTAAAAACTCAGAAACTTACATGGACTAAGGAAGTTTATAAAATCCATGAAGTCGATGAAACATTTGCTCCCACGGTCGAGGAAGCAATTAACTTTTATGATCAAGATTCTAAAGAAATTATCCAGAAAGCTGTAACAGATTCAATTGAATTAGGAATCCCCTTCGATTGTGAATTAGGAATAATAACTGCAAAAGGAAATCATGTGCAAGTTCGGGCATTGGGTAATATCCAATTCGATCATGAAGGTTTCCCAGTGTGTATATATGGAACATTTCAGGATATTACCGATTTAAAAAATATCATACTACAACTTAAAGATAATATTGCAGCCAAAGATAAATTCTTCTCTATCATTGCCCATGATTTAAAAGCTCCATTCACGGGCTACCTAAGTCTGATGAGAGAAATGGTCGAAGAATTTAATTATTTAAAAATAAGTGAAATTAAAGAATATTGCTCAATATTGCTTGGATCTGCAATAAATCTCTATAATTTACTTGAAAATCTTTTAGAGTGGTCACAGATACAAAGAGGGCTAATCAATATCAAACTTGAAAAGATTAATTTATTTGATAAAATTGAAAAAAATATTGATCTTGAAATTCTTCACTCTAAGGAAAAAGAGATTGCTATTCATAACAAAGTAGCCGAAGATATATATGTTATCGGAGATAGGCAAATGCTAAGTACAATATTCAGAAATTTAATATCGAATGCAATAAAATTCACAGAAAAAGGTGGTGAAATTGAAATAGGAACGGTTATTAAACCTTCGGAAAGCTCATTTCTCCTGCTTGGGAATGAGGGTGAAGGTTCTTCTGACGGTACTGTTGAAATATTTGTTAAAGACAGCGGCATCGGAATGGAGCCGAAATTAGTCACTAATCTATTCAAAATTGATCAAAAAGTTACAAGATTGGGGACAAAAGATGAAACAGGTACTGGATTAGGATTAATATTATGCAAAGAATTTATTGAAAAGCAAGCAGGGAAAATACGAGTAGAAAGTGAAATAGGAAAAGGAAGCACCTTTTATTTTACATTACCGGTACATAAAGAATTAAATAATTCTTATAATCCCAAAATCCGCAATTGAAATGTCTGAATTTTTCAAATTTGAGGATGTCTTAAAAACACAATTATCTGCTGATTTGTCAATAGGAGTGAAGCGAAAAATCCCTCCAGCAGCCTATGAGAGATTCTATACTGTGTTACCAATCCCACTTTAAAGAAAATCACCACTACCCAGGTTTTAGAAAGTAGAAAAAATTGTGGCTGTCTCAAAAGAAAAAATATATAATATCATTCCCTATTTCAGAAAAATAGAATCAAGCTCAGACGAGGACATCTAAGCTACTATAAATCAAAGTAGAACAGACGTCCTCGTCTGTTTTATCGATTAATTTCGGGACAGGAAATGATGTAAAATTGAACAATCCATAATGAAAAATTCTGGATAAAAAAAGTGCCTCTAAAATCTTTATCAGAGGCACTTTTATTTAGTTAGATTCCAAACTAAGGCTTGGGATCAAGAAATCTATCGTTCTATTTCTTCGATGAAATATGACAAGTCTTACACATCTTCTTATTACGTCCGACGTGATCTTTCGGGAATGGCTTGATTCCATCAGATGAATGGCATTCAAGACAATCTTCATTGTCCTTCGATATTTCATGTGGTATCTTCGGAGCTTTCTTCTGAAGTGTTGCTCCACCTTCGGTTTCACCTGTACTAAGTCCAGCTTTAACCTTCAGGAATGTAAGAACAGCCACAATATCATCTTTACCGAGTTTACCACCGGCACTCTTACCAAATCCTGGCATAGCACCTATTCCATCATTAACTGATTTAATAAATGTTCTGTCCCCTAATTTAGAAAGATAATCACCGTTCTTTAATTTAGCACTTTCAATATCGTTTCCTTTATTTCCGTGGCATTCAGTGCAGTTTGCTGTAAAGATAGCAAAACCGTTAGCTGCGGCTGCCCCGCCAGCTCCGGCTGTATCTCCCTTAGGAGCTGAAAGTGAAGGAACATATTTAGCAATTGCAGATATAGCTTCATACGACAATGGGCCGCCAAAAGGTTTATCAAAAACATGGGTATTATTTTTGCCGTATCTCATAAATTTAATGAGCCCTTCAGTTGAAAACTTCGAGGCATATTGTAAATTAGAGAAATCGGTTTTAACAATTTTACTTCCTTTTGCACCATGGCAAATTCCGCAATAGCTGTCGTAAAGTGCCTGACCATTTGCAGAAGCGCCTTCAGATGCTATTTTTATATGACCGAAAATTGAACGAACTTCATCTTCATTCAAACTTCCGCCTTTATTAATATCAAACGGCGGCATGTTCTTATGACCATTAAGAGTTTTTTCGCGTAATGATTTAAGATCATTCTTCTGGAATAACTCTTTCGAATGAAGTTTGACACCTTCAACGCCAGCACCTGTTAATCCATGGCAGGAAGAGCAGTATTTATCATACAAAGTCTTACCATCACCCACGAGACCAGCTACCTGCATTTGAGGATATGAACCTGTCGGAACCTTATCCACATGGCATTTGCCGCAAGGTTCGGAGCTTGTAGCATGGCACTGAGAGCAATATTCCATGCGAGGACGATTTGTTGGCTTCTCATTCATATCATGAGCCAAATTAGCATGGCAATCTGTACACTTAGCACCGTTTTGAAGATGTAATTTGTGAGGAATACCAATCTTCATTTCATTATACTTGAATCCAAGAGTATCATTACGATCTTTAATATCAGGATGACAGTTCATGCAATTTGGCGATACACGATCTGCGTCAGCCATAAATCCATTCACATATCCTTCATAAATAATTTTCTGATCTTTGGAATGGCAGTCCACACAGGTAACTTTATTGTAACCCGGATGAATTTTGGATTTTATTCCTCTATCCATCAAACCACCTTTTTCACCATGACATTTCAAACAGTATTCGGAATTTGAAGTGGTATAATGCGGCAGCCAGATTGCAAATCCCATTGCACCAATGGCCAGACCGAGAAGCGGAATCAGATACGCTAACGGAATAAATGCAGTTATTTTTTTCATATCTTCTCTATCCTTACTTTCTGATTATTCCATTGTTGTCCTTTGCCGAAATTGTCAGAACTTGTAACTATCAATCTCATAGGATGAGGTTGAGCAGGCATTTCCGACCACCATATTATTGCAGTATTCGGATCTTTGCTCACAAAAGCTTCATTCCTTGAGATTTTTCCGTAGCCCCAATGCCCTAAGTTCTTATTCATTGCAATTGCGTTCGGGTGAATTCCATTTGTATAACGTGCCTTTCCCCTCACCGAAGTTTTGGGACCAAGCACCATGATATTCTCACCATTTTTAATACCCAATTTCTGAGCCGAACCCTTATTAATCCAAATGAAGTTCTCATGCTCAATTTCGGATAGCCACATACACTCGGCAGTAAAATCTGCTTTCTGTACAGCACTCTTGTATAATATAAGATCAAATTCATCAGGCTTTTTCTCAGAATCGGAAATATCATCAATTGTCATATTAGCAACTTTGATCATATCGGCAAACATTGCATTAAGATCGGATTTATCCGATGCACTGTCGCTCTTTTTGTGCCAACCATATTTCTGTACATCCATTTCATCCCAAACACCAACTTCTTTTAAATTCTCGAAACCACCGCTTTGAAGCATTTCGCTGGCTACCTTTTCAACTTCGGATCGAATAAATTTCTCGACTTTTTCTGTTCCGAATTTATTCTTGAAATCTTCACCCATAAGTTTTGCAAGTTCAACCATGATATAGTGAATTTGTTTAGATTCACCGCGAGGTTTGACAATTGGTTGCTGTAAAAGGACTAATGGTGTTAATTCATAAGAAGCAACCGAATGCAGTCCCCAGCTTTCAAGGTATGAGGTTGTGGGAAGTACAATATCTGCAAAATTAGCAGTTTCTGTCATATAACATTCTACTGCTACATGGAATGGAATAGTAGTTTCATCCTTCAGAACTGTTTCCACAAGCATAGGATCAGGATTTACGAATGCAGGATTGCTTTTTGAACTAATTAATAAATCAACTGCTACCTTTTTATCAAATAAATCATGGAATAGCTTCTGTGGCGCTATATCAGAATCCTTTGTTCTGAGTGATCTCCCAATATATTGCGGAATACACATTCCACCGGGAGAATCAATATTTCCGGTAACTATATTTAATAACATTACCGAAAGCAATGCAATAGCACCGTCTTTTTGCTGATATACACCACCCGAATATATTGCGCAAGCATGTTTTGCAGATGCAAATTCTATAGCAAGCCGTCGAATATGGGCTTCTTTAATTCCGCTTGCATTCTGAGCCATTTCGGGAGTGAATTTTGATACGATATGAACCAATTCCTGAAGTGAAATATTCAGCCATTTACTTATTGTTTCGCCATTGTACAAGCCTCGGGATAATATAACATTTACCATGGCAAGTGCAATAATCATATCCGATGAAGGATTTATAGGATACCATTCATCACTCTTTCCTGAAGTATTTGAAATACGAGGATCAAAAGTAATAAATCTGGTACCTGTCATTCTTGAATCAATTAATCGGGAAATTAGCGGTACAAAGTGATCATTACTTTCATAAGGATTTCCTCCGAAATTCAGGATAAACTTTGAATTTGCTAAATCAGGAATTATCGTATCAACTCCGAAAAGTGCATGAAGAACATGTTTTTCGTTAAGAGTGTATAAATCATTCATATTAACATAAGTCAGTTTTCCGATTGCATCGACAAATTGCTGAGTTAACTTAGGCAATTGATCGGCATTATTTAGAAATATCATCTTATGAGTATCACCTGAACTACGCACCTTTTTAATTTTATCTGCAACCGTAGTCAATGCCTCATTCCATGAAATTTCCTGCCATTTGTTTTCACCACGTTTTCCAACTCTTTTTAAAGGTTTCAGCAATCTGTCAGGATTATAAGCACTCTGAAATCCTGCAATTCCAATAGCACACATTTTGCCTCTGGAATTAGGATCACGCGGATTACCTTCTATCTTTACAAGAATATTATCTTCCAGATAACCGGTAATTCCACATCGTGCATCGCATAACAAGCAGGTAGAGGGCACAGGAATACGTGTTACTCCGGTAGTACGGGAAACACTTTTTCCACCCTGAACCAAATCGTTCATCATATTTTTACCGAGACTCACCGAAAGCGCACCGGCCGTTACACCAGCACCGGTCAATCCGGCAGTTTTTATAAATTCTCTTCTTTCCATTTTGCTTCTCCTAACTTAGCGGTATGCTTTGCCCGCCAATTACCATAACATATCTCATGGCCAAAATACCGATCATAACCAAAACGGCTGCAGTAACTGCAAAACCGATTTTTTTCTTAAATGCGGGAATATTTAAGAATATCAGAGGTATAAGTGAGCCAAGGACAACTTCGATCCACAAAAACAGCAGGCTGAAATCGCCTGTCAGAATCAGCATAGCCGAATGATGAGCTTCGGTATCAGCAGTTTGCAAAACCAATAAATCGCAAAGTATTAAGAATAAGTCAAAGAAAATTGTAACGCTTAAAATTTGCCCCATATCTTTTATCAGATCATCATGGACATGCTTATCTTCAGCAAAATATTTTTGTTTGATTGCAATTGCGATCATCATCATTGCTATACCGGAGACCATTGCCGAAATCAAGAACAAAACCGGCATCAAAGCCGTATTCCAAAGCGCACGGGCCTTGCTTAAAGCTAAAATAAATCCAGTATATCCGTGAACCGATATTGCAAGAGGAATACCGATAAACCCGAAAATCTTTGTCATTTTCATATTTCCCTTACCCATGAAATATGAATAAATAATTGCATTTAACGGATATAACGACAATAGAAATGTTCCGTAAGTAATCGGTGATTTCATATTCAGATAAGGGAATAAATGCCAGAACCGCATTGGTTGCTCCAGATCGACGATAAGGTTAATCGGTGCAAGAATAAGCAACACTATAGCCATTCTTACTCCTAACAAACCGATCGGTTTGAATTTTTTCAATCCGAATCCGTAAGCAAGAGTTGAAAGCAAAAATGATCCTGCACTCAGTCCGGTGAGATAGAAATAAATTGCTATCGGAAATTCAAGCGGAGGCGCATGAAAGACGTTATAAATAATATTTACATCAGGTTCCATTTCATTCCTCCTTCTTGTTAAATAATAAACCGCCAAGCAACCACTTCCACCATACGGGTTTTTCTTTTCTGTTAGCTCCTCCGGTTGCTCTCATTACCACTTCATCGGCAGCAACATAGAAAACATGCGGATGTGTGTCTTTATCTGTTTTCAGCACCTGAATAGCATTTGCCGATAACATTTTTGAAATTTTCGATTCGGGATCGTTTACATCACCGAATATTAATGCAGAAGAAGGACAAGAGCCAACACATGCCGGTTCAACACCAGCATCGAGCCGGTGATGGCACCAAGTACATTTCTGAACAACCTTCTTCAGCGGATCAACATATCGAACGTCATACGGACATGAAGCCATGCAATACTTGCAACCGATACAACGGTGCGGGTCTTGCATTACAATTCCGTCGGCTCGTTTGAATGTTGCTTGCGTAGGACAGTTACGTACACAAATAGGGTTTTCGCAGTTATTACAAAAAGATGGTAGAAATGAGCGGCTCACATTTGGGAACTGCCCTTTTTCAATCGTCTTCACCCATGTTTTATTGCCACCAAGCGGTACTGCAAATTCACATTTACAGGCAATAGTACAGGTATGACAGCCGATGCATCTTCTTAAATCAACTAACATTCCCCAACGAATTTCTGACATAGTTTTTTAATGGTTAGTGATTAATAATGAATGGTGAATGATTAATGGTGGATGGTTAATTTTGAAGTTTTTAATATTGATGTAATCAATTTCATCAGTTCGCTTGCATCTTCATAAATACTTTTAAATTCTGTTTCTGATAAATAATCGCTGGCATTAAGTAGTTCAATCCAATATATAGTTTCATTGCATTCTTTCTGAGCAATAGCAAATTTATGTATAAAATCAAGTTTACTTTCTGCATGATCTCCCTCTCGTATGTTCGCTCCTATACTATTTCCGGATTTGAGCAATTGTTTACTTAAAACAAATTCTTTTCTTTGTTCACAAAGATATTTATATAAGTTCACAATTCTGATAGCAAACTGAAAAGATTTTTCATTAACAATACTCTTTTTCATTTTCAAAAGGTTTTAATCATTAACCATTTATCATTAATCATTATTTTTACTTTTTCTCAATTTTCTTGATTTTCATATACAGCACTATGGCTAAAACTGCCATAAAGAGTGTGGCAATGCCAAGCCCTGAGCGCCGGAAATAATAATCATCAATTGCTTCGTTTCCACTTGTTATAGCTTTTCTTGTCATTTCAAATCCGGGTTTGATTCCTTCCTGAAAATCTTTTAAATTTCCAAGATGTGTTTGTGTCCGGCTCTGAATCAGAATTTGCTTAACATCCTTCAGGGCAAAAACCGCATCCGACACATCCATTTCGAGATCATTGGCACGGTTTAACAAATTTGTTGCTTTCACTGTATCAGTTCTTAAACTATCTAATAAACGCCACATAATTTTTGATACTTCATAGCCTTTATCATTATTATCCTTATGGCATTTTATACAAACTGATTTTTCTCCGATACCTATCATTTCTTCCGAAGTTTGCTTTATGCCATGATTTCCGTGGCAGGTCTCGCACTCAGGCAAATGTTTTTTATCAAAAGCAGCCTTGTGAGGACTTTTGGCAAATAATTCACCGTTAAAATTATGACAGGTTCCACAAACATTTGAAATTGATTCAATGCCAGGAGGTGTTGCCCCATGGCTGCCATGGCAGGAATTACAAGTTGGTGCACTGACATCGAATTTTTTTAGTACAGCTTTACCATGTACGCTGCTTGCATATTCATCAAATTGATTTGAAGGCAAATTATATTTCTTCATCAATTCAGGCTTAGAATGGCAATTGGCGCAGGTTTTGGGTATATTCCAAGGATAAACCGTAGAAATCGGATCTTTAATTTTACGAATTCCGTGATTACCGTGGCAATTCACACACTCTGCAACATCGGTATTACCCTTTGCGTTCATCTGACCATGAAGACTGGTCTTGTATTTTTCCACCTGATCGGTAGGTAATTTCTGATTATATTTTTTCATATAATTAACGTTACTATGGCAGCTTCCGCAAAGAGCAGGAACTTTCAAAGGATTGACCTTCGAATCCGCAGCTTTAACATTAGTTATATTATGAACACCATGGCAAGTGATACAATCGGTGATAAACTCCGACCCTTCAGCTGTTTGCCGGAAGTGAACAGAATTTTTCAGATTTTCAAATTGGTCTGTTTTAATTTTCGAGCCGTATTTAGCCATTTCTTTTTCGTCAGAATGGCATTTCACGCATGTTTTATATCTTACAAGATTAGAAGGAATTCCGATAAATCCCTTCTTTTTATCCATAGCAGCTTCCTGATCTTCCTTTGAAGCATCTCCACCATGACAACCGGCACATGTAACACCTTTTGACTTATGAATATCTTTAGAATAAGCTTTTGCAGGAGCGGAGAATTTAGCATCTAACATTTCATGGCAATCGCTGCATAGGTCACTCGTTTTAGCCTTGATTTTAGCCGGTCCTTTTGAGTAAGCGTTTGAGCTCACAATTATAAAGGCAGGCAAAAGTAATATCAATAATATTTTATTTCTCATTTTTTTCTCCCTTATTCCAATATTATACCGAGTATGGTAAAGACAATTATAAACATGACAACAAAAATCCCTATATAATTCAGTTTCTTGTTCCACTGAACAGATTGGTTTTTTCTATCCCAAAAAGGCACTAAAAACCAGAGTAATCCGGCAGCTCCGAACAATGCCAAGCCTATCAATTCACCATCAATCGGGCCAATTTTACCGGGTATAAATTTTAATGCCTGAAACATAAATAGAAAATACCATTCGGGTCTGATCCCCTTTGGTGCCGGAGCAAAAGCATTAGCTTTATGACCTAATTCCCATGGGAAATAAACCGCAAGCATTGCTAATAAATTCAAAACTATCAGCCACAGCAGTAAGTCTCTAAGAATAAAATTCGGGAAAAACGGCATATAAGTTTTCTCTGATTCGGCTTTATTTTTCCAGCTTTCAGGTTCGTGCATGCCTTGTCTTTGTATGAAAATTAAATGAGCAGTTAGCAAACTTGTAAATATCAATGGTAACACAGCAACATGAATCCCGTAGAACCGTGATAAAGTCGCTCCGGTTACATCCTCGCCACCACGCAATAATCTCAGCATCCAGTGCCCGACAAGCGGAACCTGACCAACCATATCGGTTCCGATTTTTGTTGCAAAGAAAGATAATTCGTTCCACGGCAACAAATAGCCACTAAAGCCAAATCCAAAGCACATCAGCAACATAATAAAACCCGTGTACCATGTCAATTCTCTCGGCTGGCGGAAGGATTTGAAGAAAAACACTGAAAACATGTGTAAAAATGCAAAAAATACCATCAGGTTAGCTGACCAACTGTGCACTGAGCGCACCAACCAGCCGAAATGAACCTTGGTAATAATAAATTGAACGCTCTCGAATGCCTGATCTTCCGTACCTTTGTAGTACATCAGAAGCAAAATACCGCTCAAAACCTGTATTATAAATAATACTAATGCAATCCCACCCATATAATACCAGATTGAAGACCTGAATTTGGGGACTGATTTTTTCTGCAAAAAATGAACTAAATCATTAAGTTGAAATCTATTATCAAGCCAGTTGTAAGCTTTATCAATAATATTAGGTTTATTACTCATTTTAACTTGCCTCCTTGAATACAATAACTTCATCTCCTTTTACAGCTATTGAATATTGCTCCAGTGGCCTTGGAGGCGGCCCACTAACATTTTTACCGGTTAGGTCGTAACGCCCATTATGGCATGCGCAATAGATCTGGCCATATTCTTTACGGTATTGAACAATACAATCAAGATGAGTACACGATGCTGAAAATGCTTTGTAGGAGCCATCACTCATGCGAACGACCAAAACAGGTTTAGTCCCGAATTTAACAATTTTACCGCTTTCTTTTTCCATATCGTTAACTTTCCCAACTTTTACATTGGTTACCTTAACCTCTTCGACCTTGGGAGGTTCGAGATAACGATAAACAGGATAGACCATTGATATAAGCCATGGTGCTACAGCAGCCCCGAGCATGAGATTGAGAAAATCCCTCCTCGAACCGCTCTCCTTTAACTTAGTAATCTCATTTAAAGTCATGATACCTTTCTTTTAATTAATAAAGCAATTTTAACAAGAAAAAATTTGACATTCTCATGTATTTTAAACTAAATTTTGGAGTTATATGTTTAATTTTCGACATCATTAAAGCATTATTATTAATTAAATTATGGAGTTTTAGTTTGACTATTATTTTTCATTCGGTTAACCATAATTTTTTCTTTATTCCTATAAAACATTAAATAACCAGATCAAAATTACGAAAAAAAATATAATAAAACAATAAAATTAATCATTCTAAACATTAATTAATTCAGTTAATTAGAAATAATTTTTAAGTATTTCCTAATGTGTATTTTAGGCTAACTTAATTAGTAACGAAATTTTATCTAATAGCATAATATTATTACCAAGTTGTAGCTTACCCATCCCTGCAAAGCTCTTGCTTTGGGACGCTTATTACTCCCAAGCGAGAATTTAGGTACAAGAAGAAAAGCATGATTGTCATTGACGCGAATGCAGGAATCCCCTAAGATTCGCACTGGATGGGGATTCCCGCATGCGCGGGAATGACAATTCAGTAGAAGTTGTGCGTTTTTACACAAGCTGATTCGCAGGAATGACAGTCATTTTCACTTTTTCAGGAATTGTTCTGTTTAACCCAGATAATTCAATAGAAAAAAATACTAATTTGATAATAGCCGTAGTGGCGGGTTCAGAACCCGCCTCAACAAAGGTATATCTTATATCATTTCCTATTTCTGAAAAAAAAATCAAGCTCAGATGAGGACGCCTAAGCTACTATAAATCAAAGTAGAACAGACGTCCTCGTCTGTTTTAACGATTATTTTCAAATAGGAAATGACATTACTCAAAGAGGGCACGGCAAACCGTGCCCCTACACCAATATTTGGATAATTCGAACTTTCTAATGATTAATCTGGGTTTAATTTCTAAATAAAATAGCCAGTCTCTCATTACAAGCGACTGGCTATAGATCACACTTTACACACTTTATAAACTTTTCGGAATCACCGATCTGCGACCCACGCAATAATACTCAAAGCCAAGTTTTTCCATTTCGTCCAATTCATAAAGATTACGACCATCGAATATGATCGGAGTTTTCATATTAGCCTTTAATTTTTTAAAATCAGGATTGCGGAATACATTCCATTCAGTAGCCACAATCAGAGCATCTGCATCGGGAATGCAATCATACATGTTTTTGGCATATTTAATTTGATCACCGAAATGAATTCGTGTATTGGCCATTGCTTCCTGATCAAAAGCACTGACTGACGCTCCTGCTGCAAGTAATTTCTCTATAAGTGCAAAAGCAGGTGCCTCGCGGGTATCATCGGTATTTGGTTTAAAAGCAAGCCCCCAAACAACAAATTGGCGACCTGCAAGATTGCCTTCAAAGCGATTCTGTATTTTTTGGAAGAATTTTTCCTGCTGATTATGATTCACATTATAAGCTGCTCTGACAATAGATAATGGAGTATCCACCAATTCGGTCGAATACATTAATGCACGAACATCTTTTGGGAAACAAGAGCCACCATAGCCCAATCCAGCAAATAAAAATCTTTTCCCGATTCGGGAATCCGCTCCTATACCGATTCTGATTTTTTCAATATCAGCGCCAACCTTTTCGCAATACTGCGACAGGTCGTTCATAAAAGATATTTTAATTGCTAAGAAACTATTTGCTGCATATTTTGTAATTTCGGCAGATCTTTCATCCATAATAATAATCGGATTGCCGCTTCTGACGAAGGGAGAATAAAGATCAAGCATAATTTCTTCAACATATTTACTTCTTGTACCAACAACGATTCGTTCGGGTTTCATCGAATCTTCAATTGCAAAACCCTCTCTTAGGAACTCAGGATTGCTGGCCACTTCCACTTGATCAACAGGTAAAATCGAATTAAAAATATTTCTCACCTTCACAGCAGTATCTACTGGAACAGTGCTCTTATTAAGAACAATTTTCTTATCGGTTATTCCTTCTTCTTTAATAATATTAGCAATCTGTTCGGCAACATGAAGCACATGCTGCAGATCGGCCGATCCATCCTCATTCGGTGGGGTTGGAAGGCATAGAAAAATTATAGGGGCAAACTTAACGGTACTTCTAATATCGGTAGTAAAATACAATCTTTCATCGTTTACATTTTGTTTAATCAGATGTTCAAGACCAGGTTCATAGATAGGGCAGGTGCCATTATTAAGTTTACTAATCTTTGACTCATCAATATCGCAGCAATAGACAGTGTTTCCGGTTTCAGCAAAGCATGTGCCGGTCACCAAACCTACATAACCGGTACCAATAATTCCAATGTTATATGACATACAAAAAAATCCGTTTAAATAATCACAAATTGTACTTAAATCAAACTCAAAATTACGAAAATAATTAGAATTATCGCTATTAAATATAAAGTTATCTTAAGCGCCTTTTTGATTATTGAGATTAAAAGCAGGAAAACAAGGACGGCTATTCCAATTTGTAGGAATAGTGGCATGTTTGAGAAGATATGTAAAATATTTTTGAACAATCTTAACTTAACCTGAAGCTGAAAGTAATTATTCCCACCATTTGCCTCTGATCACGCAAAGAGTTGAATCTCCACTGGCGTAAGGCTTCCATTGCGGCTCGTTCAAGTGTCGGATCTACTTTCTGAAGTGGAACCATTGAACTAACTGAGCCATCGGGTTGAACGGTGAAACGGATTTTTATTTGACCGGAAGTATTTACTCCACCCGGAAAATAAGGTTTGACTTTTTTGAGAACAGTCCTATTGCCGCCGCCGCCCCACTCAATATCGCCTAAACCTTGTCCGCTGCCACCATCATAACCTTTTTCACCCATCCCACGACCATCGGGAGATCCATGCAACGAGCCTATGCTCTTTGTATTTGCTCCACCATTATCAGGGTTAGGCTTTTCCGACCCTTTAAGTTTGGACGCAATGATATTCATCGCATCTTCAGGATTTTCGGATGACAGAGGTGATTTCACGGTTTTCCCAGCTTTTTCTGCGTCATCAAGCTCAGAACTAGGTTTCGCACCCTTCATAGCAGCACCTTCCTTAGTCAGATTTCCTTTGCTATAACCGCTTCCATCGCCCGGGCCAAAGTTTAGCACTTCGACTGGAATAAAATTGATTTCTCGTTTTTCTTGTATGCTTGGCTTGACAGAATAGAATGCGGAAAATAATCCGAGAATCAGCAAGCAAGTTAATGCTATCCCGAAACCTCGTGCAGTATTGCTATCCCAAGGAATCTTGAGACTGTAATATACTTCATCATCATGCATAGATTGAGTTGTCATTTATAGTTCCCCCCTAAAACTATTTAACTCTATCGACCCAGCTTTGCTCAAATCCAAGAGACAATGCTGCGGATTTTGCTTCATTATATGTTTTAAATGCTCCAAAACGTACTCTGAACCAACGTTTATCCCTAATTTTCTGCTCGGTAACAAAACCAGTCACACCCTTTTTTTGCAAATATTTCAGCCATTCTTCCGCATCATCTTTATATGGTGTGGAATAAACCTGAACTGTAAATTCTTTATCAACCTCTGGTATTGACGGTTTAACCTTCTCTTTAGCTTGTTCCTTTTGAATTTTCTTTTCAATAACAGGTTTTGGCTTCTCAATTTTTTTAGGTTTCTCCTGAACTGGCTTAGGCTCTACCTTTTTTATTTCTTTAGGTTTCTCAATTTTCGGTTCCGGTTTTTTCGGTTCCGGCTTTCTGGGCTCTGGCTTTGGAGTAACAACTTTAATAATCGGTTTAGCAGTATCGGCCTTAGGTTTAACCACTTTGACGGCTGGTTTTTGAGTGAATGTCGAAGAAGGAAGATTGGATGCTATTTTTTCGGTAGTATCCTTTTTGCTCCCAAGAATGCTTGTAATTATTTTTTGATAAAGCGGTTTATTGAAAAACGCAAAATAAGCAGCAGTTGCAGCTATTAATAGAAGAGCAATAATCAGAAATAATAATTTACGACTTTTTTTCTCGGTTTTTGGTTTTTTAACCTTAGGTTCTTTAACTTTCTTTTTAACAGTAACTCTCTCCGGCTTTGGCGGCGGAGTTTCCTCGGTTTTTTCAAGCCCGTACCGCGAAGGTTTATCGGCTTCAAGGATTGAAAGATCAATAAATGTTTCTTCCGCGTTATTATCTGTATCTCTGACGGATTCCTGCTGTTCAATCTGTTTGGCTATTAAAAAATCAGCCATGGCAGTTTGTTCTTTTTTCATTTGAGCAGCTTTTACATCTTTTGACAAAAGTTCTTTTAAATCATTTTGAATCAATTGATTTAATTCATCCTCGTGGGATTGCTGATCAATCTCCTGTATTTCCTCAATCTCATTTTCCGTCTCATCAAGAAAGAGATACTCCGATTTTCCTGCCTGATCTTGATTATCATCAGCAGGTTCATCCTTATCACCATTAAAAACATCCCAAACCGAATTTTCAATTATTGTTTCTATTTCTGCTTGTTCAGGACTTAATTCTTTTTCAACAACAGGTTCAATTATTTCAGGTTCTGGATTGTCATCTTCATCAAAAAAGTGATCAAAATTAGGAAGATTACCTGGATATTGTTCATAATTATCCAAAGTAAAAAAAGTTTCGCTATCAGTTAGTTCAAAACCGCTAATTCTCTCTTCGGGTCTAAGGCTATTTGGATTTAATTTAGCCATGAATTTTATTTCGTAAATATTTTAACATGTTGTAGATTTGCTTAGAACTGCCAGTTGGCTCCCAATGCGACGTATATATCTCTTTCCTTATAGTAATTCCATACGTAAATACTTGAGTTGCTTAGATTGCGAACATCAAGATAAACCTTTGTTCTATTGTCAATTTTGTACTCTGCATTTAGATTCAAACCGAAAAATCCATCTATTCTACTATTGCTTGTATCGCTAATTGCCCTTGCACCACAATAATTCACTCCAATAATTGTGCCAAAATCGTTTGACCAATTATGTTTTATATTTATCGACACATTTAATGGAGAAAAATAGGGTAAGTTTTTACCATTTTCCAAATCAGTAAATTTAAATTCAGTATTAAAGACCAAAGATGTATTTTTATCAAAATCATAGAATCCTTCGACAAAAATTTCACCGATTACGCAATTTCCGTATTTAACCATATAGAATGCTGAATCCTGAGACAAATAGTAGGGAGTTCTATGAGTAGATGCTAAACGAGCACCTGTTGAAATGCCGATAAATCTGTTTGGATGATAATAACAAGATAAATTAATATCAAATAAATTATAAGCATAATCAACAACAGCACTATCTATTAGATAAGGATTATATAATAAATTCATTAAATTATTATTTTTCAGGCCACTGGTTATTTTTCCGTTAAAGCTGAATTCACGATTAATCTTATACTGGCATTGAATTTCACCCTTAAATCCGGATCTTTCGATTGAATTTGAATTTCCGGCGGTTTGAAATCCTGCCATTAAATCAAATTTAATTTCGGATAACTCAAACATGCCAATAGCAGCAGCTTCTAAAAAATGTGTTCCATGTCCATTATTCGAGTGAAAATCAGCAACACCTGAAAAACCAATTTTATATTGATGATTTGAATTATAAATTTTTAAATATGATTCCAGTGAATACTCTGGTGAAGTTACATCTGTCGTTCTCATTTGAATAGTTGAAATATCCGCTCCTGTAAAAAATCGGAATCCTTCGTAATAACCTTCGGAATGAGCACCAAGATCAATATTCGTCAATGCTCGTTTGGGAGCAGAATATGAGCCATATAGCTTATAATTTTTATTCAATATGTCAAGATTAAACTTGGTCATACTGTTACCAAAAAGCAAGAAAGAATCGGGAGCAATAAATTCATTGCCAAGGTGAGCGAGGAATTTAAAATTCTCTGAATTGTTAACGTGCCCACTGCTATAATCAAGTGCTGCCCTTGCAAACCATTTATTATTCAATATATTAAAATCATATCCGGCATCAATATCAGCACTAACATATCTACCGATTTCACCAATCAGGTAACCATTATTAAATTTACGCAGACTGTTTTTTTCGGGTAAAGTTTCTTCAGGTAACAAGAATGGCTGCAATTTATCAAGTGTATTAATTGAATCTAATTCAGATTTATTCATAGCACGGGTATTTTTAGGATACTGCTTAATACCGGAACGAACATCTAACTGCTCAATACCATCAATCACAATAGCAGGCAATTCAATAGGTTTTGAAGCTTTTTCTTCAGGTTTCTCTTTAGGAGGCTGCTGTGGTGGAGACTGTTGCTCGGTCGGAGTTTGAGCAAGTGTAGAATTACAATAAATTAAAATTATGGAGAAGAGAATAATAGATAAATTCATCAAACCCGTCCCCAATCCTTTAAAAAGATTTGGGATTGCAGAATAACTAATTCCTTCTCGTGAAGAGCTTACTGTGAGGTCAGACCTTTTAATGCCGTATGTATTTCTATTATATTTCATATTAAATCATTTATTTTTCGGCAATCTTGATAAACGATGTTTAGCTGTTTTCCCGAATTCATCCTCTGGTCGCAAAGTTTCGAGTGCTCTGTAAATTTCACGTGCTGCATCAATATTCTTTGTTTTTTCATAACATTCTCCCAAACACAGCATTGAGAGCGAGTACCAATCTTCAAATCCAGCAAATTTATCTTTAACAACCGAAAAAGCATTAATTGCAGGAATAAAATTTTCTTCCCTTAACCATAATTCACCGGTTCTATATTCTGCTTCCGCAGCCAGAGCATGATTATCGGTATGTTGAGCAATAAAATTAAACTCAGTTCTTGCCGAATCAGCCATAGATTTTGAACGATAAAACATTGCAATTTTATAGCGACATTGATCGGAAAAATCAGTTCCGGGGAAATTATCAGCAACTTCACGAAATAGTCCTACTGCTGTATTTGTATCATTTGTTGCAAATTTGAGTAATGCCAATTCATATCCGGCTTGTGCAGCAGACTGATTTTTGGGAAACCTTTTTTTCAAATCCTCAAACAGTGTGGCAGCCTTATCAATATTGTTTATTTCTTTAAACATCAGAGCTAAATCAAGAAGTCCGCTTGCATTGTATTCACTTTCGGGAAATTTAAGATCAAGTGTGTGGTAAGCAAGTTCTGCATTATAAGAATCATTCATAGAAATATAGCTTTTTTCCATCCAATAGAAAGCTTCTGCATTTTTCTCACTATCGGGATTCTTTTTTACATAATTTTCAAATTCGGAAATAGCATCCTTGAATTTATTTGCAACAAAGAGTAATCTACCTTTTGTTCTTTGAATTTCACCAACTATCGGCGATGTCGGATTGCTTGCTATGAAAGTATCTGCTACTGCTATAGCTTCCTCATCACGTCCTAATGCCATAAGACAGAACTGCACACCCTTCATCGCTTCAGGAGCCAAAGCATCGCTTGGATACTGTTCAATCACATCTTTATAAGATATTAAAGCCTTATCATAATTACCCATATTGTAGTATGAATCGGCTATTGTGTATTTGGCCCGGACAACCAATATAGACTTGCCGTAAGAGGCAATTAAATATCTGAAATCGTCGATTGCTTCTATGTATTTATGCTGTAAGAACCTGATCCAGCCTGTAAGATAAAGAGCATGTGGTGCAAAAGATGAATGCGGATAATTTTTAACAAAATCCAACAAGGAATTAATTGCAGGTTCGAATTGATTCATCTTATAATAAGCATGACAAAGCTGGTAAGCAGAGTACTGGCCTTCTTCGCTATTAGGAGCAAGATTTTTTGCTCGTTTATAAGAGTCTGCCGCAGCCCTGTAATTTTTAATAACATAATAACCGTCTGCTTGCCTTGATAGCGCCTCAAGAGCAAATTCACTTTTGGGAAATTCTTTGAGCATTTGCTCGAACATAATCGAAGAATTTTCAAAATCTTTCAAACGGAAATACGTCCAGCCCAGCCCATAGAGAGCCTCTTCCCGTCTGTTCGATTCAGGGTACTGATCAATCAGATTTTTATACGTAGTGATTGAATTTTTGAATAAATCAGAAAAATAGTAACTTTCTGCAAGCCAAAAAATGGCTTCATCTATTCGAGAATCACTTTTACTATCACTAATAAACTTTAAAAGTTGTTGAGCCGCTTCAAAATGTTTTTCCTTGCGAAATAATGCAAGACCAAGTTTGAGTCTGATTTCTGAGAGATAATTCCTTTTTTTGGGCATAAAAATATCAGAACTGTTCAGAGCAATTTTTTCACCGAGTTTAAGCTCAGTAGCAGCCTTTTCCCATTGTTTCAGCTCCACATAAGCAGAGCCGAGAAGTATATGTGTTCTGATTGAAATATTTGCATCGGAGGATTCGCGTTCTGCACGTTCGAGAGTTCTGCGGGACTGCTCATAATCGGCATTTTCGTAATAAATTTGCCCTAATTCAAGCAAAACCTGACCATGATTAGGATAATTCGGATCTATAGATAGCTCGGATAATTCCTTTTTTGCTTCGTCAATTTCACCGTTGTTCTTTAAGGCAATTGCTTTGTAAAGCTGTGCAGCAGCGATAATTTGCAAATCTTTTTCTTTAGATATTTCGAGAATAATATCGTTAAAGTATTTTAAGGCATTTTCCGGTTTATTCATATTGAGTAATGCCCAACCCGCACCGAGCCTCACATAATTCTTGAGTGGCGATTCATAATAAGTTTCAATAAATGATTTGAACTGATCAACAGCTTTTGAATAATTCCCAGTTTGATTATATGCTTCACCTTTTAAGTATAAAATTTCTTCGCCAGCCTGGCTGGAATAAGTCTGGATCTGAAATGTTTTTCCAATAGAATCTTGTGATTTTAAATGATCATAGATCTGTTCGGTACTTTCAAGAATCACCTGCGCATTAGCAGCATCACGGAGAATAATCCGGTTGTTTGCTTCTCTAATTCTGGCTGCAATAACAGAATTAGTTTTGTAATAATTCTTAGAAATATTTGAAAAGAAGCTAATAGCATCTTCGTATTTATGATTTATCTCAGAATTCTGGCCAAGCGCATACAGAGCGTCATCAGCAAAATTTCCTTCGGGAAATCTTTTGACGCACTCCTGAAAAACTTCGGAAGCATTCTGATATTTTCCAGTTTGAGATAGCGATATACCACGCCAGTAGAGCGCTTCATGGGCAATAGTCCTGTAAATTGTATCTTGATTTTCTTTCTCAAAATAATCTGCATATTTTTGAGTTTCTACCAGTAGATATTCTGCTTTAACATAATCTTTCTGCTGAAGTGCAATATATGAACGAATCAGGCTTGCAAAGGGTACAAATGGCGAGTTTGAACGATTTGTGATAAATTCTGTTAAATCCGCATCGGCAACGGTATAATTAGCATGAATCAGGTCAAAATAGCCTTTGACAGTCGATTCTTTATCTGCCGATGATGAAGTTGGAAAATTTTTAAGGACATTGTAGGTGTAAAGTTCGGAAAGCCGGATAATGCCGAAATCGAACATTTCTTTAGATTTTAATGCAGAATAGCTGCCAAAATCGGGAATTGTTTCAACAATCTGAGATATTCCTGATGAACTGATTAAGATTGTGAAAAAAAATACCAGTCGAAGGTAAGATTTTTTTATTCCATTGTTTTTGTCTGAGATTAGAACCTGAATGAATCTTCTCTTTAACAATTTAACTATAATTTAATATTAAACAAATGCTGCATGTTCAATTTAATAATAAAAAAGTAAATATCAAAGGAAAAAACTTTAAATCTATTACTTTTTTGCATGTATGCAAGCTCACACTCAGAAATGACAGAATTTGAGGGTTTTCACTCAGCCATTGGTAGATATGAAATGAGAAATATTATTTTTAAAAATTTTTGGGGATGAATTCTCTTGTATTGACCAAACGAGCCATGTCTTCACCGGCAGATATAAAGTAGAAGCCATGATCTATCACTTTTGACATCAATTCATTGTCAAAATCTGTTGCACATATCAATCCAAATACTTTTCGCTCATCAGAAAAATTATCAAAGTTCCTAAACTTTTCTAAAATTTTATCTAATTGTGTAATTGCTTCTTCTTTTAAAAGGCTTTTAATTTCGACTAAATAGCAAGCTTGATCAGAATATCCGAATAAATCAACCTCAAATGAATTTCCATTATCTTTAAATTTATAGCGTTGAGATACTTTTTTACAACCGAAATCTTTTTCAAGAATTTTCTCCAATGAAGGGAAAAATAATGCTTCATTATACGATCCGAATTTATTATTTAATCCACCAATTTGTTTACCAAGTTCACTGATTTGCTTATTAGTAATTTGTTGTTTACGGTCTGTCTCTTGAAACTTACGGTCTGTCTCTTGAAACTTACGGTCTGTCTCTTTAGACTGCTCTGCTATGGCTCTAAATTCCATCGTTGTTTCTTGAATAAGTGCCCAAACTTTTTCGAAACCGATTGGCTCTATTGATGGAGTATATTCCTGCATTTACAATTTTCCTAATTAAAAAATAATTGACGATTAAATGGAAAATTAGTTTTAGTATTTATCCCCTCTTTATCAATTTAAAAATATAAATCTTTGCCTCAGTTTGTATCTTACAAATATATATTCCGGCATCCAGTCCCGTCAATTGAATTGTTTCAAGAAATTTATCTGAATGATAATTCTCAAATTTCTTTGAATATATATAGCTTCCATCTAGATTGTAAATTTCAAAAAATACCTCCCCCGACGGCTCAATGTTCATTTCTGCATTTATACTATTATCAAAAGGATTAGGATAGATTTTTATCAATTCAATTTTATCTGATGTTTTATCTTTTATTTGAGATATTCCGGCTGGAACTCCAAAAACCGAAATATTAAAGCCAAGCTCTATGCCATCGGGAATATATTCATATAATTTGGCATTCTCATTCCAAATTCTGTATTGATAAGTCATTACTTTTACATCCATTGTGTTTGTTGGCAGCGCTATTCCTGGAACATAATGCGGACTCGTTTTACCACCTTCTGCATTAACTATTTCCGTATATCTGGTCTGATAGTTGGGATTGGCTGCACTATATCCGCCTGAGAAATGAAGATTATGCAATTCATGGCTGCCAATGCCCCAAACGTAAAGACGTTCATCCATAGTATTTTTAAACAATAAAGTATCCAAAGTTATTGTAGCCGTTACTTCACGTCTCGATGCGGTAAAAGTTGTTGAGGCATAATCCGTACTTAACTTTGTATAATACTGGCTATTTAGACTAAAATTAAATTCACTGCTCCAAGAGTTGTATGAAATAATAGATTTGGGTACTGCCAATTCAAGATGCTTTATCTTATATCCTTGTCTGCCGATCATATCAAAGACTTTATCTGCTTGGATGTGCCCCCAGCCCGTAATTTCATCAAAATTATCAGAATATGTGCTGTCATCACCTTTCTTTCTATCCAAGGCAGAAGCTTTCAGCATACCTTCATAGTCTTCAGGATAATTCTGAGTTTTATAATATTTTAAATCGTAAGACCGCAAAAGTCCGATTACACCTGATACATGGGCTGCAGCCGAAGATGTACCCATAAAATAATCAAAAATATTTCGGTGATCAATATTCCAGTTTGGTGAAAATACAATTTGGTCATTAATCGGAGTTGTTTCCACGCCGCCCGGTGCAATAAAATCAATATTCTCACTATAACAAGAATAATCCATCTTGTTTTTATTATGATCGCCTGCTCCTACGGCAGTTATAATCGAAGGATCATAATTAGAAGGAAGATTGGAACTGTTATATGAATAAAAATTCCCACTGGCACAAACAAGTGAGACATCATTTTGGTAAGCATAAAAACAGGCGGCTCGTACAGCTTCACTATAATTGGGAGCACCAAAACTCATATTTATTACATGACAAGAGCCCAAATTTCGTCCATAAGGAGAGTCAGGGCTGTTAGAGCTTGCCGTGCGGATTGACCCGATAACATAATCTTCGGGATAAGCTGTCATTCCACCGCATTTTTGTGCAACATCGGCTTTCAGTGCTATAAGCTGCAATCCAATAGAATCTTTATCAGGTAGCCAGCCGCCACCAATGCCTGCTACTCCCGTGCTATCCCCTTTTGAACATCCAGTTCCATTGGAAAAAGCACCAATAATTCCTGCTATCGGCGTTCCATGCCAAGAACAGAAATCGAAAATAGAATCATTTGTTAAAAAGTGATAGCCAGCAGATACTTTCTTCCCTTCTCCATAAGTACCAGCGCCAAGATCACAATTATAATAATCAATTCCATTATCAATAATAGCGACTTTTATATCATAAAGACCCGTAGTGTAATTCCAGGCATTTTCCATACCGATTAAACTCTTCAGGTTCGTCTGGTATGGCTTGTAAAGCTGATCATTTGGAATTTTGCAGGGATAATAAAACAAATTGATTTTTGCATAATAAAGATCATTTTGAAATTTAGATGTCAGATAATCCGCAGCAGCAAGTATATCTGATTTATCGGCAAACTCCATTGTCATCCAAAGAAAGTCATCGCATGGGACGACTGTACCAGTGCGGCTTATTGAAACTGTATCTTTAATGGGATTAGCCCATGTTATACGACGAAGTTTTTGACCACCTAAAGATTTAGCTGCTACAGCCAACTCGGGATTATTTACAAGTTCGGCAATTTCGAAACGCTGGGCCATCACTGCACGAATAATAGAATCGGAAAGAATTAAATTCTGAAAATTATTACTATTCAAAGAAATGGTAGAATCGTGTAAAAAATCATAGTTATAAGTCAGCTTTTGGAGATTAAGAGCGGACTTTCGGAAATGCACAATCAGCGAATTATGCGAATAAGCGCTGTCAGGCGGAGGGTAGTTGAATTGGAAATAATTACCGCGCTCATTGGTAACGACTGGGTAATGATTTTGAGCATTTAAACAATGTGAGAAAAATGCCAGAATAAAAATAATCAAAAATAGGTCTTTACAAATATCTTTTTTTGTATTAATCTGTTTATTAATAACACTATTAAGGACATTTTCAAACATAATTCACCCTATAATATTTATACAAAATATTAGAACAGAATAATTATATAAAAATAAGAAATTAAGTAATAAAAAGCAATAATTAAATTAATTATACGATTTTCATTAGTTGCTTAATTCATTGCCTTATTTTAAACTGTTCACAAAAGTAATATAAATGATAAAATTCATCCGTTGTCTTAAAGACATCGGATGAATAATAAAACATTTAGAGGAATTTAATTAAACTTCTGATTGGAAAACTGGGTGTGTTCTATTGTTTTAGTAACTGAGCGGATTAATTCCAGACGTTCTTTTTCAGTCAGATTATTAAAAATCTTTTTACTGAATAAAACTGTCTGATTGTCAGAATCATGCAATTTTGTCATTTTCGATGCTGATGTTTCGGCAGTCTCATTCTTTATCCCAAATTTGATGCCAAAATACAAAATATATAGAATAGATGCTATTCCCAGGGATTCTAACATATTAAAATGCTTGGAATAGAAAATATTTGATAAAACATAATTCCACAAAAAGTAAAAACTTATCGAAATCGAAGCGAATAGCCCGCCCACAGTTAGCAAGTAAATGATGGAACGGGCAATCCTGCTATTGTAAAAATATTTATGAGACATGTTTAATTCTCATTTACTGATTTATATAAATCTTTGAGTTTTCTTCTCAGATGAAGCACTGCATAACGTTTACGGGCTAATAAAGTATTAATATTAACACCTGTTTCCTCGCTCATCTCACGAAAAGAAATTCCCTCGAACTCATTACGTACAAAAACGTCGCGCTGCTCGGCTGGAAGCTCTGCAAGCCCATTTTGAACTGATTCCCATATAGTTTTCCTTATCAGATCATTTTCAGGAATAGTCGAAAAATCTCCAAGGAAATTCTCATAAGAATCGCCATTGTCGTCGTTATGACCCGGTGACTGCATATCGGAAAATGTCTCAGCACGCTTTTTCCGGTAAGAGTCAATAATTCTGTTTCTGACAGCAGTAAATACCCATGAAGCTATATTTTCAATCGGCTTCTGAACGTTAACGGAAGCAGCAAGCACATTTGTAAAAACGTCCTGCAAAATATCTTCAGCTTCTTCATGGCTGCGAACGCGCTGACGAATAAAGCCTAAGAATTTCTTCCTGTCTGTCCTGAACAGATTCTCAATTTGCAATGCCAAATCCACGTCTTCGCTCCTCGTTATATGACTTAACGGATGTACAC
This sequence comes from Candidatus Kapaibacterium sp., assembly GCA_026390695.1. GTDB lineage: Bacteria > Bacteroidota > Ignavibacteria > Kapaibacteriales > UBA2268 > JAPLFL01. Next base: position 105,632 of record JAPLFL010000120.1, on the reverse strand, counting down.
TAATCAAAGCATTCTCTTTGATTGCCAGATTGGTTGTTGCCAATAATCGCCTTTGCCTTTTCATTTAATATTAACCCAATATTTTAAAAAACACCAAAAAATGGTATATAAGCTCATTACTCTCCAAAATTTTCAATTTCTATTGCGAAACAACTTCACTTCAAAAAAACTTTTTTCAAATATGCACCACTGCATATATATAAAGACACAAATATTGTAAAAAAGTTTCTCAAAAATAGAGATTTTTTTTTAATTTCACCTAAATATTTTATCAACATTCAATGAACTATGTAATTTTTTACACACTTGTGTATATTTATGTCAATATTTCCTTCAGAAAACATCGCAAATTAATAAAATTTTTATAAAAGCTACTCAGTAATTTTACTAATTTCCGATACAAAAACGATACACATTATAAAAAAACTATAATAAAATAAAATTTAAAAGAACTCTTTTCGTCATAATAGCGACAATTTGTCAGTATATATTGACTATTTTATATATTAGGAATTTTTATGCCAAATTTTTCGGCATTTGTTTTGGCGCGCCCATAGCCAGCATCGGCGTGTCTTAGTATTCCCATCAAAGGATCATACGTTAGTACACGGCTCAATCTCTGCTCTGAATCATCTGTTCCATCTGCAACAACGACCATTCCTGCATGTAAAGATAGACCCATACCCACTCCACCGCCATGGTGCAAAGATACCCAAGTAGCTCCACCGATTGCATTAAGAGCAAAATTAAAATAAACCCAATCTGCAATTGCATCGGAGCCATCCAGCATTTTCTCGGTTTCGCGATATGGTGAGGCTACAGATCCGCAATCCAAATGATCTCGCCCAATGACTATAGGTGCGGAGATTTCGCCACTTTTAACTAAATTATTGAATAATAAACCTGCTTTTTTTCTTTCCCCGTAACCAAGCCAGCAAATCCTTGCAGGCAAGCCCTGATAGCGGACATGCTTACGAACATTCCAAATCCAGTTCTTTAGATTTTCATTTTCTGGAAATAGCTCAATCACCGCTTCATCAGTGCGATCTATGTCTTTCGGATCTCCCGAAAGTGCCACCCAGCGGAAAGGCCCTTTGCCATCACAAAATAATGGACGGATATAAGCCGGAACAAAGCCGGGGTAGTCAAAAGCATCTGCCACAGCGTCGTAATCCTGTGCTACACCTCTAAGATTATTCCCATAATCAAAAGCAATTGAACCGCGGCGCTGAAACTCAAGGATAGTCCTTACGTGCAAGCCAATTGAGCGATAAGTATGTTTTAGATATTCTTCTGGATTTTCGGCTCTGAGAGCGTCTGCTTCCGCTTTTGAGTATCCCTTGGGATAATATCCGTTTAAAGGATCATGGGCAGCAGTTTGATCTGTAACAACATCAGGAATAATGCCACGTTTGAGCATTTCAGGTAGTATTTCCGCTGCATTGCCTAATAATCCGATTGAAACAGGAGTTTTAGCTTTTACATTTTCGTTAATTATTTGCATAGCTTCATCGAGGCTGTAGCACTTGCGTTGGCAGTAGCCATCGTGGATTCGCTTATCAATTCTCGTTTCATCAATTTCAATTGAAATTGATGCAGCACCCGCAAAAAGGGCAGCAAGAGGCTGTGCCCCACCCATACCACCTAATCCTGCTGTAACAAGGAAAACTCCGTTTAAAGTGCCTCCAAAGTGCTGACGAGCTAATTCTGCGAAGGTTTCATAAGTACCCTGCAAAATTCCCTGAGTTCCGATATAGATCCAAGAACCGGCTGTCATTTGCCCGTACATCATTAATCCGTCACGTTCAAGTTTATCGAAGACTTCCCATGTTGCCCATTTTGGAACCAGATTTGAGTTTGCGATCACAACTCTGGGAGCCATCGTATGAGTTCTTGCTATACCGACAGGTTTACCAGATTGCACCAGAAGCGTTTCGTCCGGGTCAAGATTTTTTAGTGACTCAACTATTGCATCGAAGCATTTCCAGTTTCGGGCTGCCTTACCGCGTCCGCCATAGACGATAAGTTCACCTGGTTTTTCGGCATTTTCGGGATCAAGGTTGTGATGGATCATTCTATAAGCGGCTTCGATCTGCCAATTTTTGCAAGATAATTCAAGACCGCGAATTGCTTTTACTGTTCTCATTTTTTTTTCATAATGTATATATTAAGATTACAAAATTAAGGAAAAAAATTGGATTTGTGGACTGAAAGGCTTAAAGAGTAGTTTTAAATATTGTCATTCTGAACGCAGTGAAGAATCTATCTTCGCCTGCTGGAGAGTTTCTTCACTGCGTTCAGAATGACAAATCCAAGATAATACCACGTTTTCACATATCTGTCATTCCCGCGAATGCGGGAATCCCCTTCCAGTGCCACTTTATGGGATTCCTGCATACGCAGGAACTGTCATGATTAAGAAATCACAAATTTGTATGAAAATATAATTCATCCAATGACTTCCAAGTCATCGGATGAATTGATTATTTTCGGAAGAATGACAGATTTCAAGTAGGAAACAATATAATTCCAATTATCAGGTAGTGATAGAATTTTCCAAATTCTTGTTTTTTTGCGGCTTATCCACGTTTGAAACAGGACAATAATTATTAAAATTAAAACATTTGTAAAACGTTTTATATGTCGTGTAAAAATATGTTCAACAAAATGAGTTTAAAATGTCATTATCAAAAGTTTCATCAAAATATCAGATTGTAATTCCATCCAAAATCAGGAAATCTTTAAATATTAAAGTGGGTGAAGAAGTACAGCTGATTGAGTATATGGGGAGAATTGAAATTGTACCTGTTCGTCCGATTAATGAAATGTTCGGCTTTTTAAAAGGAATGAACCCTGATTTTGTCCGTGAAGATGAGGATAGAGTATGAACATAGTTGATTCCTCATTTTGGATTGAATTTTTTATACAATCTGAAATTTCTTATCAAATATATCCTATTATTGAAAAAAGAGATTTACTAATTGTTCCATCCATTGTTCTTTTAGAAGTTGTTAAAAAGATTTTAAGAGATAGATCTGAAAATGAAGCCTTGGAATGTATTTCTTTTATGAAACTTGCAAATATTGTGCCGTTAGACGATGATTTGGCTCTGAATGCGGCATTCATTGGTAATAAATATAAACTTCCTCTTGCTGATTCAATAATTTATGCAACGACTCTTAAAAGTAATGCAATTCTTTTTACTTTGGATAGACATTTCGATGGACTTCCGAATGTTCAGTATTTTCAGAAATGAAGGAGTGGCTTCTAATCAAATGAGTCCGAGTTATAAATAGAAATAATTAGGTTTTGAACAAATATTTCCAAATAAAATTCGTCTAATATATTCGAGGAACTAAGTATGCCAGAAGATTTTAGAGAAGAGGGTTTTGTTTTTTCTTTTATGCAAATGAAGGTGTAGAACCTATGCGTATCCATGTTCGTAAAGCTGGTGGATATGCGAAGTTTTAGTTATTGCCTTTGGAACTTGATTTAGCCAAAGTGTTGAAATCTTCAGATTTGATTAAAGCCGAAAGGATAATCGAAATGCATTTTGAACAAATTAAGGAGAAATGGTACAATGTTTTTGGATATTAAATATGAAACTCAGTTTGAAAAGGTCTGGATTGAAAACAGATATATTTGCTTAAAATTAAAAAAAGATGACGAATTTCGTTTCTCTGCTTCAAATAATAGGAAATTATCCAATGCCACAGAATCTCAATTAGCCAATGTTGAATTAATTTGTGACGGAACCGGTCTCCATTGGGATAAATTGGATGAAGATTTATCAGTCAGTGGAATATTAGATGGAAGATTTGGATGAGAATTTAAAAATAAATTTTAGGAGAATTATGGACAATAAACTTAAGCTGACAATAGTTTATAAAGTATGTGAGGAAGGCGGCTATACCTCATATATAAAGGAAATGCGTGGAGTCATATCCGAAGGTGAAACAATAGAGGAAGCGCGTGCAAATGTTCTGGATGCGCTGGGGCTGATGCTTGAGTCAGATAGAGAAGACTCAATAAATTTCGATAGCAGTGATAATTTTGCAACTGATGAACTCCTTATTCTTTCATGAAAAGAAAAGATTTTATAAAATTTCTCGGTGATAATAATTGCTATCTTCATAGAGAAGGCGCTGCACATTCTATTTATAAAAATTTTGAAAATGGCTTTAAAACCGCTGTTCCGAGACATAATGAATTAAAAAATAGTACATGTAAAGAAATCTGTAAACAACTTGAAATACCGAGTCCATTTTAAACTTCATACCTCTGTAACTTTTCCCCCGCTTGAAGTGTCTTTTGATTTTAATAGATAATAAATAGTTTATTTTTTACTGAAAGATACTGAAATGAAAAATTCTCTTTCCCAACTGACTCTTATTTTGATTCTTGTTTCCACTCCTTTTATGGCAGGAGCGAATAAACAGAAGCAAATTCAACGCTCACCGTATTCCTGTAGTTTCATTAGCTCCGGGTTTATATTTAATGCATGTTGGAACAAAATATTTGAAATTTATTAAAATATAAGCAAATATATTTGGTTAATGAAAATTTATTCTATATCTTTGTTTTTAATTTATTTTGGATTAATTTATACTTTATATATTTAAAATGGAGGTCTTATGAAAAAATTAGCTTTAGTACTAATGCTAATGTTCATGTTCAGTGTACTGGCTTATTCTCAAAAAGATGACGCAAACAAAGGTGCAGCCAATACCGGCTCAGTCAGTAAATGTTCAATGCATAGTGATAGTTCAAAATGCAATACGGCTCATAAAGGCGAATGCAGCACAATGCAGTGCGTGGACAATGATAAATGCTGTGCTTCGGATAAGGGCAGTTGCGATAAACATAAAATGATGTGCAGTCAGCAGATGGGACACGAAGAAAGATGCGAAACCGAAAGAGAACATTCAGGATGTGGACATTGTGTCATGGCTACTTTTGCAATTCTTGGAATGATTTTATTAGTATTATTAATTATCATCTTTATTTTGATAATAATAAGATTAATACGTTGCAAAAGTTGCTGCCACAAGCACGATTGTAAATCTGAAGAGAAAGAAAATTGACAACTATTGTCATGTCAGTTATAAATGAACAGAAGAGGACGTCTATTCTACCGCCGTAGTAGTTCAGACGTCCTCGCCTGTAACCGCCGCAGTAAAGTTGACATGACACTTTCAGCTGATTAGCTCTCATCTAATTTGTTTTTGATAAAACAGACATCCCTGTCTGTTTGTTGTTTTATATGTTCAGACAAGGATGTCTAAGCTACTGATTTACTTATGTTAGCTGTTATTTGCATGTAAATTTTTACATGGAGACTTATTAATATCCACGAGCTAAAACCTGTGGCAATTTATCCGCTTAATTATCATGAAACATTCATACCCCAAAAAAGCGGGAATAAAGCGGATATAGTGAAAAAAAATCGTTGATCTTCTACACACCCCCTAACATCCTTTTATTAGAGGGGGAATTGGACATTGGCTCTAATTCTTATTCTACCTATACTGTACCCACAAGTCAATAGATGTTGAATTGGATAATATAGGGCAATTAGAAAATAATAAATCCTAAAACCAAAAAAATTGCATTTATTTTTCCGAAAATTCCTTTGTCATTCTGAGGCAATGATAAACGCTACGCTTTTAAAGGGGTGAAAATGACAAGATAATTTAAACCCCCTAACCACCCTTGAAAAAAGGAGGATAAGAACCTGAGTTTTTGTTGAGGCTGTCTCAAAAGCCTCATTTCTGTCATCGATGCGAATGCAGGAATGACATTTTTGTTAAATATGTGGATTATGAGACAGACACTTGGGGTGAGGTTTCCAAAGGATTCTATATTACACATTGACTAATTTAGGTTAAAAGAATTTCATTCGTATTAATACAGTCTCAGAAACGTTGTAACAAGGAAAAAAAACAAAAACGAATCTCCATGAAAGTCTATATTATCTAATTAATGAATTAATTTATTATATATTATATTTTTCTTTGTCATGATATATTTTTTCTTGTTTATTCTGAATATATTTTGTAATTTGCCTGCTGGAAATTGGAAAAATCTGTTTGACTAAATAAATGGAAATTGTCTTGAGTTTATAAATCTAATTTTTTATATCTTTATGGAGATTTGTCATGAAAAGGTTTACTGTTTTCTTGTTGGTTTTATTCCTTTATTCTTCAATTATTACTTATTGCATCGCTCCTATTGAACTTTCACAGGCTTTTAAAAGATCTGATAATACATGGCAACAGTTCAGAGAAAAATTCAAATTCCATTATCAAACATTAGCCGTTGAGCATATTCAATCCGACGATAGCTATGTGATTGTTATCTCAGAGCCACCAAATCAATTTAGCCTCATTGATCTCAAAGATTTTTTTAAAAACTACAATAGCTCTATCAAAGTTAAAGAGCATAAAATCGGCTATGACGGTTGGCTCAAAGACGCTGTAGTAGCAATCAATGGGATTAATTCCAATGATCTGGACGAACTAATAGGAAATTTATCAAAATTTCTCTTCCATTCCGATTACAAGGCATATTATATTAAATTACCGGTAACAAGGAACATCTTCCCCTATTTACAAACGGAAGTAAATTACCAAATAACACCTGCAGAACTACAAAATTGGTTGTTAAACGAGCATGAAACTTTTTATGAATTAAAAAATAAGGCTCATTCTTCTCCTCTAAAAGCATTATTCAAAGAAAACAGAACAGGGATTTTTTATAATAAAGATACAGGCTTAGTCTTATGGTTATTAAAGGTAAGTTCGGATATAAGTTCTCAAATCCAAAAAGAAAATATCCGAAGATTTGCTCTTGATGCAGATATGATTTTAGGTTCGGTCTCCGATGGCAAACTCTTGGCTATTGTAGGTCGTGAACGCAAGAATGATGTTTATGAATTAGCACCATTGGAAGTTGAGACTTTATTATTATTAGCAGATGCAAATAAGGAGGAATTAGCCCAAAGTTATGAGAGGAATCATTTGGTTGCCGGAAAGCAAGCCGGTGGCAAAGACTGGGCGCCGATATATCTTAGTCAAGAGCTTCAAAATACCGAATTTGGCAGTTTACTCAATATAACAGATCAGCTTTTAAAATCATGGTCAATGAACGGGATCATTAATTATGAAAAATTCAATTATCTGATGCCCGACCATTGGGCATTTAGCAATGGTGTCGATAATTATTTAAAGGTTTCAGGCCTGGTTTTTAATTGGAATACCAAAGGAGCAGTTTATTCTTTAAAATCCGACAACTATGATTTTGTTGCAATCAATCAATCAGGATCGCTTCCGGTCAGTTATTTTCCTGATGGTTCAAAAGAAGATGTTAAAGATGATTTAGTTAAATTAAGTCAGGAAAAAGCATATAATTTCTTCTCAGGTTTGAATAATCCGGATTTAATCCGAGTAGTGCAATATTCTGCCTTATATCAGATTTTTACAAAATATAAAATTAAGGCAAAAGAGTATAAAACTCATAATTCTATAGAAAATTTCGATTTTTTCACAAAACATATCAAAGATTTTTTTGTCAAAATCCGAGATTTGAGTAAAAAAGATAAAATTGAATTAACAAAGCGCCTGTCAAAAGAATCATTCGAAACGTTTAAAGCTTACTTTAAAGCCGAAAATGAAAAATCCTTGAAGGAAACCGCAGAAATACTCAATATATCAATTGACAGTTTAAAAATGCGTTACCCGTCCAAACCAAAACCTGAGAATGATTCTATTAATTCTATCATTCTTGAAGAGTTAGCTAATGATTACAAACTGAAAATAGATTCAGCTCAATTAATTGTCAAAATATTATTCGAACAACTTACTTTAGTAGAACAAAGAGCATTTTTTCAAAAACTTAGCAATCCTCAAAAATCCGTTAATCTTTCTAATTTAGAGGAAATGCATATTTATTTCTGGATCAGAGATTTTAATCGAAATACCGATAAATTCAAATTATTCAAATCCGATTATAGTAGTTTTTTTGGAAAAAGTATTGAAGGATTGAAGGAAGATTATATTAATTTTAATAGCTCAAATAAAGCTAATTGGATCAAAACACCTTCAATTGTGCAATCATGGTCATCGAATGACTCAGCATTTGTTATCGGTGGTCATAACATTGATTCACGATTAACTCCCATAATTGTTGATAATTCCGTTCAAAAGGGCAAATTTACTCCTGTTGAGTTATCGGGTCGCCGATTTATTAAAGTCAATAAGGCAGACCTTGGTAGAGTAACTCCAAGGCTGATTAATGAGATTGCTTCTGCCCGAAAGATAAGTAAATTGCCAAAAAGTTTCTCCGGCCCACTAATGCCATTAAGACAGCGGATTAAGGTGATACCAGCTGATCATGTTTCGGGTATCAGGGGACTTGATAAAGTTAAACATATTGAAGTTGTCAAAAAAGATTACGGGTATTCTTTAAACGGAAAAGTTATATTAAAAGCCTCGGATCTTAATAAAGAATTAATCGGTTCTCTAAAAGGAAGCCAAGGAAAAGTAGCTGTTACTTTTCAAAACTTTTCTGAAACTGAAGTGAGTGCAAATATTAGTTCTGCAGAATTAAAGTTTACCAAAGATGCTATTTTAAAAAGAGGTGATAATAAGTTTATTGACAGTAGAACTTTTGATTTTGAAAAGGCAATTAGAGAGAATCTCGCAGATGGTAAAATAAAAATCACTTTACCTTCGCTCCCAACTGCTAATCCTTCAAAAGCAAGTTTTACCATTAAGAATTTCACTCAACATTTGGAGGAAAGTATTCAGAATCTTTTCAATAGAATAAAAAACAAGGAAATTTTTGATGGTAATTCAATCATTGAAGAATTAAAGAAAGCTAATGTTAAATCCGAAGATATTGAAGCTACAATAGATAACGACCTAAGAGGTGATGTTTACAATCCGGAATCAACTAATGGCTATTGTTGATATAATAACCAAACCAAAGGACTGCTTTCTTTGTATAAATCTTCCATTTTCCAAGGAGGGTTTTATTAATGACTTAAAGGATGAGTCAGAAAAAGATTTTGTTAAATCAATACAAAGAAAGCACCCCTACTGGGATGCAGATGCACTCTGGGATAATGATTATGTAAAATTCATTAATTTTTTTGATTCTTTTGAAAAGCAGGTTAAAGCTCTCGGAGCTACGATAAAAAGGAATTTTTGTTTGAGAGATCTGAACTCTATTAAACAATTTGATTGTTTTACACCCGTTGCTCATTGGGTGAAAGCAAAAGAAAAAGTGGAATTATACGATGGATTATTCACTGCATCGGAATTTGTTGAGCATATTCCGCCCGATTATTCTGGTATAATCGATTTAACAATTTGCTATTCCGACCAGCTTTATGATGAATTGAAACAAAAAATCAGGAATTGTGCGATTATTGCCAATTATGAAACTACCGATTTGGAGATAAGATTAATTATTTATAAACATACTTTGAAAAAATTAGCTTTCAGTAATTCATTTTATATTGATGCTCAAACGAAAATCTATATTGATTTATTAAAAAATAGAAAATTATTAAAACACATTTAAGGAAATCAAATGAAAACATTAAAAAGTATATTAGGAAATTACAGCGAGATCAGTCATGATTTGGGTGAAAGAAAAGCCGAATTACAAAAAAAGAAAGACTATTCAAAAATGAAGCAAGAGCTTCTTGCAGTAAAAAAATCAAAGAGTTCATGGATAAAACTCTGTACTGTACTATTAGTTGTCATTTATGCAATCGACTTATTTATATTCATTTTCTATATCAAGGAAATCGAAATAATAAAAATCGCAATAAGTGTAAGCGGATTGCTATTACCATGCTTAATGGCTTATCTCAGGAAGTTATGGCTGGAAAGAGAAAAAATTGATCTGATATTAATTTTAGCATTAAATTTAAAGAATGAGTACATAGATCCGATAGTAAATACATTAGTAAGCCAATTGAAGGATTAATATAATATCGTTTCCTACTTGAAGGCTGTCATTCCTAATTCATTAAGGAAATGATATAAACTCCAAGTTGTAGATTTATTCCTTCAACTAAGGTCATGCCGGTATTATATAAAAACTAATAAATATTTCAATTGCATCAAATCTTAATGAAAAATCTGAGTTAAAACTTCTTACTAAACTATTTTCGGAACTATTTCACTTTTATTTTTTACATCTTTTTTGAACGGTTTACTTGTTGTTTGCTTTTGCCAGAACTAATTTGCATCTATTTTTGGTGTTCTATGAATAATGTTGCAAAAATCAGACATGATCAAAAATCTAAAGATGAGCCGGATCAAGCGTATAAAGCTTATGAAATTTTCAGAAATCTTGGGAAGGACAGAACTTTTGCTCAGGCATCTTTTTTAAGTAATCTAAGTCAACGTACAATGTTTAACTATTCTGCTAAGTGGAACTGGAATGAACGGGTCAAACAATATGATAAAATTGAAGCAAATAAAAAGGCTAAAAATATCAGAGATATTTATTCCACACTTATATCTTACCGCTCTGAGCAAAATATTTCTATTAAGATGCAAATTATGAAACTCAATAAATTGCTCTTAGATGAAATTGAAAACAATCCGCAATGCCTCGAAGACTTGGATTTCCAGCGTAAACTTAAAAATATTGAACAGTTTACAACTATTCTTAATAAAAATCATCATATTTCTGAAATATCAAGAGAAGAAATTAACCTATTGAAAGATGTAGGTAGCTCAGATGCTGCCACTCAAATTCGCGAACGTATTGACGCTGATCCTGAACTTGCTATGATGGCTCGTAATCTAATCGGATCGATTTATGCAGAGGAATATGATGATGAGGAGGAGGAATAATGGTGAATGGTGAATGGTGAATTAAGAATTTGGAGTTTCTGGGGAATTGAAGATGGGCGGTTTTATATGCAATTTGATGCAAATAGGGTTATAATGTGCAACAGGAGCGGCGTTTGCTTGCATAATGGCTTATGCAAATCTATGCAAATGACCCTGAAATTTGCATAAGTTATATGCAAATTGTGCAATATATTTGAACAAATTGTCATTCTGTGTTTATTGAGTTAGGAGTTAAGGTGAATTGAAGATGGGCGGTTTTTTATGCAATTTGATGCAAATAGGGTTATAATGTGCAACAGGAGCGGCGTTTGCTTGCATAATGGTTTATGCAAATCTATGCAAATGACCCTGAAATTTGCATAAGTTATATGCAAATTGTGCATTTTAATCCTCTAATCAGAATCACCAATTACACTTTAAGAAAATCTCCCATAAAGTCATGTCAACCCTACAATGGCGGTTACAGACGAGGACGTATAACCTACTTTGCAGTAGAACAGACGTCCTCGTCTGTTTATTTGTAAATATTTAATAGATATCATATCATAAAATTAATTGATAAAACTCAGTAAAACCTTTGTTGAAATGAACAAGAAATATGTAAAAACCTTATTAGCTTATTAAAAATTGATCAATTATTTGGTTTTTCAATAATAACAAGCTAATAAGTCTCCTTGTAAAAATTTACATGTAAATTACAGCTAACATAAGTAAATCAGTAGCTTAGACATCCTTGTCTGAGCATATAAAACAACAAACAGACAGGGATGTCTGTTCTACCAAAAACAAGTTAGATGAGAGCTTTGTATCTAACATATTGAAATTATTCTACTAAGGTTTTTGATCCATTACTCTGTGAATATTTAAAAGATGTGTATAATTGTTAACTTTTGCTGGTAAGGGGATTTTTATTCTTCATTTCTACCTTCTACATTTCTACCTTCTACATTTCTACCTTCTTCATTTCTACCTTCTACATTTCTACCTTCTACATTTCTACCTTCTTCATTTCTACCTTCTTCATTTCTACCTTCTACATTTCTACCTTCTACATTTCTACCTTCTATAACCGGAGTAGGGGAGATTTTCTATAAGTTAGTGGTGATTTTTTAAATATGTCATTGACTTTATTGTTAACGAAGTTAATTTCTACTTATATCTGACTGGAGGGAAACCCCAACTCGTAACTCATAATTCATAATTCATAACTCTTAACTCTTAACTCATAACTCATAATTCATAACTTATAATTCATAACTCATAACTTATAATTCATAATTCATAACTCATAACTTATAATTAATCTTTACCCTTGAAGCAAGCCAAACACTCCACCTTGATTGTCAGTAAATATCCCAAAGGCTCCCACACCTTCTATGTGCATTTTTGGCATAATTACCGAGCCACCGAAGGATATGATTTTTTCGCAAGCAGCGTCGATATCATTGATTGCGAAATAAACCAGCCAATTAGGAGGCACATCCTGCATATTTTCATTAAAGGTATATACTCCACCTATTCCATCAACACCATTGAGTATGGTTGTATAGTCCATACCTGCCATTTGTTCTTTTTTGGAAGACCAACCAAAGACCTTACTATAAAATAGCATAGAATTATCAGCACTATGGCTACCATGCTCGAACCAGCAGAAAGAACCGTGCTCATCCTTGAAATTTGATCCGATATGTTTTTGTGGCTCCCAAAGACCGATTACGGCTCCTTCGGGATCCTGGAATAAGCCCCAACGCCCTTGTGTAGGTATATCATCGGCTTCGTGTAAAATCAGCGCTCCATTTTGACGAGCTTTATTCAAATCATCTTCAACTTTTGACGAACAAACATAGACAATCCAGCATGAAGGCACTTTTAGGGCTTTCATATCGGCAGGCATTTCCATAGAAGCGGCAACTGCTTTGCCTTTTAAATGAAAAATAGAATAAACGGGGCCACCGGTAGAATTATCGTGTCTGGCTTCCCAACCGAACAGATCGGAATAGAATTTAATTGCTCCATCAGGATCATTGGCCATATAATCGACCCAACAGAATGAAGCAGGTTTATGAGCATGTATTTCAGACATAAAGACTCCTCAATATTAAAATTAAAAAAATGATCTACGAATAAAAATTAAATTTATTTTGAATCCAATTATCAAATGCCGTCAATATGGCTATTAGTCTGTCTAATCGGTTCATGCAGCAGGATTGCATTTATTGTTTTTTTCGCAAATTTCGCGAAGCAAAGAAAAAGTATAAATCCCTGTATCATGGCCATCACCCCAAGTTGCAGCGATTGCATAGTTACCCTGAATATTTATACCTTTTAGTTCATTCTTACCCTTAACATACATACTTATCAGACTGGGAACGGCTTTTTTGTTATTCAGATCATCTTCCTTGCAAACGGCACATGGGCATTCCGATCGGAATACATTAAGTTCAATGCTCGATTCATAGCCATCAGACCAGCGTGTATATAATTGATTATTATCTGCACGTTTTATTTCAATTGGTTTTATCATGATTATTTATATTTGATATTGATTACTAAATTATTAATGTAGTCAAAATTATAAAAAAAGAATCTCTTAATCAAGAGAAACAGTTGGATATTAATAAACAGGGGATTTGACAATATTGAACAATAAGAAAAAATTGCAGTAAATGTTCCAAATAACTTATAATCAATTTAAAATTTTCTTTAACAAAGATTCCAAATTCTTGGACAAACCAAAACAGGCATTAAGAAAAAAATGAAGGCTAATTTTAGCCAATTGTTGAATTAGATCCAATTAAATGTAAATATTTACTGAATTTCAATCAATTGGAAATTATTCAAGAAAATTCAAGAAAAAGCTATAAACTGCACAGGCTGCGGCTTGATTATAATTTTGCGACATTATTTCCTAATAATTCTAATTTATTTCAGCAATTGGCATTATAATTTCATTGGGTTTACCTAAGTGGAAAAAGATTCGCAGAAACAGAGGGCTAAAGAGAATAAGTTTCTGCAAATTTGGTCAAAGATAAGTTTGGCACGTTACTTGAAAATATTGATTTGAAAAGTTCTTTGAATATAGATTTTGAGATAAGAAGCAATCCGGGAATATCGAATGTTGTTGAAATTGATTTGGGTTGCTTTTCATCTCACTTTTTTGGGAAAAATATTAAATATAATTTGTTTTACGTTCACATGGAGGTGAATAATGCCTTTTTCTGTAGGTGGAAATGCTCGAATAAGAACGAATACGCCGGCTGAGAATGCTTACAACGCATTAGATACGGCAAATCGGACAATCTCATTGAAACAATTGAGATTATCCACGGGCAAGAGAATTAATAATGCTGGAGACGATGTTGCGGGTTACATAACTTCTCGCTCGTTGGCTGCAAGAAACGGCGCTTTAAGCGCAGCTTTGAAGGCTGTCGGAGATGCATCGAATGTTTCAAACATTCTAATGGATTCTCTTGACAATATTTATGGATTACTTAACAATATTAAAGATTCAACAGCTACTGCAGCTTCGGGTGCAATGGGTACCGATGAAAAGGTTGCTCTTGCAAAAGCAGCATTCAGAATGGTGCAGCAGATTCAAACAGTTGTTGATTCGACGGTATTCGGTGGTCGTCAATTAATTGACGGTACATTCTCTGCGGATTTTATCATTGCAACTGATGCAAAGCATGATTTGATCACTATCGCTATCGATATGAATTCAAATAATCCTGATTTTAACTTAGAAAGCAATTTCTTTGACGTAAGATCGACAAAAGCAACAATGTTTGGTGGTGTTACCGGTCTTGATTTAAATTCTTTCAATGAAGTTAATCAGTACAATTTGGGAATATTTGCATTCTCACAGATTGGGACAACGCTCAAGAGCCTTGCAAACGCCATTGACAATGTTAATAAAGTTGCAGCTTATATAGGTGGAATCACCAATCGTCTGACTTCACAGGAAGATTTGTTAAAAGGTCAGGTAACTAATTATAACTCGGCAATTTCCAGAATAGAGGATTCGGACGTTGCAAAAGAACAGCTCGATTTAGTCAAATCACAGTTCTTACAGCAAGCATCATTAGTTTCTTTGGCACAATCAAATCAGAATCCACAGGCATTTTTGAAATTAATTTCAGGCTAATACAAAATTTCAAATTGCCCAAAAGGTTGATTTATTCAAATTGGAACTAATTTTATACAATTATCGTTAAAGGGAAAGCCATGCCCGTTATAAATGGAAATAGTGCACGAATCAGGACAAATATACCGGCTGAAAATGCTTATAATGCTCTTGGTGTTTCTGAAAGAGATATATCTTTAAGGCAGTTGAGGCTTTCAACCGGAAAAAGGATAAACAATGCTTCCGATGATGTTGCAGGCTATATTACATCACGTAGTTTACAAGCAAGAAACGGAGCCTTACGTTCCGCTCAGCTCGCAATAGGTGATGCTCAAAATGTAACCAACATTCTTCAGGACGCATTATCAAACATCAATGATCTATCGAATATGATCAAAGATTCGGCTGCCTCTGCATCATCTGGGTCTCAGGGAACGGACGAAAAAGTTGCCTTAGCCAAAGCTGCATTCAGAATGGCCCAGCAAATTCAAACGGTTATTGATTCGACGGTTTTTGGAGGTATGCAATTACTTGACGGAACTTATTCAGCTGATTATATAATCGCTACCAATGCGGTACACAATATGATCACATTAAACATTAATATGACTACGAATAATCCTGATTTTAATATTTCAAGTGGAATTTTTGACGTTAATACCAAAAATAACACTAACTTTTCAGGTGTCCTCGGGTTGAATTTAATGTCATTGAATGATATAAGTATAAATGATCTGGGAATTTTCAGTAAAGACAGAATAGGAACTACATTAACAAGTTTAGCTAATGCAATTGATAATGTCAATAAAGTGGCATCTATGATCGGTGGAGTAGCTAACCGGCTAACATCTCAGGATGAGCTTGTTAAATCACAAATAACCAACTATGATTCTGCAATTTCAAGACTTGAAGATACTGACGTAGCTAAGGAACAATTATCACTTATTAAATCACAATTTTTGTTGCAGGCATCTTTGACTTCACTTGCTCAGGCAAATCAGAATTCAAATGCATATCTACAACTTATAAAAGGTTAATATCGGGGGTAGTAAAATGTTTATTATTTTCATTCTAAATTTTAATATGATTTATGTAGTATATTTAAACCAAAATATATTAAAATAAAGACTACAACTCAGCAAATAATTAAATGCTGTTGGTTTAGCTAACAAGTTCTAAAAGAGATGTGCTTTTAATGTGCGTCAAACCAATTACTTGCAATTCCGATTTCAACTTCTATCGGAACATTTTCAAGATTAAGAGCATTTTCCATCTCAAAGCGGATGATTTTGCTTAATTGATCTATTTCTTCATCTAAAACATCGAAAACAAGTTCGTCATGAACTTGTATTATCATTTTCGAAATAAGACCTTCCTCTCTCAATCTCCTGTCAATATTAATCATAGCAATTTTCATCATGTCTGCGGCTGTTCCCTGTATGGGCATATTAATAGCAGCACGTTCGGCAGACGCTCTCATATTGTGATTATTGCTTGCTATTTCGGGGAAATATTTTCTTCTTTTACACAAAGTTTCAGCAAAGCCTGAGTTTCGTGTTTTTGAAATTGTATCTTCAATATATCGTTTAATTCCGGGATATTTATTGAAATAATTATTAATTATTTCAGATGCTTCTTTTCTTGAAATCCCGAGCCTCTGCGATAATCCAAAGGCTCCCAAACCGTACATTATTCCAAAATTAACTGTCTTTGCAGTTCTTCTCATATCCTGATCAACATTTTCGAGTGATTTGTCGAATAAAACCGCTGCTGTTGCAGTATGAATATCCTGTTTATTAACAAAAGCTTCAATCAGATGCTTATCCTGACAATAATAAGCCATAATTCTAAGTTCGATCTGAGAATAATCAGCAGATAAAATTTTATATTTTTCGTTTCTTGCAATAAATGCTTTTCTTACTTCTTTGCCAACAGAGGAACGAATGGGAATATTCTGCAAATTAGGATCAGTCGATGATAATCGACCGGTTCCGGCAATAGTTTGATTAAAAGATGTATGAATTCTACCGCTTTTAGGATTTATCTGTTTAGGTAGAGATTCAATATATGTCGATCTCAATTTTGCCAACTGCCTGTATTCAAGAATATATTCAGCAATTTTATAAGATTCTGCTAAACTTGTCAGCACTTGAATATCGGTGCTGTAGCCGGTTTTATTAGATTTTTGAGATGGAATCCCTAATTTTTCGAAAAGAATAAAACCAAGTTGCTTAGGAGAGTCAAGATTAAATTCAGTACCGGCTTCTTCAAAGATTTTTTCTCGTAATTCTTTTATTACTGTTCCAATGCGCTGTGAGATTTCCTGAAGTGCATTAACATCAATTGTAACTCCTTCGGATTCCATCCTTATAAGAACTTCGATTAATGGAAATTCGATTTTATATGCAAGCTCGCTTAGATTTTCTTGCTCTAATTTCGGTTTTAACTTGTTATATAATTTAAGAGCTAAATCAGCATCTTCGCAGGCATAATCTGAAATTTTTGATGGTGGAATATCTTTCATAGACAACTGGGTAGCCTTTTTTTCACCTATAAGCGAGCTTATTGGAATTGGCTTATAATTAAGATAGCGCTCTGATAGTGCATCAAGATTATGTTGCATATCCGGATTTAGCAAATAAGAAGCTATCATTGAATCGAAACTAATCGGATGTACTTTTAAACCAAAACGTGCAAGAATAAATGCGTCAAATTTAATATTTTGACCGCATTTGCTTATATTGATTGATTCCAAAGCGGGCTTTAGTTCTGCCAATACTTTGTTAAGAGCTAAATAATCATTTTCTGATGAAATACTATTTACTTCATTAATTACAATAATTTCCGTCGAATTATCGAATAATGAGAAAAGATTATTTTCAACCGATGGATTTACAACGTAATCAGGGTTATTAACTTCTTCGGATACAGGAATATAATAAGCCTCATTCTCTCGGTAACTCAGCGCTATGCCGACTATATCACAGGTTGTACGAGATAAAGAAGAAGTTTCAAGATCAACAGATAAAATATGTATATCTTTCATCGAATCTGTCAATTCTTTTAGTTTTAACAGATCATTAACAAAAATATATTTTTTATCAAGGTTGGCAATCGTTTGTATAGAAGCGGCTTCAGGAGCTTGTGATTCAAAAATACTTGCTTGTTCTGGTTTTTGATCTGGGTCTTTGTTAGAATCTTGCGAAATGAAATCTGATTTTATTTTCTGCCCAATGAATTTATCATTGAATTTTTTTCTAAGTTGGATAAATTTAAGTTCCGTTAAAAATTTGTCCAAATTCTGATAATCAGGTTCTTTTTTCACAAACATTTCTTCGGAAAATTCGATTTCCATGTCACATTTAATAGTTACGAGAAATTTTGATAAAATGGCTGTCTCTCTATCTGTTTCTAATTTTGTTCTTACTGATTTGCTTTCAATTTCATTTATATGATAATAAATTTGTTCAACCGATCCGTACTTCTGAACGAGAGGGATAGCAGTTTTATCACCTATACCCTTTACTCCTGGAATATTATCGCTCTGATCCCCGATCAAAGCAAGAACATCAATAACCTGATCAGGTTTGACTCCAAATTTTTCATAAACCTCTTTTTCGTTTACAATATCGAATTCAGAACTGCCTTTTCCGGGTTTTATCAATCGAACATTATCATCAACTAATTGGTAATAATCTTTATCTGAAGTAAGGCAAGTAGTAAATATATTAAGTTTGGTAGCCAGTTTCGACATAGTGCCGATAATATCATCCGCCTCAAATCCGGGCATTTGTATTTGGTGGATATTCAACAAATCAAGAACGTTTTTTATTCTTGCTAACTGCGGTACAAGCGGTTCTGGAAAAGCAGAACGGTTTGCCTTATACTGGGGGAAAAGATTATGCCGAAAAGTGGGCTCACGAGAATCGAAAGCAACCGAAATCAAATCCGGATTTTCTTTTTCAATCACAGACAATAATATATTTAAAAATCCAAAAACTGCACCGGTAGGCTCTCCGTCATTTGTTTGAAGATTTGAACGTTCCATTGCATAATATGCTCGGAAAACGAGAGACATTCCATCTATTAAAAGTAATTTTTTCATTAGAACTTCACGAAAAAGTATTAAATTAACTTTTTTTCTAATATCAATAATTAAGCAACATGAATGATGATCATTTAAAAAAGCTGGAAAAGCGCATAGCCGATAATACACGAGCCAAAGGAGCGGTTTCGGAGCAGATTGCGGAAAATCATCTCATTTCAAAAAATTATACTATAATAAAAAAGAATTTCAAATTCGGAAGCTCCTCTGAAGTTGATATTATTGCAGAAGACAGGTCAACACTGGTTTTTGTTGAAGTGAAATCATCAAAAGGTGATACTTTCGGAGATCCATTGTATTCTGTAAATCAAGCAAAACAAAGGGCTATCAGAACCGCAGCCAGAGGTTATCTTTATGTAAATAAAATTACAAACAGAGACTGCCGGTTCGATGTAATAGCCATTACATTCAAAGATGGCAATCCGATTATCCAGCATATTGAAAATGCCTTCTGAATTGAGAGTAATTTTTTATTAACTATTCAACCTTCAGAAACTCAGCAGCAGCACGCATTGAATTTTGACCATCCAAAGCCGAGGATATTATTCCTCCCGAATAGCCCGCACCTTCTCCTGCAGGGAAAAGACCATTTATTTGAACGTGCATCAAGGTTGCCTTATCTCTTGTAATACGCACAGGAGAGCTTGTTCTGGATTCCAGACCAATTACATTAGCTTCGGCAGTTACAAATCCTTTCAATCTTTTGTCAAAAGACTGTAGCCCTAATTTCAGAGCACTTGCTATATCATTAGGAAAGAGTATTCCGATATCTGAGTCGATTAATCCAGGGATATAAGATGTTTTATTTAATTTAAGTCTGTCATTGAATAGAAATCCGAGTAAATTCTGAGCAGGAGCGATTAATGCATGATCCGTCAATCCAGTATAAAATTTTCGTTCAAGATTTTCCTGAAATTTCAGCCCTGAGAGCGCACCTGAACTTTTAAAACGTGAAAAATCAAATTTATCCACTGTGGAAACAATTCCTGAATTTGCAAATTGCGCATTCCGGGCTGACATCGACATCCCATTAACAACTAATTCCTTAGAATTTGTTACTGATGGAATAATTATTCCTCCAGGACACATACAAAATGAAAATACTCCCCTACTCTTGACCTGTGCAGTCAGATTGTAAGCGGCAGGTGGCAAGACATCGGAATAGTCATCACCGTATTGGATTTCATTTATTAGTTCCTGAGGATGCTCAATCCTGAACCCAACGGCATAAGGCTTGTCTTCAATAAAGATATTTTTTTTATTAAATAAATAATAAATATCTCTCGAAGAGTGTCCTGTGGCAAGTATTACCGCTTTTGCAAAAAAAAGAGATTCGTTATTCACTTCTACGCCAATAACTTTATTATCTTCTAATAACAAGTCTGTGACTTTTGAATTGAAGTTTATTTCACCACCGAATTTGAGAATAGTTTCACGTATTGCCTGAATAATTTTTGGTAATTTATCCGATCCGATGTGTGGGTGCGAATCAATCAAAATATCATTTACAGCACCATGCTCAACAAAAATTTTCAAGGTTTTTTGAACATTGCCCCTTTTATCGGAACGAGTGTATAATTTACCATCAGAATATGTCCCTGCTCCACCTTCGCCAAAACAATAATTTGAATTATTATCAACTATCCCTAATTGTTGAATTGCTCTTAAATCTCTTCTTCTGGAGCGAACATCTTTCCCGCGCTCGAAAATAATTGGTTTCAGCCCTATTTCAAGAGCTTCAAGTGCTGCAAAATAACCGGCAGGACCGGCTCCGATAATTATTACTTCCCGAGCTTCGGAAACATCTTTATACCTTAACATGATGTCTGGCTCCAAGTCAGGGTCTTCACCAATAAATACATTAAGATTAAGAATATATCTTGGCTTCTTATTTCGTGCATCCAGAGAGCGTTTTTGGTATTGAATCCTTGAAATTTCAGATTCTTTACAATTCGAATATCTTGAAGCAATTTTACGGATTAAAATATCGTCGTAAGCCTGAGATGGCTTTAGTTCTAATTGAATAGATTTTATCATATATTAATGTTTCAAAGGTAAATATATAAGAAAAGTAGTTCCCTTATCAATTTTACTTTCGACAAATATTTCGGCATTGTGTGCAGTTATAACAGATTTGACAATAGCTAAACCAAGTCCACTGCCCTGAATATTGCTTTGTCTTGCTTTATCCACCCTATAGAATCTATCGAAAATAAAAGGCATCTGTTCATTAGGAATTCCCATGCCGGTATCACTTATTTTAATTACTGCATAGCCTTTTTCCTGACTCAATCCAAGAGATATATAGCTACCATTAGAAGAATATTTAATTGCATTTTCAACAATATTTATTATAGCTTGGTGCAGGCGCACCTTATCAGCCTCGCAGATAACCCCTTGCTCTAAATTTTTAACGACTGTAATATCTTTCAACTCAGACAGTACCTCTGCGTCTTCCGCCATATCTTCCATCAGAGATGACAGATTCACCGATTCAATATTTAATTTCAAATGTCCGCTCTCAGCGCGTGATATTTCGAGTAAACTTTCCACAACCAATGATAACCTCTGAATTTCCTCTAAAGCGCTTGCAATCACATCCTGAAATCCATCGATGTCCTTTGGAGGATTATTGAGAGCCAGTTCAAGTTCACCTTGCAGTATTGTCAATGGAGTTTTCAATTCGTGAGAAACATCGGAATTAAAATTTCTGGTTTTAGAAAAAGAATGATCTAATCTTTCAATCATTTTATTCAAAGTTAATTTTAATCGTCCGATTTCATCCTGATTACCTGTCCCAGTGTATCTATGGAATAATTTATCGGCAGTAATACCATCGGAGGTAGTAATTATTTCATCGATTGGTTTAAGTGCAAATTTGGATAAGAAAACTCCGCCCAGCACTGATATTAACAGAATTAACGGGAATGATAATAATAAAATTTTGATAATACCATTTACAGATTTTTCAATATATTCAAGTGTGTATCCTACGGTAATCACTGCAGAATTGGTTCTTTTGGCAAATATTCTAACGTCCTGCCCATTTCTGTTCTGCACGAAATACAAGGAATCACCTGCTTTTCCGGATAAGTAGCTTTGATTGAAAATATTATTTGGCAGATTTTTACTTCTCATCAGTAAACTATCATCAGGAATGACAGGTAATGAGTCTGGCTCAAGGGTTTTAGATCTCCAGATAATCTTGCCGTTGGTATCGGCTATTTGAATTATATAATTTCTTGGGTTAGAAAGAGCATGATCATAAATTGCCGACCAGACTGATTGCTCTTCTTTTGCTCTGATTAAGGAGGGTGTTTTAATTGGACCTACGAATTTTTTCTCTTCGGATTCATGGATGTTTTCAAATTTACTTGACTGCTCTCTCTCCATTCTTTGCATGCCGATAAGGCGCAATTCGAGTTCCAGTTGCTTTTTTTCGAGGATATAATTTATAGAGTTGCAAACATTATTTAATGAGACATCCAGATTAGCCACAAGCTCTTTTTTTATAGAAAAAAAAGTATAAAGCGAAAAAATACATATTGAAGCTGCAGCTACAGCCGTATGTAAAATCGCTAAGCGAATCCTTATTGGTAAATTGATAAATCTCACTTTGCAATTTACGAAATTTTTTTATCAATGATAATTTATTAATCAATATTTAACAATAAGAATAATGATTATTAATAATTCGATTCAATTTTTCTCTTGTTCCAATAATAAACATTCAGAAAACGTGATTTGTTTTGACAGACGGTGCAAAAAATTTATTTTTATATTTTTTATTTATTAAAATTATGTCTTCTATCTGGGATGTGCCTTTTATTGTTTGTGATGTGGAAACAACCGGAGCCGATGCCGGAAAAAATAGATTAACCGATATAGCGTGTGTGACAGTGGTTGGAGGAGAAATCGTTTCAGAATTTAGTTCATTGATTAACCCGCACCAGTTTATACCTCAATTCATCCAAAAGATGACCGGAATAACCAACGAAATGGCTTTCACTGCTCCTGAGGCAGATTTTATTTTACCAGATGTAGCAAGACTTTTTAATATTACTAATGCAGTATTTGTTGCACATAATTATAAATTCGACTGGTCTTTCATTGAACAATCATTCATTCGATCAAGGCTTCCAGTGCCTGATATTAATAAATTCTGTACTCTCAAATTAGCTCGAAGACTCTTAGACCCTTCCATAAAAAAGAATGTAGGGAACTTAGCTCATTATTTCAAAATCAAAGTCAGAAACAGGCATAGAGCATTAGGCGATGCAAAAGCCACTGCTCTTGTTTTGATAGAGCTGTTAGAACTTGCAGAATCAGAACATAATATTAAAACAATTGAACAGCTTAAAGTTTTTCATTCAAAATCGGCTGGAAAATTCAAGACTGATTCTAAATTGAAAGAGAAATTTAAAGATGTAATTTCTCAGTTACCCGATGAACCCGGTGTATATTATTTCTTGAATAACACAGGCAGAATCCTCTATGTTGGCAAAGCAAAATCGCTGCGAGAGCGAGTAAGCAGTTATTTCGGGTCGGAGGCTCATTCCTCAAAAAAAGTCGCTGATTTAGTAAAAAGAATTGGTAAAATCAGGTGGGAAGTCACAGAATCGGAGCTTTCGGCACTGATAAATGAATCTCGTGAAATTAAGCGACTACAGCCACCATTTAACATTGTTGCTAAAAGATATATGAGCTTATCGTATATTAAAATTGATAAATCTGAAAATTTCCCAAGATTAGAAGTAAGCTCGACGATTGATGACTATTCTGCTGAGTACTATGGCCCTTTTCGGAGCCAGTATTTTGCTGAAGAAATTATCAAAATAATAGAAAAAAAATTCAAACTAAGAAAATGTGAAAAAATAAATCTAAAGCAAACAAGTAAACCTTGCTTTTACTATCATATTGATAGCTGTCCGGCGCCTTGCAGCCTTGAGTTTTATACTAATAACTATGAAGAAGAATTGCAAAGAGTAAGGGATTTTTTAAGCGGTTTTTTAAATGGAATAATAGAATTTATGGAAGATCAGATGTATGAATTATCCGAACAGTTCAAGTTTGAAGAAGCAGCAGAACTTCGTAATAAAATTTTATATTTAAAAAAACTCTTTAAGCGAAATGAAAATATTTCTACAACTATAAACGACAATAATCTTGTTTTCCTAATGCCTGTGTCAGAGCGGGAAAAGACATTTTTACTAATTATTTTCCGTGCCGGTCGTTTACTTTATCAATGTACATTAGGGAAAAAAGCGCCATTGGACAGCGTTTTCAACCTAATTCATAAATATTATTTTGATAATTATTACTTTGTTCCGGAAAATATGGATAATGATTCCGATGAAATTAAAATTGTCACTTCTTGGCTCTACAAGCAGCAATCTAATGCCCATTTTATTTATCTCGGAAATAAAACCGAACATGAATTCGTTAATGAAGTTCAGACAAATATACATAACTTAGTATTCGATTAGGAATTATTTGGATAAAGAAAGTCATAATCATCGTCAGAGAATGCGACTTAAGTTTGCCAAAAGCGGATTTCACGGGTTTCATGATTATGAAGTCCTTGAATTTTTGCTTTTTTTTATTTTCCCGAGAATTGATACAAAGGATATTGCAAAAAATTTATTAAAAAGATTTCACAGTTTTCACAAAGTTTTAGATGCTACAATCGATGAAATAGCAGAAGTACCGGGCATGGGCACCAACTCAGCAATTTCTTTAAAAGCTATGAGAAATGCTTTACACTATTATTTTGAAGATCGGGTTATAAGTAAGACTGAAAAAATTACAAACATTTCCGGACTTGTTAAATATCTTCAAAGTGCTATTGGTGGCTATCATAATGAGGTTTTATTTGTAATTTATTTAAATTCACAAAATGATATAGTTCACAAGGAAATAATAGCAGAAGGCACTAATCAGAATGCAATAGCATATCCGCGTAAAGTTGTTGAATCTGCCTTAAAATACCGCTCTACCGGCGTTATTTTGGCTCATAATCATCCGGGTGGCAATTGTCAGCCATCACAGGAAGATATTAATCTTACAAATGAAATAAAGAAAAATTTAAATGTCTTTGAAATAAACCTGATGGATCATATAATAATCGGTGAAAATGATTATTATTCTTTTGTGGTCAACAGATTGATTTGAAATTTTCATCGCTTACTCCGCTGTTCGTGCAGTTTCCAGTATTCTTCAATCATAATTGAAACGGAGTTTGTCCATGAATAATTTTCGATTACAAATTTTCTCGCAGCCTTGCCCAGAGCTCTGCACCTATCATAATCCAACATTAATTCTTTAATTTTATCAATCATTTTATATTGATTTTCACAAATAAATAATCCTTCTCTCTCAGTTCCGGTTATTCCTTCTGCCGCAATGGAAGTAGCAACAACTGGCAGTTCCATTGCCATTGCCTCAAGAATTTTAATCCTTATCCCGGAACCGACAAATAATGGTGCTATATAAAGATTGGCTTTATTGTACCAAGGCTGAACTTTATCAACATAGCCAATTGGTTTTAGTCCAGCAGTTTCGTTGTTACCAAATACCTCTTTAACTTGCCTGCCAATCAGATTAAGTTCACAATCAGTAAATTCGGCTTTGATCACAGGCAGAATATTATTTAGAAACCACCTGATACCTTCTACATTCTGTGTCCAGTCCATAGGAGAAGCATGAGTAAGTAAAAACTGTGACCTTTGTATAGAATCATCAGGCAACCACAAATTTGGATTTACACCTGCACTTGCAATTCTATAATTGGCTTTCGGAGCCATTGTTAGAGCGAAATTCTTATCTTGTTCAGTAATTGGAAAATTAATATCACAACTCTGAAATATATTAGATTCCTGCACCTTCAGTAATTTGGCTTGTCTCCGAAGGTAGGCTCTGGCAGGATGATAAGAAGAAAATCTTGAAGAATATCTTTCCCAAATCAGATGTTCAATATTATGCATCCTTAGTCCCAAAGGTTTTCCGGTAATTTTTCTTGCTAATTGTCCAAGTGGAGCCATAGAGGCATGGTCTGCATGTATTACATCTATCTCGTTATTATTCAAAAATTCAGTCAATTCTAACTTCAATTTCTCAGTATATAGTTTAGATAAAAACAATGGTTTATCTGAAAATAATGATGCTAAAATTTTGGGGATAGTATTGCTTGTTTGTGTTTGTACAATTTTAATGTTGCCGTATTTCTCGGCTTCTATTCTGGCTTCCTGCGATATTTGCCTATTAGTTGCACAAAAGAAATGGACTTCATTTCCTTGTCCGGAAAATTCCTGAAATATATTAGCAATTCCAATTTTCCCACCATCATCGCTCGGATATGGGAATTGTGGCGAAAGTTGAAGAATTCTTAGTCTTTTAGCCATTTTTTAATTTTCCTGTTCATAGCATAAGTCATACTCATAAAAATATTTTTATATAAACTTACACCTAATGTTATATCTTTTATCTTCTCTTTAGGAACGGCTCTTCGTTCATTTCTTACTGTATGAAAAATTACAGATAACATTGTCAGTGCACCTTCAATTCTTGCTGACATTTTAACTTTTGAAAAGAAACTTAATAAAATTTGATTTATATAAAAGACAACTGTTCGACCTAAAGCAGTTTTTAAGGGAAAATATTTCCAAATATATCTGATATACTGCGTAGAAATCATTACCCATCTGTTTGAATTATCTCGGTCACGAGGAGAAGAAAAATGTAAGGTTCTGATCTGAGGGAAATAGCGAACATTAAAGCCTGCCAAAATCGCTCTGGTACAGAATTCAATCTCCTCAAATCCAAAGCCCCAGAATCCTCCAACTTTATCATAAACTTCTCTTCTGATTGCTGCTCCTGTTCCGGCAAAAGTATTTGCAGGATATCCATCAGCCGGTATATTTTTCTTATCAACAGGAAATGGATACCAGTCCCAAACTGTGCTATTATTTAATACTTCAATATCTTCTGAACATATAACATGAACTTCAGGTCTGGAACGAAATATTTCAACAACTTTTTCAAATGCAAATTCACTTTCTGGGTAAGAATCGCTATCAGTGCGCCATATAATATCCCCATCGGACATTTCAATTCCAATATTAATTGATCTGATATCGAAATTATCAGGTAGCCATAAATATTTTATTTCTGGGAACTCTTCGGCAAACATGGCACGTGTTCCATCATTTGAAGCATTATCAATAACAATTATTTCTTTATCCTGATAAGTCTGTCTATTAAATCCTATTAAAGTGTTCCTAACATCCTCGCATCTGTTACGTGTAATGATTATTACGCTGATTTTCATTTTTAACTTATTTAGTTCATTCAATTTTTTTATTAGCGAAAATACAGATATTTTTGTAAATGAAATTCCAAATAGCTTTAGATTATTCCACTTTATTATATTTGATATATGAAAAACACGATAAAATTGTTTAATCTTTTCATTAGCCGGAGCTATTTTAATTTATGGGATTATATTCTTAATTATTGGAAATGAATAAAGAATGAAAATTTTAGTAAGTGGTGGAGCAGGGTTTATCGGATCGCATATTTGCGAAAAGTACATTAAAGCCGGACATGATGTTTGTATTATAGATAATTTGTCAACTGGTAAGATAGAGAACATTCATCCTGAAGCCAGATTTTTTGAGTTAGATATTAATAGTGATCAAGTTTCTGAACTTATGATGCAGGAAAAATTCGATATTTTGTGTCACCAAGCAGCTCAAGTTGATGTGAGAGTATCGGTAAATGATCCTCGTTTTGATGCTTCCACCAATGTTCTGGGCGCACTTAATCTCTATGAGGCAGCTTTAAAAAGCGGCGTAAAAAAAATAATTTTTGCTTCCTCAGGTGGAACTATTTATGGTGATCAGGATTATTTTCCTGCTGATGAACAACACCCTCTGAATCCATGCTCACCGTACGGAATAAGTAAATTGATAAACGAAAAATATCTATATTATTATAAATACATTCATGGTATTGATTTCGTTGCTTTCAGATATGCAAATGTATATGGCCCAAGACAAAATCCGCATGGTGAAGCCGGAGTAGTCGCCATTTTTATTGATAGAATGTTGAATGAGAAGCAGTCGTTTATAAACGGTGATGGCAAAAATTCAAGAGATTATGTTTATGTCGAAGATGTTGCAAATGCTAATTTATTAGCTCTGGGTGAGAACGTTTCAGGAATTTACAATATTGGGACTTCTGTTGAACATGATGTGAATTTTATATTTCAAACACTAAACGAACTAACTGGCGGCAGAAGCCCTGAACTTCATGCCGAAGCAAAAACCGGAGAACAGAGACGAAGTGTAATTTCGTATAAAAAAATTAACGAACAATTAGGCTGGCAGCCAAAAACTGATTTTTTGACCGGACTCAGTAAAACTGTAGATTACTTCAAAAATAAATTAGTCTAAAATGAATTTTCAATTTGCCGATTATTTGATTGTTGCAGCCTATATCACAGCCATTCTATATATCGGTAATTTTTTATCTCATAAAAACAAACCTAAACCAAACAACGCTGTTGAAGACTATATCTTAGCCGGCAGACAACTTACTCTCCCGCTTTTTGTCGGAACATTGGTTGCAAGCTGGTATGGTAATATTTTTGGAGTCGGTGAATTTATTTATGGTAGAGGATTAGTTGGATGGCTCTGCTTCGGATTTCCTTATTATATCGCCGGATTAATATTTGCATTATTTTTCGCCAAAAAAGTCCGCTCTTACAATGTATTTACTATTCCTGAACAAATTAATTTAAAATATGGCAGAATCCCGTCATTTGTGGCTTCTGTCATTGTTCTGGTTATAACCATACCAGCTGCATATATATTAATGCTCGGATTTATTATTAAATTATTTACACACTGGGATCTAAATATTTGCATTATCGTTGCAGCAGTACTGGCTTTGCTATATATATACCGCGGAGGTTTCCGATCGGATGTTCTTACTAACACTGCTCAATTTATTTTAATGTATATTGGCTTTGGTGCACTTCTGATTTTTACTTTAATTCACTTTGGGAGCTTCGATACTATGCTTACGGCGCTCCCTGAGGCACATAAGAAACTAAGCGGAAATTATTCAATTCAAATTATTATTGTCTGGTTTATTATAGCACTTCAAACTTTTGTCGATCCGAGTTTTCATCAACGCTGTAGTTCTGCCCAAACACCTTCCATAGCAAAAAATGGGATTTTGGTCTCAATTATATTTTGGATGATTTTCGATTTTTTCACTCTTTCAACCGGACTTTATGCTCGTGCTTATATCAAACTTGACGACCCGATGATGAGTTTTCCTGCTCTGGGTGAAGCTGTTATGCCGGTAGTGTGGAAAGGACTTTTCCTTGTTGCAATGCTATCAACAGTTATGTCATCTCTGACAAGTTATACATTTATTAGCGGAACAACTATTGGCCATGATATTCTAAAACCGCTGCAGAAGCGATTTGCACTTCTCAACAATATCAATACTCAAACTTTAATCCGATTTGGCTTGATTGTGAGTATTTTTTTCTCTGTTTTATTAGCAATCTCACTTCCATCTGCTGTGGGTTTAATTTATAAAACTTCATCCATAGCCGTTCCGGGACTTCTTGCTCCATTAATTCTCAGTTATTTCAAAAAAGATTATATAAAAAAGAAACAAGCATCAATTATCATGCTGACGTCGTCATCAACTTCAGCGCTATGGCAATTGTTTATTTTTTTAATTGACAAAAAAGTGATAATTTTAAACAGTTTTGTTATTTCAATTGAGCCAATGATACCAGGAATTATAGTATCAATTATTTTATCATCAATATTTGTTATCAAAAAAAAATCAAATGTGGACAATATCAAATATTATTAGCATTTCACGCATGATAGCCGCTATTCCTATGGCTTTTTTTATGTTTACCGAAAATTCTATGGCTATCCTATTAATGGCTATTTTTGCGTGTATTAGCGACGTTGGAGATGGCTTTATTGCCCGTAAATTTAATCAAGTTTCTGAATGGGGAAAAATACTTGACCCTTTAGCTGATAAAATTTTTGTCGGAACCATGGTGATTGTACTGATTATTCAAAATAAAATGCCCTTATGGTTTGCTCTCGCTATTATTGCACGTGATCTGATAATTTTAATAGGTGGTATGTATGCAAAAAAGAAATTGCACTATGTACTTCCATCTAATTGGATTGGAAAACTTTCTGTCACAATTATAGCTTTAACAATTTTAGCCGTTCTGTTCTCATTTCCACTTATAGCTCAGATAGGAATCTGGCTTTCACTTACAGCAATGATTATTTCACTGGTATTCTATTTCCAAAGAGCCTATAATTTAATTAGGAATTAGGAATTAAAAGTTATGAATGGGCCAATTTTGCATGGATAAGGAATAAAATATTCTGAATGTCATTCCTGCTACAAATTAGTAAATGATAAAAATGATCATCTCTTTAGTATTAATATTTCATTTGAGCTCAATGAAAAACTAATTTACCTTCTAAACGAATTGGCACCAGTAGAATAAAAATATATTTTAGTATTAATATTATTTTTAACCTTTATTAATAAAATAGTTTGGTGGATATTGTTTTTTTTATTATTTTAAGATTATGTTTAACTTATCAAAATTCTATGAAACTTTTTTACACTTTTGTTTTCTTATATATTGACCTTATAATCGGAGCATCCAGTGCAATTTCAAGCAATTTAATTGATTTTGAAGTTAATTCAATTGATAATCCTGCACCTGGTTATATTTTTATAGGTCCAACAAACGGTCCTGTTCTATCAATATATGATAATAGCGGTAAAGCAGCTTTTACAAAGGATTTTTCATCCTATGGGAATCAATTTATTGCTCTACGATTACTCGAAGATAGTAGCTTTGCTTTCTTTAGTATAGATCAAAAAAAGTGGATTATTTTAGATAAAAATTTAAACATTTTGGATAGCATTGTATCGAATGACGCAATGACTCTTAATTTTCATACAATTCATATTTCACCTCAAGGTAATTATCTTGTTGCTTCGGATAATCCTTATATGAAAGATATGTCGCATATTGTGACTGGCGGCGATACATCAGCGATTATTCAAGATATTTGGATTTATGAACTTGATCGTACAAATAAATCTGTCCTGTTTCAGTGGAAAACCGGTGAACATATTGATCTGACCGAAGCAACCGAAGACATTTCTTTATTATCAAAAGAAATTGATGCTTATCATCTTAATACCGCAATATATGATATTGATGGGAATATTTTTCTAAATTTTAGAAATCTTGACGAGATAATCAAAATAAACAGATCAACTGGGGAAATTATATGGAAAATGGGCGGAACAAAATCAAGAGCAAATCAGTTCACTTTCACTAATGACACCTATAATGGTTTCACTGGATTCTCGCACCAGCACAATCCACATCGTTTAGCAAACGGACATATTCTTTTATATGATAATGGTGTTTTAAAGCCTACAAAATTCTCACGAGCTGTTGAATACAAAATAGATGAAGAAAATAAAACCGCGACAAAAGTTTGGGAATTCAGGCACAGTCCTGATATTTTCTCATCATTTATGGGATCGGCTACACGATTGATTAATGGCAATACTATAATCGGTTGGGGGTTAAATACCACTAATAGAGTTGCTACTACTGAGATTGATTCTAATGCTAAAATCTCATTCGAGATGAGTGCACCGGAAAAATCAGTTTTTTATCAATCATTACGCAACTGTTTTATTATGGATGCAGTCTTCATGGATATTTCGTCCAAAGGCTTATATAATTTTAATAATAATAAAAATACTACCGGTATTAAGATTGACATAGATCAATTGACTGGATCAGGCTTTATATCAGTTGAAAAACATGCTTATCAACCATATAATATTAGCTATAAAAATACTCCCGGATGCCAGGTGTTGCCATACAGATGGGTTATTAGTAAAAAATCTCTGGAAGTTATTTCTTCCCAAATACAATTTGATTTGACTAATATAAAATCTATATTTAAACCTGAACAATTACGCATTTTCAAACGTTCCAATGAGGGATTTGGCTCTTTTGAATTGCTTCAAACAAATTACAATTCTCAATTAAATGTTTTAGAAGTCAATAGTGAGAATTTTGGCGAATTTATTATTGCAAGCATCTCTCTTAATGCTCCTACGCTTCTTTATCCCGAAAATAATTCTGATTCAATATCCCCCAACTCTCTAAGTTTAATTTGGGAAAAAAGTACAACTGATGTTAAATTCAGAGTACAAATATCATCATCTGAAAATTTTGATAATGTTGTAAAAGACACAATCGGAATCACTTCTAATAGTTTATTGGTTAAATCTTTATCCGGTAGTACAAAATACTTTTGGCGGGTATGCAAATTAAATGACAATTGCGTTAGTAATTGGTCTGAAATTAATATTTTCAATACGGGCATCGGATCACCCGAACCTATATTTCCAGTAAACAATTCATCTGCCATAACGCTTACTCCAAGGTATAAATGGTCTAAGATTAACGATGTTGAAAACTATCAATTTCAAGTATCTTTAACTGAAGATTTTTTACAAGTTATTTACGAATTTGTTACAGTCGATACAAGCCATCATCAGAAAAATTTCCTAAATATGAAAACAATATATTATTGGAGAGTCAGAGCTTTCAAAAATGGTTTGAGCGGTTTGTGGACAAGTGCAAGTCGCTTTACAACTAATTCATTCAAAATTAATCTACGTCATCCTGAAAATAAATATTCCGGTTTAGAGCCATCCGGCACATTGATCTGGGATTCTATTCCCGGAATCACAAATTATGAGATTAAAATTTACAAAGATTCTACATGTAAAAAATTACAAACCGAAGCAACAAATTTAAATATAAGTGAATATAATTATAAAGATTTTGATCATTCTACAAGATATTATTGGAGAGTACGTGGGAAATCAAAAGATACAACTACTCTCTGGTCGGAAATCTGGCAATATAAAATTATTGCAGGAATACCAAATTTAATATTACCTGATGACAAATCCCAGAATGTTGCCAGTAGCGGCGTAATTAAGTGGGATACTGTACCTAACGGGCTTACATATAGAATACAAGTCGCTAGAGATTCAGCCTTCAAATTTATGATTATTGATAAAATCATTTCAATGTCGAGTTATAATTATAATAATTTATATTACAATTCAACATTTTATTGGAGAGTTCATACTTATGACGGAGAGACAATAGGCAATTGGTCTGCGGTTCGGAGTTTTTCAACCAATCCTCAATTAGTTTATCCAAGTGATGATGAATACAAAGTGCCTGTAAATGCCACTTTTACATGGCATCCAGTTCCCCATGCGATTGGATATAATATTCAAATTGCAGACGATATTCTGCTTTCTATGAATTCTCAAACCTTCTATCAGGATGGCACTGATACTAACTTTAATTGTTCAGGATTGAATCACAATCAATCTTATTATTGGAGTATTAAACCTCAATTCTCCAACAGTTATCCCACTTATTGGCTAAAAGCTTTTAAACTAACAACTTCATTGGAAAAGCCTGAATCATTGCTTCCTACTGATGATGACACAATCACTATTAATAAAATAGAAATTTTATGGAAATCATCGGATCAAGCAGAAACTTATTGGCTTCAAGTAGCAAGGGATGAGGACTTCAATAATATAATCATTGAAAATAAAAATATTATTGACAATTCCTTTAAAGTTGATCTAATCGGTGATGGTCTTTATTTCTGGCGAGTTAGCTCACTAAACGGAAAGAATGGCAGTGAATGGACATCTGCAAGGAAATTTATCATTCGGACAGATGCAACAAGTGATGTTAAGAAAAATGATGATATTAATTCAAAAATTACATGCATTCCTAATTATACTGCAACTTCATCTTTATTCGAAGTTACCATAGCCGCAGCATCAGAAGCTAAACTTAGTATTTTCGATGTTAATGGCAAAAAACAGGCAACAATATTTGAATTATATTTAACATTGGGAATACACAGATTCGAATTTAACACAGAATTTCTAACATCTGGGATCAATCTGTATGAACTTGATCTTGAAGGAAAGAAGTTATCTGGAAAAATGACATTGATTAAATAATAAATTTTATCCCATCTATTAGCTAATGATGGGAAGATTTCATGTTTTAAGATTCGCATGATCAAATATTTTTTTATCGTGTAGCGGTTATATTATATAGATATGTGAATCTCCTATTTTAATATAATCGCTACTTGATAAAACAAGCCTTTGGGAATCATTTACTATCAAGATTCAATCGCTACGAGATAAAGAAATTATTTCCCAATGTCTTAACTATGATTTATAGGGTTTTAGTTTGAACCGAAATTTTTGGGTGATTAAATGTTTATATGAATGAGTGAAATTCAAATCAGAATTCCCAATCCATTATCCCGTTTAATCCTTGATTTAGAAATTGCATAATTCGTGCAATCGCTTATCCCGCTTAATCCGCGTTTCATAAATTCCAAAATCCTAAAATCCATTAATCCCATAAATCCCAGTTCAGACAATAAATCCCGGTTCGGACAAAATAATTTCTAATTAAAAAAGCCCGAACCTTATCAGATCCGGGCTTTTTATATCATTAATCATTTATCCTTATTTATGCATCCAGGCAGTTTCGGACTTAGTTCCGCAATCATTCGTGAATGTGAATGATTTTTCAACTGCTACATATCCGTCTTTTGTTATACGAACACTATAAGTTGATAATCCGGCAAGACCATCGGCAGCGAACCAGCCTTCACTGTTGGTTGTCCCGCTTGCTATTACAACACCATTCTTGCGAATCTGAACAGTGGCTCCAACAATAAATGAGTTATCACTTGTATCTTTTGCCTGAACTCTGATGACAGCAGTTTTGCAAGTATCGGTAACTTTTGCTTTGAGAGCAAGATTTCTGACTAAGGTATCGGTACAGGTTACGACCAATTGACCAAGTTCTTTACCGTTATATCCGTCTTTATTTGCAGATATTGAATATGTACCGGCACAAAGTTCACCAAAGGTAACATAACCATTATCACCAGTATATTTTGAATTAACCTGAGTTCCACCTTTGAATAATCTAATAAGGGCATTTTGAATTGCATTACCATTTGATGTATCAGTCACTCCAATTTTAATGACATTGCGACAGCATGTATCTTTTGCGGGAACTGGTAACAGTCCTTTTGTTAAAGAGAATTCGTCATTACATTTAATAGTTACATTTAAATTATCGGTTGTATAATATTTATCATTAAATGAAAGAACGAAATTATAAGTGCCTTCGCACAATCCGCGGAAAATAACTGGATTGCCATTTTCAACAGTCAATGTAGTGAGAACTGTTCCGTTTTTACGAATCTGTACTTTAGCTCCGGTTAAAGCCTGACGAGTGGTTGAATCGACAGGAAGTACAGAAACTACTCCGTTGCAGCAGGCTGTATCAGGAAGCAATGCTTTGCTAAGTTCAATTGCATCATGGCATTTAATAACCTGTGGGAATTCAATACCCTTGAATCCATCTTTTGTAATACTTAAGCTATATGTTCCTGCACATAATCCGGTAAATTTAACAAAGCCACCTTCTACAATTAATGTAGTTAATAATTTACCATTTAAATAAATCCTAACGGTGGCACCATTTAGTGGGTCTTGTGTTTTATCATTTTTAACATTGATTTTAATTGTCCCATCGCAGCAATTTTCCTTCATGTATTTTGATTCCATCTTGGTTTCGCTGCATTTAAACTCAATTTTATATTCTCCGCCAGTCCAACCTTCTTTGAAGTAAGAAACGGTGTATGGACCTGAACATATATTGGTAATAACTACTTTTCCGTTACCATCGGTAATATATTCAGTGTATTTATCACCAGACCAGAAGCGAACTTTGGCTGCAGGCACAGGAATATTATTATTTGAACTGTCTAATAATGTAAGTGTATAAGTACCTTTGCAGCAGCTATCTGGAATTGAATTGAGCTGTACATCTTTAGTTAATGAATCATTGCAAGATACTGGGAAAATAATTGTGTAAGGATTAGGTAAATAACCTTGTTTGGAAATTTTAAATGTATATGAACCTTCGCATAATTCTCTGAACACAACAAAACCCATTGCAGTATATTGAGTAACAATTACAACATTGTTCTTCAGAATAGAAACAGCGGCAACATCAAGATTATTGCCCTGATCATCTTTTACATTAATTCTTACTTTACCGTTGCAGCACAAATGATTGAGGTAGCGAGTATAACTTACGGTATCATTGCAATGTAAAGTAAAGTTATATTCAGCACCTGTATAAGAATCTTTGAAATAAGAAATCTGATAATCACCAGGGCACATTCCGGTAAATATATATACACCATTATCATTGGTTTTGCGGTCATCACCAACTCTTATTCCGTTTTTAAATAATCTGATAGTTGCTCCGTTAATTGGTAGTCCTGTTGCTGAATCTTTTATAGTAACAGTAACAACACCTTTGCAGCAAGTATCAACAGGAATAATTTCAAATTGGAAATTCAATTTTGTAGTATCAGTGCCGGATTGAGTAAAATTCTGTTCGATTACTCTATATCCGGTTTTGGCAATACGTGCCCAAAGTCCGCCTGCGCACATATTCTCAAAAATAACGACGCCCTGATTATTCGTATTTGCTTTACGAATTACAGTTTTCTCACGGTTAATGCGAACTTCCACTCCTGAAACAGGTTCATTTGTTGTTTTATCTAAAACGGTAACTTTTAACTTACCGCTGCAGGTGTCCTGTCCCATTAATTGTATCGGTAATTTTTTAGAATCTTTACCTTTTGAAATTGTCGAGAGTTTTGAAGCTAATGGCTTAAAATCAGGTGAAGTAATTAAAATATTAACAGCTTCAAAATTCTCAGGAAGATTTGATAAAGAATAATTACCATCTTCATCAGTAGTATCAGTGCTTAGAATTTTACTTGTCATGTCCGATGCAATAATAATTGCGTTTGGAACACCATAGCTTTGTGGATCTTCAATTACTCCGGAAATTGTACTATTGTACGAAGGAGCAGCTACTCTGTCCTGACATGCAAAGAATACAATTAATCCTAATGCAATCAATGGCATTGTGAACGTTAATCGCTTCAAAAAATTTTTCATAAAATGTTCCCCAAAAATTAAAAAAATAAATTTATATGTTTCTTAAAATATATTCTGAATTTAACCGTATCTACACTTGTATTAAGCAAATATTCCAAAATAATTATCGATCTAAAAAGAACAAACTAAAATAATAAAAAATACGATATCAATAGTAATAATGTATAAAAATATAGTTTGTTACAGAAATTGTTAAAAAAATATGAAAAATATGAAAAAAATTTGCTTCTTTGCTGTAATAGCTGTGTGGATGTCATTATTGCTGGATTCATGTAAAAATACCGATGATTTTACAACCTATTATAATACATATTGGAATGCAAATCGTTTAATCAAAGAGTCGGAAGATGAATTTGATTATCAGGAAAATGTTGTAAAGAAACAATTTCCTCGGGCCTTTGTTCCAGAGCCTAAAAATATAATTCCCGCATTAGTAACCGGTACTCCGCCCTTTATGAAGGATTTTATTATTAGCCAGCAAAAGCGACAACCAGTGGAAGTCAAATTGGATTCGGTTATTATAAAAGGGTCAAAAATTCAGGCTCGGCACTATAAGAGCACTTACATTGAAGGTACTTTATTTTTGATGGCTAAAGCATATTTTTATAAAAATGAATGGGGAAGCGCACAAATTAAATGCAGCGAACTCGTTGATAAATTCCCTGCCGGTGAACTTTCTCCTGATGCTCATTTACTGATGGCTGAAGTCTATCTGATTCAACAGAAATTTTATCAGGGTAAAATTTTATTATCCCGAACCATCGATATTGCATGGCAAAAGAAACGTTACGATATTCTCTCAACCGCTTTCAGACTGCAAGCAGAACTTGCTTTGTACCAAAGTGATGTTGAAGCTGCATATAAACCTTACAAACAAGCAATAGTACAAAGCGATGACGAAGAACAAAAAGCCCGATGGCAGGTTGATCTGGCTGCAATTTTATTCCGTGTAGGTCGCTTTAAACAAGCCGAAATTGAATTTAGAAAAGTGAAAGCATATAGTCCTGATTATGTAACCGATTTTGAAGCAAGTTTATATGGAGCATCATGCCTCAACCGTTTGGGGAAATTTATTGAAGCAGACAAAATCTTAGTAGCACTCGAAGAAGATACTAAAAATGCCGAGTGGCACGGTTATGTTGCCGCAGAAAGATTAAATCAACTCAGACTTAAGAAAAAATTTGATGAAATGAAAAAAATGGAAAAAGCCTCTGACTCTGCATTCACAGGTAATCCACTTGTTTCAGGTGTACTATTTGAACGTGGAATGGAACTTTTTGAAAATAATCAGTGGGTTGAAGCAAGAACATATTTCGCCAGATCAAGAGCAACTAAAACCACTGTTCAAAAAACCGGCGAAAGAATGTTTAATCTGCTCAATCAGTGGGACAGAGGGATTGTTACGGTTACTCCCCTTCTTGCTAAAATCAAAGCCAATACTTCTTTGAACGATTCTAATCTCACGATTCTATCTGCGGCTCTTTTTGAATTAGGAAGAACCCATGAACTTTTCGGCAATGAAGATTCTACTCTTTATTACTACAAAAAAGCATCTGAGAATTTTTCTAAGTCAGACGAAAAAGCTCCGCGTTATCTTTATGCTTATGCCAGAACCGTTAGAAAAAGTGATTTATACCTCTCCAATTCGGTTTATGAGTCAATTATTGAAAAATATCCTCTGACAGAATATTCAAAAGATGCTGTAGTTCAACTCAAACTCGAAAAAGATTTTGTAATCGACAGTGCTGAAGATTTTTACAGTTCAGGCGATAAATTGCGTAAGCACAAAGAATTTGATTTTGCATTAAAACAATTCAATAATTGCTGGAAAATTTATCCGAATCACCGGCTTGCTCCTAAAGCACTTTATTCTGTCGGTTGGATATATGAGAAAAACTTATTGTCATTCGATTCTGCTTTGGTTTATTATAAATTATTATTAGAAAAATACCCTAAATCCGAATATGCTGCCGATGTTCGTCTGTCTGTCGAT
Source organism: Candidatus Kapaibacterium sp. (assembly GCA_026390695.1). Classification (GTDB taxonomy): domain Bacteria; phylum Bacteroidota; class Ignavibacteria; order Kapaibacteriales; family UBA2268; genus JAPLFL01. The sequence goes on along the minus strand of JAPLFL010000120.1, from coordinate 66,324 downwards.
TATTTGACCGCTGTTAGATCAGGCAAGACTATGCCTGATTCAATTCAGAAAAAGACAAAAATTGATTCGGGATTGAAAATTTCCAATAATCCTTTTACTGTGGATACAGGCAGGAAACAATCCCTCAGTCCGTTCATAGCCGACCCTAAGAAAATACAGGTCGATCCGAAAAATCTGAAGAATTTGCCGGATGAGATGATGAAGAATCTTCAAAATAAATTTGATAATCCATCCGATATGCTCAAGACTGACGGTATTAAAAACTTCGAAAAAGCATTGGATGATCCGGGTACGCTTGTTGATAGTGCAAAAATAAACGGAGTGAATCTCAACTCAATCAAAAGTTTCTTTAAAAACAACATCTGGGGCGGAGGTTCTGACGATAAAGATACGACCAAACCAGCACCTCTTGTTCCACCGGATGCCGACAAGAAAAAAGAACCCAAAAAATAGGATGAGTTTGAAGTTAGTAGTTAATTTTATTCAAACTCCTTCACACAACATCTCCCCTTGGGAACCAGAAGTAAAAAAAAAATTAAATAAAAAAATAATTTATTTGGACATTATCAAAATATTGTTTATATTTGTGTAGTTTATTTTAGCTTTTGGGAAAATTGTATAGTTTTGAGGTTTGGCATGATTTTTGGCAAAACCCAAAATCCAAAACCCAAGCCAAGAGTTTCGAAATTGTTCCTTAGTTTTAATACAATTATTATGCCAAAAATATTCATCAATAACTTAAAATCATTAATCATTGACCATGAAATTTATGAACTGTAAAAATTAAAATAAAAAAAACTGCTCCCTATACTCTTCTCGACCTGAAAGTTAGATTTATAAAAAGGAACAGAATAACACACAATATGTTACATTAATTTAAGGAATTATTCCTAATGAAACAAGTATTATTTTACTCGGCACTACTGGCGCTGCTCTGCGTTGCGGGCAGCAAGACGGAACTTCTATCACAAACTTGCACTAATCCACCGCAAGTAAATTTTAATCAATTGGGACTTAATATCTTTCCTCCACAAAAAGAATTACACATTTTGGGTACTAATTCGACATGTGATCCTTCGATACGTTTGCAATGGAATGAAATTGGTAATATCGGACACTTGGCCTTAACTCGCAATGACAGCTATTCGCAATATACAAATTTGTATCGACCAATATCATCATCTACTTTTTGCAATGTCCCTTATAATGATGCAATAGATATGATACTTAGCGCTAGCACTAATGTTCGTGATTTGATCCTTTCGACAAGAAGTCAATGTGGTATGTTGAGATTTGCAACCGGTACTCCTGTTCTTAATGGGGGATGGTGGACAGCAACTCCAAATATTGATAGAGAATGTATGAGAATCACTCCGATGGGCTATGTCGGAATCGGTTTTAATTCACTCGAAACTGATTATAATAATCCATTGTCCAATTTCGATGTTCAATTAAATCCTTGGTATAACTCAACAAGAATAGCATTTGCTCGTACTGGCCAAAAATTAGGAATTGCAGGTTCAAGTCATTCTACTATAAGGATATATCAGACTGTTACTGATGCAACTTGTTCTGCTTTGAACAGTAATAACTTCTGTGCTGTACCTTTTTGGATAGAAGCAAAAAGGAGTATTGAAGATGTTTCTCTTCAAATAAAAAGTTCAACATCAACTTATGCACCTGGATATGAGGATGATAATTCAAATGAGACAATTATGAAGCCAATAATAACTTTCCTACGAAATGGTAATGTGGGAATAGGAGATGCCAATCCTAATCACAAATTAGTAATTGATGGCAAAGTACGTATTGGATCGGCTAATGTTGCAAATACATCTGCATATTTTAACTCATATAAACTTTCAGTCGATGGAACAATTCTTGCAAAAGAAATTGTTGTTAGTACTTCTGCAGATAATTGGGCTGATTTTGTATTTGATGCAAACTATTCATTAATGCCAATTACAGAACTTGCAAAAAAAATTAAAATTGAAAAAAAATTACCAGATATGCCATCAGCTCAACAAGTACAAAAGAATGGGATCCCTTTAGGAGAGATACAAGCAAAATTACTTCAAAAAAACCAAGAACTCACTTTATATTTGATTGATTTGAAATCAGAGAATGATGCTCTTAAAAAGAGAATTGATAATTTAGAACAAAAATGAAAGAATCTATGAAGATTTTAAAAGTAATTGGCTGTTTAATGGCTTTATTAGTAAGCGATGTATATTCTTATACAGCCGATGATGTTGAACAGGAGTTATTTTCTGCAAACGGAACTGTACTATTCCGCGATACAATCAGAACATCAGCCAAGAAAGCAGATAGTCTCAAGGCACTTCCGTACGAATATCGTGTGACATATCCGGTTACAGGACCAATTGTTCATCTAAGTATGATGTGTGCTGGTTTGAAATTAGGTTATGAGCAGAGAATATTTGATTTTTTTAGCTTAAGCGCTGGTGTAGTCGCAAACGGAGTATTCGTCCCCATTTTTAGATTAGGAGATCAAATGCTGTATTTAAGTACAAACTTCTATATGTTCAATTTCTGGTATTTTTCAATAAATTGTTATTATATACCTTTTTATCAAGTATATAGTCATTACTATGATGTTCCGTTTCCATCAATACAAACTGGTATAAATCTATATATTAACAAAAAAATCAATTTAAAGTTGGGATTAGATGTCACTCCGGGTGATTTCGGAATATTTCCATTTCCTGAAATGGGATTTCAATATAAATTATAAAGGAAAAAAGAATGAAAAAAATAGTTTTAATTTTAACGATAATGATTTGTTTATTTGTAACAAATAGTCATGCACACAAGAATTGGGTACATTTTCATCTGGCTATGGAATCATGCAAATTCCTTTTAAATGATATAGGAAGTCTGCCTCAGATTGAAGATTATTTGGGAATACAAGATTTATACAATTATCCTAGATATAACCAAGAGAGATTCCCATTTTTATATTCGACTGATGGCAACTTTGCTTATGGTGCTTGGCTGGAAGATCAGTATGACCCGAAATGGCAATATAGCATATGGTCAGGTTGGTCGGAAGCAATTACACATTTCTGGCAAGGAGACAACAGGGATTTTGATAAAAATATCGATTTCCCCTCATGGCCTTATGTATATGAGAACGCATTCGATAAAGCATATCGTTATATGTTCGGCAGAGATGATGATGCCCACTGTTCAACAAAGCATAATACTGTTTATTATGATTTGGGTACAGTTCAGGAAAAATCAAATTGGTATGCTTCTTCTAACCGAGAATATCACTACAATAGTTTATTTGGATTAGTAAATGATGATTTATGGTTCAAAAGATTAATATTAACATGGGGAGGACAAAAAGATGTATCTCGTTGGCTTGAACTTCCATTGGATAAAAGATTAGCTGATGCATTTATTATACTTGGTCGGATAGCTCATCTTTTATGTGATAATTCAATACCAATACATGTCCATATTCGTCCACATGTATGTAATATTTATCAGGGAGATAAATATGAAATTTGGTCAGGGAATAATGGAGATCAATATGACGATTGCGATTATATAAGGTATTCTGATTTCCCAGCTATTTTGAGAACAGCTATCACATCTCGTCGAACTGGCGGTTTATTAAATGAAGTATTCTCAATGCCTGATGACCAGGCTTTTTTTTATATGTTCTATCAATTGAATCAGCTCACAGATCATTTTTCTAATTGGTTTGATCAAACAAATTTTCCTCTAAGGAATGGAGGAAACATTAATCTACCAAAAGGAGCAACCCCATTCCTCACTGCCAAATATAATGAACTCGGAGCACCCGAAAATGAGTACTCAGATACTCATATAAATCAACAAGCTGATATACTAATGAACTACTATATTAGAACTCAAGCGACTCTTCTTTATTGGTTTTGTATCAGGGCAGGTTTGGTGCCATGTCCGAATGAGATATATTTGCAGAACGATATCTTCTATGGTATTCCAAGTGTTTTAAACAGTTCTCCGATAAATAATCGCCCAAAGTTTTCTGCAGTTGAAAAGGTTATTGTTGGCAAAAATGTTAATCCTCACTTATCAGATGCACTCTCCCAAGGAAATTATACGATTAAAAATACAGCAAAAGCAGAACTAATTGCTTCGAAAGAGATTTTGTTAAAAGATGGATCTCTTTTGGAAAATGGCTGTGATGTACACATTGTTCCCAATACCAGTGGCTGCGATGTTTATAGATCATATCAATGTCTCAACTCATCACCAATAATACAAAAACCGATCAATAAGGAAAAATCGAATCAGTTAATGGAAGAATCAACTGTTTATGATATGATTGATATAAATATCCATGATCCGAATTATATTTACCATGATACAATTGCAGATACAGTAATTGCACGTCCCTTTCATGAAATTAATTTTCATCTTCGGGAAGGCCAGTCAATGCCTTATCCTGATCAAGTTTTCAGTCCTGATTCTACATTGTGGACTTATATGGATACGGTTAGAATTTTTGAATATCCTGATACTATTCCTTCAATGGTTTTAATCAGTGATAGTAGTTTTTATTTTCAATTAAAAGTTCGTGATACTACAGCCGTAATTTATAGGTCAGATTACAAAGCAATAATTTTACCTTCAAGGGGAAATACGGATTGGGTTAAATCTTATCCCAACCCATCCCAAAGTCTGGTTGAACTTGAATATAAAGTTGAGAAAGAAGGGAGAGTCAGAATATCTGTATATGACAATTCCGGAAATTTTATTAAAGATATTGTTAATAATCCCAAACATCCGCCTGGCACATTTAAAGCCAAGCACGATGCTTCTTGTCTTACAGAGGGATCATATTTCTACCGACTGATTTCTCCAAGCGGCAGAACAACAGCGAAAGCCATTATTTCAAGATAATAGAGTAATTATAAGAATCTTCCCGCTCCCAAGTAACCACTCGGCAGCGGTTAAGTTAACCAAGGATAAATCGAAGAAAATGATGGTAGTGAAATAAATTAAATATAAGCCGTGAGAGCTAACTTTCACGGCTAATTATAACTTGATTAATGTTTCGTTTATTTAATAAATATAGGAGTCCACATGAAAAACTTATTTATGATTTTTATAGCAATCATGCTAATTTCATCTTGCAAAGATAATTCACTACTAAACGGTAAAACCGGCGATCTGATGGGACAGATTAGCGATGATGCCGGCAATAACCTGTCCGGTGTGAAAGTGGAAGTCAAGGGAATAAGCCAAACTTATCTCACTGACGCTAACGGAAAATTCAACATACAGAATCTCCCTATTGGCACCTATGATATTTATTTTTCAAAAACAGGGTACGATTCTACCGCTATTTTCGGATTATATTTCCTTGGCGAAAATGTGTTTATGACCACATCAAATATTCCATTGCAGCATAAAACTGTAAGCAAGTGCACTATGTTGACGATGCAAAAATTGATTGACGATCCGATAAATTTAGTAAATGTTTTTACTTATATTGATAAGGAAATAAATAGTTCACTTTACGGTCAAACATTTGTCGGATTTAAATACAATAAATTAAATAATGCCGCATACTTTGTAAGTATTAACAAAACCAAGGATTTTTATCAGTGGGAAATTCCTGAATTTAATATGCAAGTCTATACAGATAGCAAAAGTGACCGGACAAATGCAATTTTCATATCAAAGCAAATATTAACTGATGCCGGCTTTAAAACCGGAGATAGCGCTTATGCATTTGTAAGTCAGGGCAGTTAATGTGCAATTTATAATTCCGATAATGGTTCAAAGGATATTATTTATCAGGGCAATAAAAACAGGAATTCAAATTTTATGGTATTTATTGTTCCTTAAATGTGAAAGAGTTTTACTTCTTGCTCCCAAAGCCGGAGTTTGAGAGCAAGAATAAGTTTATAAACTGTCGAGTTTGAACTTATTTGAGAAATGGGCTTAGATAATAAAATCCATTGTTTTCTCAGAATTTATTCATGATTTCAATTATCTGATAAATCTCAGTTTCGGTATGAAAGAAGGAAATCGGCAAACTAAGAGTTGTTGAATGAATTAGTTCGGAGATAGAATAATCATCAGGACGGATAATATCTTTCATTGCTTTTTGTTTATGAGGTGGAAGCGGATAATGAATCTCAGTTTTAATGCCATTATTATATAAATAACCTTTTAACAAATCTCTTTTCTCATGCCTGACATTAAAAATATGATAAACATCATAATAATCATCATTTATTACAGGTTTTATAAAATCTTCCTTCAATCCATCAAGATATAACGTCGCTAATGTTCTTTTATGATTATTGATAAAATCAATCTTTTTCAATTTAATTGAAAGAAACGCAGCCTGAATCTCATCCAAACGAGAATTATAACCGACTAATTCATTATAATATTTAATTTTAGATCCATAATTCCTTAATGTCCTTAGTAAAACATCATATTCAGAGCTTGAAGTAACAATTGCACCTGCATCACCGAGAGCGCCAAGATTTTTTGTAGGATAAAAACTGAATGCAGCTAAATCGCCGAAGGAGCCGGTTGTCTTTTCTTTATATAAAGCACCATGTGACTGAGCACAATCTTCAATTAGCTTTAAATTATATTTATTGCAAATATTTAGAATATCGTCCATATCACATGATTTCCCATATAAATGAACAATCAACAGTGCTTTCGTTCTAAAATTTATTTTTTCTTCGATTCGACTTGGATCAATATTGTAAGTTTTTAAGTCTGGTTCAACTAAAACTGGTTGTAAACCCGACTGAATTATGGATAAAATTGTTGCAATATAAGTATTAGAAGGTACAATCACTTCTGAATCAGGCGGTAAATCAAGCGCTTTAAGTGCAAGAATCAAAGCATCAAGTCCGGAAGCAACTCCGATGCAATAATTTGAATTTATAAAATTTGCAAATTCCAACTCGAATTGTTTGACGAAATTCCCTAAGATAAAATAACCGGAATCAAGGAATTTTTCAAAAACCGACTTGTATTCTTCAAAAAATAACTGATTCGATTTGTTAAGATTTTCGTATTCGATCATTTATATTCCTCATCAATATAGTCGGATTTATCATAATATTCGGAAGCGGCAACTAATAAAATAGCATCGCTTGAGAAATTTTGCATTGTATGCCAATCTTCGGGATTAAGGATCAAACATTTATCGGGTGAATCAAGGTTGATAATTTCAGTAACTTTTCCGCTATTATTATGTATTTCACAGTACCCTTTGAGACAAATCAAGGCTTGTATATTACGAATATGTCGATGCCCTGCTCTGACTTTATCGGTGGAAGGGATGTCGTATATGTAATAAATCCTTTTAATTTCAAAAGGTAAAACTTTTTCAAGAACAGTTAGGCTTCCTCTCGAATCAGTGTAGGTTTTAAGGTCTATTAATTTTGCCATTATTTACTTTCATTAAAAAAATTCACATTATACAAATTCAGAGGATTTATAAACGAAAATATTCGACTTTTATTGAAAAATTTGTTCATTGCAAATGCGATTTTCATTATATAAATTTTAATTACCTGATCTAAATTTTTTGAATTTACATGGCTATGTTTATAATTTGTAAATCTTCCATGTGGATCGTAATTTGGGAATTGTAATTCCAATTGCTTTTTGATTTGCTCCAAATGAATAATATATGGTCTATAAATTAATTTTACAACTTGTTTTACAATTAAAAAAGGACCTGTTAATTGGATCCAGTCATTTCCATAAAATCTGAGATGATGAAAATGGAAGAAAATAAGAGGGAAACTTTTTCCTGACTTTTTTTCAATTCCAAAAATAAGATTATTATCTTTTTTAAAATTATATTGCTGAACATTCCAGGGGGCGACTCCTCCTCCTAAATGATTTAGAACATGTATTTTTTCAAATTGCTTAGTCCAGTTATCCAGATATTTCTGATCGCCGAATTTTCCGTCCTCTACTCTTGCATAGCACCATTCCAGGCAAGCATTGCGCCACCAGCGAAGTGTTTTTAAACCGTGTTCATCATTTCTGATTGTAATGAATTGTACGCAATAAATTCCGCTTTTTTTTGTCTGGTCGTAGATTGGAGTATATCTATGTTCGGTAATTAGAACCGAATCGCTTCCTAATTCATCTATTAATATTTGTGGGGAATCGAAAAAAAATAAATCTGCATCCAAATAAGTACATGATTGAAGGTTGAACTTTTCTATTGTAAAAAGAATACTTGATGAAGTGCAAGTCCATGCGTATTCTGCTCTGTTTCTACCTTGTTTAACTTTAAGCAATTCTCCATCTTCAAATTCGGAAAGCGGAATCAGAGTTGTATTTGGTAAATTTAGCTCTGTAAGCACTTCCAAACATTTTTCATCAAATGGAAATATGTAAAGATGGAAGTTCTCGCAATGTTCCATTAAAGAATTATAAAGAGCAAGCCCACGGGAAAGATAGTTTGAGTCGAAAAGAGTGCAGAAGCTGAGTTTATTTTCCATTAGAACTACAAAATTAAGAAATTATTTAATTGTACTACTTTTTCCTTGCAACAACGATATTATTATGGTAAAAGCTCTTATTCTTCGGTAAGATTAATGAAATTATCATTCCAGTAATTGTAATAGGAGCGATGAAGAAAGGGACTAAAAGCATTTTAAGAATTTTATTTGCAGGGAAAAGAATTTGAAAAATGTAAGCATTTAACATTTGAAAAAGAACTTCAATATAATGCGAAGTTTTCGAGATCTTAACTACTTCAAAATTATGTTGTTCAAGTAAAAATTTTATTCCAAAAGATGAGTAGCGACCATAATCGTATGGAACTTCATGTTCGTCCCATACAAAGGGTACAGTCATTAAAAAATAAGCACCGGATTTGAGAACTCTGCTTATTTCACTAATAATGGCATCAGGAGTAAAAATATGCTCTAAAACTTCCGAAGAAAATGCAGAATCATAAGTCTCATTTTCAAAAGGAAGGGTTTTACCGTCATAATAAAAATCAATATTTTCATTTTTATGGTCATGTCCACTAACTTCAATATCAACACCAATATATTTCTCAACATTAAAAATATTCTTGTAAGGTTTGCTTCCGCAGCCAAAATCAAGTAAACAACCTTTCATAAAATCTTTATTTTCAATTATTGCATTATATAAACCTCGTCTTATAAAATAAAAGGGATTAATAAAAATTCCAAAAAATGAAGGGGCGAACATTTCTTGCTTAATAAAGTTAATAAGTTTTTTTTTCATGATTTTAATAATAGATTAATTATAAATTGTTTAAGATTTACATTTAAATACCAAACTAATAAGCTCTACTCTAGAACCAATATAAGCAATTTTATTATCATATTCATAAAGTAAGTCATAAGAAGAATTAAATAAATTGATTAGTTTTGTTTTATCAAAAATCCAGCAAGGATAACTTGCTTTATAAATCCAAGGAGGTACTTTTTGAACAGTTAGTCTATCTTTCAAATTGTGATTAATCATCGTTCTATCGAAGATAATAAATTCAATTTTACTTCCCAATACTTCTTTAAGAAATTCATATGGTTTTTCAAGATATTGCAATACACTTGAGAAAAGTATAACATTAACTTTATTTGTTTCTAAGCACTCTTTTATTGAATAATAAAAAGATAAATGTTCATCTTGAAGATATTTTATCCCGAATTTAACGAATTCTTCTTGCTCTACAATATTCCATTTTAATGAAGGCAAAAGGCTTAACAGCTTTTTATTTTGAAAATATGTACTTCCGAGAGAACCACCGAAATCAATGATATTTAAACTTCCATTTTCGGAATTAGAAGAAATTAACATTAAAGTTGTCAATAATTCATAATTCAATTCTTCTTGATAGAAGAGTACGGAATCTCTTTCAAAAAAGGCGTCTCCATTTTTAACTTTCAAAGCCGCAGATTTCACTTTATCAAATATTTCTTTATTTGAATAACTTGTACTTTTCTTAAGTGCCATTTCCCAACTTGGATAATTACCATGCCATCCCCAAATGAGATTGATTATTCGGTGAATGGAATCCAAAAATATAGGGGGTAGAATTAATTTAATGAATTTTATCATCTGATAATTTTAGTTTTTAAATAATTACGGATGGTATTGATCAAGATTTTTAAATTCATAAACCTATAGAATTTTTCAATTTCTTTTCTCATTGGTTTAGATTCAATAATTTCTTTGTCGTCTATATATACTGGATTACTTGATATATTTATATCAAAAAAAGAATTTAGAACTTTATTATGTGTACTTTCAGAACCGAAACCAATGTTTCTAACTAAGGATATTTTTGGATGAAGAGTAAGTTTATTATTTAAAAAAGCTGAGGCATACCAACGAATTGCCCAAGAATCATTCTTTCCATTTATTTGATCTTTAAGCATCTGCAAATAATTATGTTTATTATCGAAATTGAACTCATTTATAGCTTTCTGTTTAATTAATGTATCCAACAATTCTTTAGAATCACTATTAAATAAATCCCAACCTCTTTTCCATGTAGCCCAGCCCCAACAATCGGCTCCTTTAATAAAATAATTTTCTTTTGGCATCCTTTTTAATGGATAACAATAAGCATGAATTGAAATCACTTTATCTTTATTTTGATATTTTATCAAGCCATCATTCATATATTGCAGAAAATATTTTGAAGTTTCTAAATCATCCTCCAAAACAATTACTGTCCCATAATTGTTTACAACTTCAGTTACTCCATCAATAATTGAATTTGCTAATCCCTTATTTTTTGTTTGTTCAATTATTTGTACTTTCTTAAATCTATTTTCAAGTTTTACCAAAGTTCTCACGTCATCAATTCTTTTTAAAGTATCGGCATTTGCACCTTCTTTTGGGCCATCGCAATAAATAAAGAGCTCGGAATCTTTAGCTTCTGCGTTGGCTGCTAAAGAATCCAAAACCCGCTGTGTATGCTTTGGACGGTTGTAAACGAAAAGAACTATTGGTGCTAATGTCATAATTTATATAATTAAAATGAAACTGAGAATTTATATTTTTCTGTTGCAATAATCAATTGCTCTTTATTACCTATATATTTTCGTATATTTAAAGGGATGCCTTTTTTATTTAAAATATCTATTAATTCCTTGGCAGTATCTTTTTCTCCTTTTCTATCGTAATCATCAATTAAAATAATAAATTCATCATTTATTGTTAATTTATCGGCTAATTTGCATATATCATTACGTGAAAAACGATCGGAACCAGTAGGTCCATCAACAATATATAAATCAAATTTTTCATTTATTGTTTTCTCGACGTCTTTGTAACTAAAAGTTAGATATTTGTTAACTTTACACTCGATAACTGGTAAGTGAATGATCTTTGAATTTTCAATTATTGAAAAAATAGATTGAAATTTTTCTATCCATTCTGAACTTTGTTCAAGGATAACATGATTTGAAGCAAATAATTCATTTTTAATGAAAGTAGAGATTAATTTTGTTGATTCACCTAACCCAAATTCAATAATATTTTTTGGTTTATAGTCAATTAATATTCTGGTTAGAATATAAAATAAAGAATAATTCCCTGCCCAACGGCCAATATTCAATGGTAATTTTTCCAGCCAATCTCTGCCCCTAATGCTATCATGAAAAATATGGGCCCATTCAAGTTCTCTTGTCTGAATAAAGGGGAATTTTAAAATTAATTTAAAATTACTTAAAAGTAACTTCAGTTGTATAATCATCATTTGACCTTTAAAATTTAAATTTTTATTCTTGAATCAGTAAATCTATTAATATCAATTATAAAGTGCGTTAAACAATCAAATTTATATTATACATTCACTGCTTTTAATTTTACTATCATGTTAATGCCTTATATAAAAAATTATTTGACGAAACTGAAAAGAATTTATTATTAATATCCCATGTTCTCTTGTTTGTTTCGGGAAAATAAGAATTATTATAGTTAATGAAAAGGCAATAAGAGAAGCTATTGCTGAACCTTTTACACCCCAAAACGGAATAAAAATAATATTAAGAATAACATTGACTATACCTGCAACAATAGTTCTTAAAAAAGAAATTATCGGAAAGTTTTCTGCAACAAGATAAGCACTGCTTGAGACTCCTAATGCTACAAAAATTCCACACCATACATTTATTGTCAATATTGGTGAAGCCTGTATAAATTCCTTCCCAAACAAGAAAAGAATAATTGAGTCACTTGAAAGTGTAATGATTAAACAAGCAACTATTGATAAAATAATCATCAACTCATAAATCAAACTCATTCTGTTTGTATAAGTTCTTTCATCATACTTTTTTGTCTGAACAATTGCCGGAAGCATGGCTTGAATGATGATTGTCGGTACAAAATACCATATCTCGGAAATTCTTACTGCGGCAGAATAAATACCTACAGAATAATCGTTCATCATTTTCCCAATTATTACTTGATCAGTTCTGCTGTATAGAATGCCGCCAAATGAAGCTAAAACAAGTGGCCAACTATCTTTAATTAATTTTTTAGCAATGATACCGTCATATTTCCATTTTGTAATTCTTTCTGATTGAAATTTGAATGCAATAATTAAAGAAATGCCAATGAGAGCAAATTCAATAGTTGTTATCAATCCTAATGCAATTAAACTTTTGGATGTAAAAACTATATACAATTTTAATCCATTCGATATAATTGTGGAAATATTTTTTCCAATTATAGAATACTTACTTGAAACTTCAGATAAAAAAAAGTAATCTATTACTTCAAAAGGTCTGAATATCAAACCAATGCTTAAAATCACTATTAATACTCTTGTATTATAATCTTGATCACCTGAATTAAGAATAAAAATAAAACTGATTGATAGAAACATCGCAATAATTCCAAAAATCAATTTTATTAGAAAACTTGAGCCCAGTATTATACTCTTTTTTTCAGGTTGGTTTACTAACTCTCTCACCACAATACTATCTAATCCAAGACTGGCAATAATTCCGAATAATGAAATATAAGCTAAAGAATAATTAAATATGCCAAAATCTTTTGGACCTAAATATCTCGCTAAAAAAATAAAAAGAATAGCTGTAGTTCCAAGTCTGAAAAAACTATCGAATAATAGCCAGATAATATTAGTTGTCAGACTTTTAAAATTATTATTGTTCTTATAATAATTTAAAGGAATACCAATTACTCTTTTTATTTCTTTTATTAAGTTCATTCTTTCTATTAAAAATTCCAACCCTCCAAACTTTACCTCAGAAGGTTGAAATTCCAAAAAAAATAATTATACCGGACTCACTGGCGATGAGCCACCATCATTAATTACTACCATATTCGACGGCAATGAAAATAATGTTCCATGTTGTGCTCTCACACGATAGGTTACCTTCTGATTCGGTGGTTGATTATCGTGTATAAATTTTGTTTTAGTTATCGTTACGACTGAAACAAAATTAGCTGATGTCCCATATTTTGCTTCCAATGAATAAAGAATTCCTGATTTATTGCCATTTGCCTTCCATTTTAGCGAATATGCTCCCGGCTGTAAAATTTCATAAACTAAATCCATTGGTGGGAATGGTACTGTAGGTGTTGGCGGTTGAGAACCAGATACTGTTAGACCCATGCTTGCTTTCATGGCTGAGCTAACTGAAACATTAGCTTGAATCTTTTGAGCTAATTCTCTTGCTTTTGCTACCAATGCAATTCTTGCAGCATCTTTTGCTTGTGTTGCTGCTGCTGCGGCATCACGTTTAAGCTCATAATCTGTCATTGATGCATCAAAAGCTGTTTTGAGAGCAGTAATAGAAGTTAAATCTCCTGAAACTAAGCCCAATGTTGATAAATTGACGCTCATAATCGATGTGAATGGTCCCATCCACAATTGCAAATCTGTGTCCTTAGCGGGCACGTAATCTCTTGGCATAACTTAACCTTTAATTGAGTTAATAAAGTTAATTAATTTATATAGAAAAGAACGCAAAATTTCAGAAAATTTAAATTACATGATTATTGACGATTGTATTGTAAATATATTTTGTATATTTGAAAAAAAATTTACCATACCAGAATGAAAAAGTGCAGTACCAGAATGAAAAAGTGCAGTACCAGAATAAAAAAGTGCAGTACCAGAATGAAAAAGTGCAGTACCAGAATGAAAAAGTGCAGTACCAGAATGAAAAAGTGCAGTACCAGAATGAAAAAGTGCAGTACCAGAATGAGAAAGTGCAGTACCAGAATGAAAAAGTGCAGTACCAGAATGAGAAAGTGCAGTACCAAAATGAGAAAGTGCAGTACCAAAATGAAAATGTGCAGTACCAGAATAAAAAAGTGCAGTACCAGAATGAAAAAGGTAAGCTCTTCTTTGATCTTTTTTCAATATATTCTCTCTCATTTCTTATCCTTTTCGAACCAAAAATAGCCACAGCCATTGCTATGTTGATCGAATATCTCTTGGGTACAGTTGCTAATAAAATTTCCACTATCTGTAATAAGCAGAAAATTCATTAACTTGAAATTCTTGAATAATTCCATCACCTGATCGTATGAATAAATTCTGTGTGAATTATATTTTATATTCGGCCGTCCACCAATCGGCTCCACAAAAAGCATATTTCCTCCCGCAGCACACACCTGCTTCAATTCCGAAATCGCTTTTATGTCGCCGTCATAATCCATAGGATCGTCATAGTGACCCAATCCAATATATTCGATAACGTACATGCAAGATAATGACTGAATTGAATTATCAGAGAGCTTTTTAAATTTCAGATAAGTGAAGATAAATGGGAAATAATGAAATAATTTATATAAAATTAAATAAACTTTTGCCGCAACCAATCTGATAAAGTATGGCGTTAATGGTTTGGATTTCATATTTTTTGAATTATTCATATTTCGTCGTTTATAATTTAATCCATTTTTCAGGAATTAAATCCTTAGTATTAGTTTTTGTAGAATAGAACCACTTTTGGGGAGAAATTACTATTTTTTCCGGATTATTATTCAACCATGCTCCCCACCATGAATAAGAGCTGTTGGCAATTATATTATGTTTGCAATTGCTCATCAGTCGCAGGTCTTCATAATTAGTATTGTCGTCGTTAATATCAACAAAAAATTTAGAATCAATAAAATCAAGATTCTCGCGGCACCAAGAAATATCGTCCGAGAAAATATAGAAAAATGGATTTTCCAATTTTGAATTCAAAATTTCAACAGCTTTTTTATAATAATCAACGGAACAAACACCATGGAACTGATTTTTTGATTTATGATGAATATAATCTCCACGCCGGATATGAATAGATACAGTTTGATCTGAATTATTTATTTTCGATAAAATATCTTGATTCAATTGATTTGGAGCAGTTTTCAAAGTTAAATCATTTTTTATAATTTTCTCAATATTTTTAAAATACTTCTCTGATTGCCAGTTTCCATTGATAAAAACATTGTTTGGAGCATTAAGAACAGCGGGATTAAAATGGAAATGCTGTTCATTTATATTCAACCCCTGAAATAAATTTAATCTAATCAACAGTCTTGAAAAAAGATAATTCAACCTGTTCTGTGGCGCTTTTATATTTTTATTAATCTCTTGTTTCGGAGCAATAGCCGCATTTATATTAAAATGATGAAGATCATATTTTCTTATCGGACTTTGCGGAGCATAATCAAACCAACTTATATCCAGCATTAATTCAGTTTTATGAATAAGCGCCAAATGTCGTCCCAACGCATATTGGAACATCTGATTAGCCATGCCGCCGAATAATTTAGTCGTTATCATAAGATTATATATTCTCCCCAAGATCATTATTTTTCATTTCCCCGTGCTCCACCATGCACACTGGCGGCATTTCCATTTTATGTTTTGAGTTATTATGACGATTTAAATAAATTTTCAAAACTTCCCGCTGGCGGCTGCTTAGAGAAAACTCTAAATTTTCAATCTTGTCATTGATGTCAGTGCAGGAATCTCCTGAGGTATCATCACTGTCATTCCTGTGTATGCAGGAATCTCCTGAGGTATCATCACTGTCATTCCTGCGTATGCAGGAATCTCCTGAGGTATCATCACTGTCATTCCTGCGTATG
>JAPLFL010000120.1:0-50138 GCA_026390695.1 Candidatus Kapaibacterium sp. | reverse complement strand
CTGAGGTATCATCACTGTCATTCCTGCGTATGCAGGAATCTCCTGAGGTATCATCACTGTCATTCCTGCGTATGCAGGAATCTCCTGAGGGTATAGAATAGAGGATTCCTGCACTGGCATCAATGACAGCATTTAGCTTATTAATATCATAAAAACTCTTCTTTTCACAAAAATCCATAGCCCATTCCAGTTCAGGATATGTTGCACCGATTTGCTCTTCATCAGTGCGGTCAATTTCCCAAAGACCATCGGTGGGAGCTGCTTTCTGAATTGATTCAGGGACATCCAAATATGCGGCTAATTGATAAACTTCTGTTTTAGTTAAATCACCGATTGGACTAATATCGACGCCGCCATCGCCATATTTGGTAAAAAAGCCAATTCCATAATCCTCAACTTTATTTCCTGTACCTGCCACTAAAAAATTATTAGAATTAGCAAAAGAATATAAAGTCATCATCCTCAGCCGTGATCGCAAATTTACCAAAGCTATCTCATTTTTGGCTTCAAGTGGCAAAGTTCGAATAATAGTTTCGTAAATTTCCGTTAAATCAATAAGAAAAGTTTCGACATTTGTAAAATTTAATTTCAGCCAATTGCATTGTTCTTCGGCACGGCTTAATTGCGATGAGGGCTGATGAATAGGCATATTCAGCGCAATCAGCTTTTTTCCGGTTTTAGCGCAACATGTTGAAACAGTGGCTGAATCAATCCCGCCGGATACGCCAACCACAAAACCTGATTGACGGGAATCGTCAAGTTTTTGCAGAAGCCAGTTAGTAATTGTGAATAATGTTTTTTGAGGGTTAATCATCGAATCTCCCTTTGTAATGTTTTCTGATAAAGCTCAAAATTTTATCGTAATCATCATCGATATTAAATATAAATCTTTCCAAAAAATAGTTAGTTCTTTCAAAATTAACATCGTTTAAAACTCTTTTTTCCGACACTTTTATACAATCCTCAATAGCATATTTTTCTAAAAGGAGTTTTAAATCAGGAATATCCCCATATTTTAATGTCTGTTCTATTTCTAAAGCAGACGGCATCAGATAATCAGGGGAATAGCTCCAATTATATTTTTGAAAAAATTGTTCTACCATAAACAATCCATGTCTATTACGTTAAACCAAAAATCTCTACTTCTTTTATTCAAATTATCGTCTTTTTTTAGAATATAACTACCAATGTCGTTCATATTTTTTTGTCAGATTTTTTAATTTGACATAGATTTCAAGTCAAAAGGAACATCAGACTCAAGAATTCATTTGTATTTGTGATTCAATCCACTTATAAGTAATTTCCAAACCTGATCTAAGAACTTGAGTTGGCTTCCAGCCAATACTTTCAAAAATAAGATTATTATCGGAATTGCGCCCGCGCACACCTAATGGCCCGGGAATATTATTTATTTTCAAATCTTTGCCGGCAATTTCCATCACCATTTGTGCTAATTGATTGATCGACACCATTTCTTCTGATCCAATATTGACAGGATGAATATAATCTGAATTCATCAAAGTGCGCACTCCGTCCAAACATTCATCAATATATAAGAATGAACGTGTTTGTTTTCCATCACCCCATATTTCGATCGCATCCCCTTGATTAGCCATTGCGACTTTTCTACAAACCGCAGCCGGAGCCTTCTCTTTACTATTATTCCATGATCCTTCGGGACCGAAAATATTATGAAATCTTGCAATACGCACATTCAGTCCATGATTGCGATGAAAAGCCAAGAACATTCGTTCACTAAATAACTTCTCCCAGCCATATTCACTATCCGGTGCAGCCGGATAAGCAGATTCTTCGGAACATTTTGGATTATCAGGATCAAGTTGATTATACTCAGGATAAATACATGCAGAAGATGAGTAAAATATTTTTTCAACTCCAGTTAAATTAGAATAATATGCCATATTCAAATTTATTGTTGCAGAATTATGCATCACATCTGCGTCATGCTCACCGGTAAAAATATACCCGGCTCCACCCATATCGGCAGCTAATTGATAAACTTCTGCAAAACCTCCTTCAAGAACTTTCTGGCAAATTATCGGATCGCGCAAATCTCCAATAATAAATTCATCTGCGGAAGAATCTCCAAATTCAGTATGCTTTAAATCAACACAACGTACCCAATAACCTTCCGATTTAAGTCTCTTTGCAAGATGACAGCCAATAAATCCGCCACCACCACAAACCAAAGCTCTTTTTTGTTTCATAATTTTGTTCTATTATTTATTAATCTTATATTGTTTAGTAATACTTTTTTTTAAATTACAACTAAGTTCTTGCTTTTTATATCAAACCATCACTTTTTCCACAGCAACAGTCCCTTTTTAATTTTCAATTTATCTGCCATTTCTTCAAATTCTATTGCAGATAATATCAGAGGTCTGATTTTTCTTTTTATGCTTTTTTCCGTTACTTCGATTAATTCATATAAGTAATTTTTGTTAATATCGCCAACCAAAACCAAATCGATTATCCCGCTGTCCTTGCCCTGAGAGTAATCACCGATAATATATGCAAGCTCCAATTTACCAATATTATTGAGGGCATACTCGATAACGTCCATACCGAGATTCTTTTTAACCAGATTATTTATATCAAAAAATAAAGGATGTTTAGTATTAGCCCCATATAATTTGGACTTGCCATTTTCGAAACTAACCAATAGTCCAGCCTTTGTCAAACGATTGAGTTCAATACGTACACCATTGGTCGATTCTTCAAATTCATCAGCTAATTCCCTAAGATAAGAACGAGCTTCCACATTGAAGAAAAATTTCATCAAGAGTTTGATTCTGGTTTTCGATGTGATTAATGATTCTAACAAACGATCAAAATATATATGAGAAAAGTGTACAAAACTGTACAACAAAATTACTCATTATTGATCACATTTCCAAATTATTTTATCAATATTCAATAATAATTTGGTGGTAATATTTATTGAATTTGCAGGACGCTTGGAATGCCTCAACTGAAGCGGTTATAGAAGGTAGAAGAGTAGAAGGTAGGAAAGTAGAAGCGGGGTTTATTTTTATTGAAAGCAGTCATACTTTTTAACCATTAAGGAGCCGGTTACAATTACAATTTTATTTCTCACTACAAAGACCCTTCTTTGTAGCCAATGATAGTCATTGCATTGTTTATTTGCGAGCAAAGTAGTGTCTGTCAACCTTACTATGGCGGTTACAGACGATGACGTCTGTACTACTACTGCGGTAGAATAGACGTCCTTGTCTGTTCATGTATAATTGGCATGACAGTAGCTTTTCGGTAACTCAAAATGAGTGGTAATAAATTTCTTAGAGTGTATCTTATTTTATTAACTTTCAACTTGTAACTTATTAACTCAACCGGTGAGATTGGCGAATCACCCTGGATGAGTTTTTAGTTCCAAAATTTATCCGGTTATTGTTAATATATTAGTTTCAGTATTAAAACTGCAATTATATCTTGTAAGTCCGCTCTTTGGTGGCCCGCTGATTACATGTCCGTCTTTTGGCGAAAAGTGTCCGTTATGTGCATTACAAATAATATCTGATGTTGAATTTGCCGGAGCTGAAACTTTTTTTCCGTAATGAGTACAAACCGTACAGAATGCAAGATATTTCGTTTCGCTTTCTCTGATTATTATCAGTGGCACACTATCGAACTGACCGGGGAATGTCTTTTCTGTAACTCCGCCGTCTTTTGAAAGTTCAGTAACCGTAGTCACATCAAAACTTGCATTACCAACCGGTGCGGCATTGAATGATGTACATGACTGCAGCAGCGTTGTCAAACCACCTGCACAAAGTAAAACTCCCGCTGCACCTAATGATTTTTTAATAAAATCTCTTCTTTGATCTGTTAATTGAGTATTTTCCTAATATATATTAAAAAATGAGCTTGTTTTTAAAGTTATTTTTCCTGTTAAAATTGCATTCTTAGAAAAGCTACGAATTCTGTACAACAGCCGTTTTCTGTTACTCGTTTTGATTTTTTAGACTTAATCTTAGTCTTCTTGCCTCAGCTTTTAAGAATTATGTCAAAAATAGAACTTTTTAGACAAGCTCTGCATAATTTGTAATTATTTCTTACAGCATTCAGGAAGAAAATGGTAAGTGAATTTGAGTTGCGGAACTATATAGCCTTGTTCTTTAAAATCTTTACCGAATTTTGCTTCGTCTTCTGGAAAGAACATGTTATAATCAACAACTAATCCGATTGTAAAGTTCTTGACTATTGCAAAATCGGCACCTACTCCAACATTGAATCCAATATCCGTTGCTTTATGCTCTCCTGTGGTTAATTTCATGACATCGCTTGATAAACCGTCTTCCAAATGTCCCCAATAATAACCTCCCACTCCGGCTCTGATAAATGGAGATATTAACGGTTTATCAAATAAATGGCCGAAATTATAAACAGCATCCAATGATAAAGCATTTATACACATAACAGGTTCTTTACCGCTCGGCTTGTATTTGTCCTTATAAAAATTAAAATTAGTGTTGTGCATTATTTCTAAACCGAAACCAGGGGTTAAAAAATATGAAACTTCAAGACCAAGTTGAGGGCCAACATTAAGTAAATCCGTAGTTTTAACCGAAGAGCTATACTTGCCGTTAGTTGGAATATTAGATCCGGTTGTGAGTGAAAATCCGAAATATCCTGTTAAGTCTTCGGAAAATAATTGTAAGGATTGCATAAATGATAGAGCTATTAAAGCTATCGTCAAGAGTGGTTTTTTCATAATATATCTCCTATGAAAATTAATTAGTAAATATTTGTGTAACCTTTACACGTTTTAGTAAATTTATCTTTTGTACCAATAGTACCAATAATGAGCTTGAAGTATTGATGTTAATAAAATATACAATGTTCATCTTTAACTAAATTTTTTAAATTGTATCTTGTACTTTATTTATATTCCATGCTAATTTATAAGCAAACAAGTATGATGGAATCACTATCGAATAAAAAATCCACATTGGGTAAACGTAACTAATATCTATATAGCCGGAATTCACAACTAATATTGAAGCCGTTAATAATCCTGATAAAACCGGGAATACAGTGAAAAGTAAAATTTCTTTTCGCTCTATAGGCTTAAAACTTCCCCATAAAAGCAAAATTGTCCAGCCAAGCATCAATGAGGCTCCAATCCTTGTAATATAAACGAAAAAATCATCTGCAATATAGCTATCCAACCCAAACATCTTTTTTCCAATTGATGGGAAAAGCAGAGGTATAGAAGCAATTAAATCAGCTAAAAAACCAAAATAGAAGCAGATTCTGATGAAAAGAAGTTTTTTGTACATTTTTAATTCCATTTTTATTCCAAAGTTTAAATTTCCTATAGAATGCCCCCATTTCCTCCCCGAAGGGAGGATATTTAGAATACTTTACGGAGAAGCATATACTAAAGTTCTGGGAGTTTTGAGAGTGTATTTTTGGGGTTTTATACTCTTCAAATTTTTTTTTGTTATTTAATTTTATTTAATCCACACTATTTATATTATACACACTGTTCATTCTTACAATCAGCATTACGATTAGAGTTTAAAAAAGTTTCAATCCTAATGAAAATATTTCTCATTTTGATGCTTTTTTAGATTAGCTGTAGATTGTAGCCGACTTTTTTTACTGAATCTATAATTAAATTAGCTTCTACATTATTAACATCAATAGTTAATATTTTATTTGGATGATAAAGATCAGCATGCCAATTGTTTATTCCGTTAATTTTTTTTAGTTCTTCGGATACTGTTTGTAGGCAACCGCCACATGACATGTTTGTTTTAAATTTGTAAATCATAATAAACCTTCTAATATTTTTTGAAAAATTTTAATCTTAAACTGTTTGAAACAACCGAAATTGATGAAATTGCCATTGCACCAGCCGCTATCATCGGATTTAAAGTTATACCGGAACCGATGAATAGACCAGCAGCAATTGGAATCATAATTAGATTATAGAAAAATGCCCAGAATAAATTCTGCCGAATTATTGATTTGATCTTTAATGATAAACGATAGGAATCTATGAACTTGCTTAAGTCACCATTCAATATCGCTATTTCGGCAGATTCCAATGCTAAATCTGAACCGTTTGCCATTGCAATACCTACGTTTGCTGACACTAAAGCTGGTGCATCATTTACTCCATCACCAAGCATTGCTACTCGTTTGCCATTATCCTGCAAAGATTTAATCAGTTCAGCCTTGTCGATTGGTGTTTGCCGAAAATAATACTTATTAATCCCGAGACTTTTTGCGGTTTGTTCGACAACTTGCTCATTATCTCCACTCGATAAAATAACTTCAATTCCCCTATTTAACAAAAACTGAACTGCACAAATTGAACTTTCTTTAATTTTATCTCTTAAACATATAAGAGCCAACACCTTTTCTGAATCCGCAAAAACTGCTAAAGCTACTCCCTTCTTTTTAATTTCATCACTTAAAGAAAACTGTACCCCTATGCTCCTTATAAAATTCTCAGAACCGACGTAATAATCTTTACCAAAAAATCTTCCCAATATCCCAAATCCGGCAAATGATTCGAATGATTCGGGTTCAATCTTGTTCAGTTCAAGCTTCTCATAATGATTAGTAACAGCCTTTGCCAGAGGATGCGAGCTGAGAGATTCGAGTGAATATAGAATTTCTTTTAAATTTATTGACTCATTTGAAGGAATTGACAATTCGGACTGATCATAAGAAATAACTTCTAATCCCCCATTGAGCATATTGGCTCCAATAATTTCTACCTTTTTCAAAGCAGGATTAAGTGGGATTTCTATAATTTCCCCCTGAAACCATATCTCCTCTGAAACTTCAGGCTTCCCTACCGTCAATGAACCGGTTTTATCAAAAATTACTGTATCAATCATACTTAATGCTTCTTGGGATCCGGCATCCTTGATAAGAACTCCTAGCTCAGACGCACGACCGATTCCAGCTATTATTGCTGTCGGTGTTGCAAGTCCCAATGCACAAGGACATGCTACAACCAATACCGTAGCCATAGATATAATTCCTTGCTGGAAATCATTACCCATAAAATACCAATATGAAAAAACAAGTCCCGCTAATAGAATTATCGCCGGTACAAAAACCGATGAAATTTTATCGGCTAATTTCTGAATCTCCGGTTTGGAATTTTGCGCATTTTCCACTACTTTGATTATCTTAGCCAGCATTGTTTCGGTTCCGGTCTTTTGAACACGCATTTTTAAATATCCGTTTAAATTTACCGACCCACCAATTACTTCATCACCAATAATTTTATCAATCGGCACCGATTCGCCGTTTATCATCGATTCATCCACCGAAGCCGAACCGCTGATAATAATCCCGTCAATCGGTATTTTCTCGCCATGTTTCACAATAACAATGTCATCTTTTTTTAATTTATCAATATCTATTTCTACCTCCAAATCATTTACACTTAAAATTGCTTTCTTAGATTGCAATTTCATCAGCGATTTTACCGAATCATTCGCTTTCCGCTTTGTTCTCTCTTCAAGATTTTTACCAAGCAATACCAAAGTGATTATTATTGCCGCAGCTTCAAAGTAAACATCGTAACAAGAACCATCCGCTCCCAAAACTTCTGGAAAAAATAAAATAACCAGCGAATATAAAAAAGCAGATCCAACACCAAGTGAGACAAGTGCATCCATTGTGAACACAGCTTTGATTACTTGCTTGGCAGCTCTTGAAAAAAAATGCGAGCCGCTGAAAAAGATAACCGGCAGTGATAAAAGAAACATAATAAATGCTGTTGTAAAATTATGATGATGAAAATACATTGAAAGCACTGCAAGCGGCAAAGAAAAAGCAACCGCAACAATTAATTTCCTTCTGAGTTTGAGCAGTTCGAGATTATTTAATCTGTCTTTCTGCTCTTGTTCGATTATCTCGATCAATAATTCATATCCGATTTCCGCAACCGATGATCTAAGAGTATTTAAATTAGTTATAACTGGATCGTAATCAATTCGAGCTTGATTATTGGCAATACTGACGTTAGCGCTATTTACCCCATCGGATTTTCTGAGAACTTTTTCAACATTCATTGCGCAGGAAGCACAAGTCATACCAATTACATCTATATTTACCGTTTCAATTTTTGTATTCATAAAATCTAAATCCATTTCTAAAATTGTCAAAACTACAATAGCAAAATTACGAGTGAATCAATCATTAGTTATTACAAGATTAGCACAATAAGTTATAAAATTTCCGTATAAAATAGTATCTAAGCAAAAGATAAATCAATCAGCAAAATAACGGGGAAAATCTCATACGAATAAGATTTTTACTCTTACAAAGATAATTCGTATCCTTACGAAGTTAATTTGTACCATTACGAAGATAATTTGAACTGCTACGAAGATAATTTGTACTCTTACGAAGATAATTTGTACTCTTACGAAGATAATTTTAACCGCTACAAAGATAATTTGAATCAAAGAAATCAATAATATTTTCAAATATTTATTGATTTCTTGAGTTAGAATCATCTTTTCACGAAAAAAAATCTATTTCGTAAGATTAAGCATTTAATTTTTAAAGATTAGAATATATTCTGCATGAATATTTTTCAATCTCGTAATGATTAGAATATATTTTGCATGAATATTCTTCAATCTCGTAATGATTAGAATATATTTTGCATGAATATTCTTCAATCTCGTAATGATTAGAATATATTTTGCATGAATAATTTACGTTTTGTCATTTCGGCGAATGAGCTTGTGTGCAGGAATCACATCTTGAATCCCAGAATGAGAATTAGACTAATCAGGTAAAGGAGTTTTGGGAAATTTTCTACAATTTATACAAGATTAGAAAATATTTATAAAAAATCACACTTTTTTAATATATTTTTAAACTGCTATTGATTTTGATATTTATTTGTTTTATTTTTGTACTGTTGATATTTGAAATATTCGGAAGTCAGAAATTACTTTCAACTTTCAACACAGCTAAAGCTGCACTGGAAGCGAAAAAAAGAATATTTAGAATTTATTTGGAATTAAAAATTGGGAATAGATTTTATTGAGAATATTAAGGTGAAAGTCAAAATCAAACAAAGAACAGTCGTACTGGTGGCGGCTTTAGAGGAAACGGAACACCTGCAAGATTGTTTTTCTTCAGTTATGAGATGAAGATTGAAAAGTTCATAAAATAAAAGAAGCGCCCTCATCGCCGTTTTTGATTCGACACCATATTGCGAAGAGAGCGCAGAATTAAGTAACTAATCCATGTACAAATTTAAGGATTTTTTTATGATTTATAATAATTTCATTGTATTGCCTTTAGGTAATGCTATTCTTACAGTAGATGCACAAAATCAATTAGTTGTTAGCAATATTGGTAATTCTAGTAATGATGGAATTTCAATCGACGTTGCAGGAAAAACAAATTACCAGATAAATTATGACCCTATTACAGAAATTGCAACAGGAGGCTCATTAAAAGCCAGTACAATTGGAAAGAACTCTTTGAATATGGTTTCGACAATTGATGAACAATATGTTTGGCACGATCTTCAAAGCAATTTAAATGTCTATGGATTTAATAAGGGATTATTATCTAAGAATTTTTCTATAATTGGTTTACTTAATGGCCAAACAGTTTTTGATGTACCAGTCGATAATTCTGATCCAAATCCACCAGTAGTTTGGATTGCTGTTGCCGGTCTTGCTGTAGCTGTAGTAGGACTTGCTGTAGCAATCTACAATACTGTTAAAACAAAACGTGCTACAACAGTCACTACTCATTACGATATATATGGCAATATCACTGGTTATGATGTAAGTTATTATTGTGATCCAATCCCATTTGAAATCACATTTAATAATCAAACTTATATTGTAGATACATTTGGAATTAAGAAATCTTATCAAATAAGTAATCAATTAGATGTTCCAAAGATTTATTATCCATCGAACGTCTTTTTAACTGGTAGTAATATCAATCAAATTGTAATTACATCCATAATTTAATATTTAATTACAGAGGTAGTCTCAAATGATTACTTGGCATAATAAATTATTATCAAATACTTTTGAGGCAACCTCTATTTTTTGGAGATAGATATGAAAACTAAACAAATTTTCTTTATTGTATTTATCTTAATTCTCACAGGGATAATCTATTTTATCACAAAAAGAGATAATACAATTATCAATCCTTATGATTCGATAAAAAATATAGAATTTATCGCAAGATTAAACAATTCTAAAATTGATACCCTATTATTAAAAATTAACTCTGATAAGACTAAATTTAAACGAGAATTTTTATGGAAAAAAACAAATTCAGATTCGTCCGATTTAGTTAAATATGATTCAATATCAATTCAGTATGAATCAGAAGATAATTTTGAAAGGAATATTTCATTACCTTTACCGAAATTTAAAATATTTACAATCTGTAAAAATTATCCAAGTATATCCCTACCTTTGAACTTTGATGAGGATAATTTAAGTAAAATGAGTTTACAAACAACAATCAATGGATTTTTATTTGATAATTCAATTAGTTTAATTGAAGACCAAGAGAATCAAAATTCAAATCAACAAAATAAACTGGTCTTGTTAAATTATAAAAGTTCAAACCCAATTATACATAAGAATTCTAAATTCTATTTTGATAAGAATAAAGGATTTATATATATTGAATTTATTGAAGAATTTAATAGTTTAATAATAAAACTTCTACTATAATATATGGTTTTAAGAGATGTCCGCAATATAATGCACCAGTAGCAAATTAACAAAGAGAAGAATATTTTGATATTTGTAACTGGAAATTTTATGTGCCAAAAAAATTATGGTCAAAATCAAACAAACAATAGCCGCACTGATAGCGGCTTAAAGAGTAAATGCACAACTGCTTGATAAGTTTTTATTCAGTTATGAGATGAAGAATTGAAAGATTTTTATTTTAAACAGTCGTACTGGTGGCGGCTTTAGAGGAAATGGGACACCTGCATAATTATTTTTCTTCAGTTATGAGATGAAGATTGAAAAGTTCATAAAATAAAAGAAGCGCCCTCATCGCCGTTTTTGATTCGACACCATATTGCAAAGAGAGCGCAGAATTAAGTAACTAATCCATGAATCAATATTAGGTTTGTGTTTAACAGGTTGTATTTATTCAACTAAGGTTTTTGAACCATTACTCAATAAACATTTTCCTCATATCTGATTTTCAATCTGAATTATAAGTCGGAAAAAATATCCAACATTAGGAAATAAAAAAAGCAAAATGAAGACCAAAGTCTGTCTTCATTTTGCATTCTACATTAATAAAATCTTATCTTATCGGATTATTGACGGTTACGTTCACGCTACGGTTATAAAAACGACCTTCGGGAAGCAAATCGTCAAAGGCAGTATTAATTCCTTCGCCAGCAACCTGAACAATGGGCTGCCCTAAGAATTGCGCCATGATGTTTGCACGTTTCTTTGCAAGTTCAATGTTAGCAGCTTTAGATCCTAAGGCATCGGCATATCCTTTGATTTTAATTTCGGCATCCTTGCGGTAAGTTCCGCTGATTTTATCTTTGATTAAAGTAGCAGTTGCGAGTGCATCGCCTGTTAATTCAGAAATATTGAAAGGCATTAAGATGCTATAATTTTCAATCACTTTGTCAGCCATACCTTTGTTCTTTTTATCTTCAACGGAAAGAACATTTACGTCAAGTGTTTTGCTGACGTCAATAACTTTGTCATTATTATCCTGAACATAAAGATAATAATTTAATTTGCTGGTAAATGTAGGAATTAATTCCTGATTGTTCTGGAAATCCCATTCGATGGAAGGTGGAATGACAGCATATTCTGCTGCACCAAGATTTTTCTCGTTACCCATTTCATCGCTCAGGCGGATTCCCCAATCCTTGATTCCGGCTCCGGCAGTAACTTTGATATATGTCCTAACGGTAGTAGGTTTTACGTAAGAATATATTTTGTCGGCAATATTAACAGGTGCTAAAATCGAAGGATCATTAGCCTCAAATTCCACACGTCGGTTTTCTTCGACACCCGCAGCTTCGGTATTTGAAGTAGCAAATTCGGGCAAGTTTCTTACTTTGATTATGATGTTCTTAGCTGGAATTTTCCATGTATTCTGGAGATAATTACTTATAGATTCGGCACGTTTATAGGACAGATTAGTATCGTTTCTTTCTGAATCAATTCCATCATTGCAGCCGGTGATAGTTATTTGGGCGCTTGGCTTTATCGACATTCGTTTGCCGATAATATTAATTATATTATGATAAATTTCAAGAGTCGGCTTGGTAGCAATATTAGCTTCTGCAAAAGAAGCACGGGAAGTTGCTTCTAATTTGGTATAACGTGCGGGAATATCCCATTTCCCGTGATCGAAGAATACATATTTTACAAGTGGAGTAGAGCTCGACAGAGTAAATTGCTCTACGTTCAGTTTATTGATATCTATTTCCTGATTCTTTTCATCGATATTAACCATTTTTTGAATTTCAGCCACAACTCCTTTTTTAGCAATTTCAGTAGAATCTTTGCGGTTGATGTCGGCTTTATATGCAAGGAACGAACGTCTGATATAATGGACAGAGTCGGCAATTGCAGCGTTTAACCGCGCAAGGAGAATAATTGAATCGTTTATACGTTCCTGCTGGCGAATTTCATAAGTCAGTGTGTCGATTGTGTTATAGGGCGATATTTTAAGAGCTAAACCAGCCCGAACCTGATGAATTTTCCAGCTTTCAACTTTATCGGTAATATTTGAAGGACCATAAGCAATGCTTATTTCAGGAACAAAGAATGAAGTACCTGTTTTATTAAGCGGGATTTCGTAACCAAATCCAAGGAAAATTTGAGTAATCATTGCGCTCATTCCTGGGATAGTTCCGCTTGTTTCATTTCTTATCTTAGAGCCGTTTGCCCACAGAGCATCACCCTGAGTTATTTCTTCATATTGATGATAAGTTTTTTTGGTAAAAAAACCCAACTGAGCACCAAAGAACATAGGCAATCTTTCTAAAGGACGGAAGGATATTGTGGGTTCTGCCGTCACGGATGTTAGTCCGGTTTCAATTATATGAGAATTGGTTATTGTAATTGAACTGTTTGAAATTGGATCAAATTTTGCAATAGGTTCATCTTGAGATAATTTTATTCCAAAATCAGTATATCCTGCTCTTAGTGATAATCCTAACTGACCGGATAACTCATACTCGAAGAGCAAAGATGCAGCAGGCTGAAAACCGTATTGTTTAAAATTGCTGAATTTATTAGGAGTACAGTTAGGGCATGTGGCAGTATCAAGTGATTTAAAAGTCGGAATATGATAATTGAATCCGAATCCGCCGAAGGCACCATAACGCATATACATCGGATGATTATAAAGTGTATTGAAAAGATCATCCATTTTAAAGCTAAATTTTAAAAATTCCAATCTGATAGTATTAATTTTCTTTTTCATTGAATCAGGTATCTCGAATTTCGGATCTTCGGCACGAGCAAAGGAATTTAAAGAGATTAATAATACAAAACAGACTAAGATAGTAGATAAAATTGATCTGAAATCAAACGTTCTTTTGGCATTCGTTACGAAACAGGAGTTTTGAAACGTGGAACTAAATTTTGCATGTAACCAAGCTAGCGCTTTGTTACAAAAAGATGAGTTGCCTGAATTTACATTAACAATAAATTCACTTCTATTTTTATGATCTATTATATTTTTCATCATTATTATCCTCCCTTATTTAATTACTTGAACTTTACGTGAACTGCTTTCCGTTCCGATGCATAGGATCAGATTATATGTACCATCAGGTATATCCCCCATAATCAGCGGACTTGAATGTGAGCCAGCTTCTACCGTCTCATTAACAAGTGTACAAACTTTATTACCGAATATATCAATGAGGTAAATTTCAGCAACTCCCTTCTCGTTTGTAAGATATTCAATTACGGCTTCCGAAGATACAGGACTTGGCTTTACCATTATGATAGCCGAACCTGATGTTTTTCTACCCGGAACGTAAATAAGCCTTTTTCCACCGACAGTACAAATTTTTACTTTGAAATCCTGATTATCGGCAATTTCGACTAAAGTTTTATTCCATGAATCTTTCCATGTAAATTTTTCGACGACGATTGAAGTTACATCCGTATCAGCAAGCATTACCGAGCAGGGCAGCGTAAAGACAGTTGAATCATCACCTCTCCATACACCTGTGATAAATACTCTCCTTAAATAATCAGTAACATTTGAAGAAGCGTTCTGGTTAGTTAGGTTAACATAAGGATATAGGATATTTTTATCAAATCTAACCCAGGCTTCAAAACTTTGATTACCATGATGGTAAAGATTTTGTATTTGTTTAATTGAACCGGTTAAAACAACCATTTCGTTTGGTGCAGCTTCGCCCGGATTAGCATAAATCGATAAAGTGCCTGCCATATCGTCTGGGAATAAAGTTCTCGACTTGGCTAATAACTTTGCACTTGCATCATCTTTTCTGGATATTACTTGAATAGTTCCTTTTAAAGAATCCTCAACGTTAGGATTACAATAAATTGGAATTGCAAGCGTATCATGGCTTCTTAATATTAATTTACTTGTATTAATATCAAGATTGGAATTTAAATAAAAAGCTCCTGAATTGCTTGAAGTTATTGCAGCAGAAACAAGAGTATCGGGGTCAGCACCATTATTAATCACTAATGCGGTTGATAAAGATTTTCCATTTTTCCTGACAATACCAAAATCAGCAGTAGTTACATAAAGTGGACTTCCATATCCTGCTAAATTTCCCGATTCAGTTGTCCCACTATAAAAAACGTCGATTGTGGCTTTACGATCCCCTTGTTTTTTGGGTTCAAAAGTTGTAGAAAATGAAGAAATTTGACCTGCTGTAAGAGTAACATTATTAAATAAATTATCTTGTTTAAATTCGCCTGAAATTTCTTGATTTATACTTACTGAATTGATAATCACACCATTTTTGGACACATTTCGTATAGTCATATTTAAAACTTTATTGGTCGTCAGGGGAACTTTGCCGTAGTTAATAGATTTTACAATTATCGTTTTTCCAGCAGGATCAATTGAATTACCATTTACTGCATTATTCGAGAAAGTTCCCGAACTTGCAGTTTCTATTATTATATTACCATTTCGCTTACCACCTGCACTTGGTTTGAATATCACAGTATCGCGCACAAATTTTCCAACATTAAGTTGTGCATTGACAAATTCATTTTTTACCCGGAATTCAGCAGCCGGACTTGCATAAATCCTTACTATCCTGTCAGCTTGAGTGCTATTATTTGTAACTGTAATTTCAGTTTCTGAACTATCTCCAAGAATTGCTTCATCCATCAAATTTGGAGTGAGGCTAAATGAAGCTTTCCCACCACCGATAGCTAAATAATTAACTGGTACCGATCCTACGTCACTAATTAACATGATATTTCCCTTGATTGTATCAGCCACGGAAGGAAAATATTTAAGCTTTATTGTTTTTGTTTGATTAATTTCAAGATTTGAACCTACAAGTTCAGTTTTATTTATAACACGTACATTATTTTTTCTGTTCGATGGTGTGATAGCAATATTTGATATTGTAACTGCAGCATTGCCTTTGTTTGTAACAGTATATGCAAACTCTGCACTTGAATCGGAAACTTGAACTGTACCAAAATCAATAAAGTTTTTTGAGAAAACAAGATTTCCGTCACCGCCTCCATATCCGTTTATTTCAATCGGATCAGCTCTGTTGAGAGTTGTCTTTCCCTGATAAGACCACTCAACCGATAGATTAGCTTTTTTCATTCCTAAACTTGATGGCTTGAATGTAACAGGCAAGAAATAAGTCTGCTTAGGATATATTGTAATTCCGGCAGATCCTGTCGGAAGAGTAAAGTCGGTTGAAACATCAATTGGGTTATAATTTATTTTGTTAAATACGACGGGGACATTTCCTGAATTATGGAATTTAATTGTATCAGTTCTTGAAGAGTTAATTATAACAGTACCCAATTCGACATTTGCAACTTCCACCAAAGGTTGTGCTCCAAAGATTACACATTGCACGGTAACGGTTGTCACAACAGGAACACTGGTGGTCATTGTAAGATTTACTTTGTTAATTCCTGGAGTATTTGGCACTCCTTTTATTGTACAATTTATAGATTGCCCCGGAATAATCGTTGCCGGTAATGGGAATTGCGTATTTGTAACCGTGAATGGCTCCGGAACTGTAATTGCATCAATAACGATTAAAGTCGAGCCAGTATTTTGTAGGTTAATATCAGCAGTTTCAGAAGAATCCAGGAGTATCTCGCCAAGATTCGGTGAAGGTGGCTGAGAAGTATGAACTTCAGTTACCTGAGCTTTCAAATTTATTTTAATGCTATCGCCGCATGGTCCCATCAGGATATACATCTGCCCAGTCAGCGGCCCCACAGGCACTTGAGTAATATCGCAATCAATCGGGAAACTTACAGTATTATTAATTAAAACTTTATCGCCCACACTGGCTTTTGGTTTGAAGATTGTGCCCTGATTATTAGCAATTGTAATTGATTGAATGAAAGAAGTATCAACATTTGCTGAAGCATTTTTAATAGTAAAAGAACTTGATTT
Organism: Candidatus Kapaibacterium sp.; assembly: GCA_026390695.1. Taxonomy (GTDB): domain Bacteria; phylum Bacteroidota; class Ignavibacteria; order Kapaibacteriales; family UBA2268; genus JAPLFL01. The sequence continues at coordinate 33,479 of JAPLFL010000120.1, read as the reverse complement.
TAATGTGCCTACATCACGAATAATTTCACCAAAATCCACTTCGGCTGAAGCAGCATATTTAGGATTCCAAATTTTTATATCTTTTTCCAGTAAACCATCGCAAGAGGTTGTTTTATTTGTTTGAGTCAAACGCAGCTTTGCAGGCTCTTTGTTTGACCATTGAACAGATACGCTGTTATTAGTTGCCGAGCCGACAATCGTACCACCTGACAAAACCTGCCATTGGGAATTCAAATTCGTTGAATCATTTGCGAAGTAAACAATTGTTGAATTTTCACAAACAGTAAAAGGGCCGTTTATTAATGGTTTAGGAGTGTCATAAATTGTAATATTGGCTCCATTATTATCGGAAGTTATAGCTGGATTTGAAGCCTTTATTCTAATTCTATAACTTGTATCTGCCACAGTATTCGGCGGAATTGTGCAAGTAATAGTATTTGAAGTTTGATTAGACTGAGTGCCTATTGTAACAGGACTGGCAAAACTGCCTTTGGCATCGGAAAGTTCAGCGGTGAATGTATTACCGGTAATGAAAGCCGTATGTTTCTGAAAAGTCAGATTAAATGACTTACCATTACATATTTTGATATTTTTTATTGTATCAACGGTAAGTTGTAGGGCAAATTTTGTTGCATAGACATCAAATGACCGAATAGTTTGTGATAGATCCGTACCAATGCCGTAACCGGCAGTATAAACATAACCGCTATCATCAATTGCCAAATCGTATGGAATTGTATAATATGTAGATACATTATTTTTCAAATATGAAGAATATGATAGAGTCAATCCGTCTGAGGACATTTTTGTTATAAACCCGCTTCCACCCTCAACATCAATACCGAAAGCCTGAAGGCCTGCCATGTTTACGGCCAATTGTGCTGGAATTGTATATCCGTCATATTTGGGATAAAGTGCTCCGAGGGTTACAGGGAAATTATCCGAGAGGGTTGTTCCGGCAATATATGCTTCATTAGCTTGATTAACTGCAATAGAAGCGCCGAAATCATTTGCTTTACCACCAAGATATGAGGAATAAAGAATATCGGTACCATCAGCTTTAACCTTGGTGACAAAACCATCGTAACCACCACCAAGAGTACCAATGGCTGCATTTTTTACGGGATAATTGCTCGATGTTGTTTTTCCTGTTATATAAGCGTCTCCAGTATCATCAATATCAATAGCGTATCCAATATCATCACCTGTTCCACCTACGGCAGTCGCAAAGATTATCGACGAAAGTGCTGCATTTAATTTGGCAACAAAGCAATCAGAACCACCCTTAACTGTTTTTTGATAAGCACTGCCTGAAAATGGGAAGCCTGTACTATCTGTCACTCCGGTTACATACACATTATTTAAAGCATCAAGTTTAACTCCATACACCACGTCAGTACCCAGACCACCTAAGAAAGTAGAGCCTACCAGAGCATCTCCAACGTTATTAAGTTTTGTAACAAAGCCCTCACTCTTTAACAGAGAGCCTGAATAAGTTTTTTGTGCAGCATTTGGTGTTGTCTCAAATGAAGTGGAAGTAGTCAGTCCACCGACTATAATTTTATTGCCACCGTCAACCGTGATTGAATTACACTGGGTCGATCCACCGGTTGCTCCGAGATATGTTGAAAATACCAGAGCTGTTCCTGAGGGATTAATTTTACTGATGAATCCCATAGATGTGCCTGCATAAGTTCTTTTCCATACACCTGCTGTTGTCGGAAAGTTTGCTGATTTTGTCATGCCGGCGACATAAACATTATAAGTTGCATCTACAGCAATTGACAGCGCAACATCGGTACTATCTCCGCCAAGATAAGTACACCAAACTCTATTACCGCTCGCATCTATTTTAGCAACAAAAGCGTCAAAATCTCCATTATTGTAGGTTTTGGAATAAACACCAGTAGTAGTAGGAAAATCGGTAGATACTGAGGTCAATCCTGCAACATAAACATTTCCCTGGTCATCAATTGCCATGGATTTAGCCGCATCCACACCCGATTTATAATCAGTTACCGGAAATAAATTAATTCCGCCACCGAAGTAAATAGAATAGATGAGCGGATCAATTATCAAGGGTAAGTTTTTATTATATCCAGAAACTTCAAAGCCGACTTCCAATGCAGATTTCCGAATAAAACAAGATGCTAAAAATTGTTTTTTGGCATCAGCCATTTGATATGATTTTAAATCCCTATGCTCGAATTCTCCATTTCCTGTATTAATTATCAAATTGCCTTGAGGGTTAATTGCAATATTATCCGCTCCATCAAATTTGATCTTAATTCTCGAAGGATCCGATCCCGGATTTACGATCAAATCATATCTGATTTGACCATTTTCAAAATAAAATCGGGCATCAATCCCATCATAAATATCAGCTAATAAAACTTCATTATACGCAACAGCAGCAGATGAATGTCTGTCCTTACCATTGATGAAATTATACTTGGTTTTTTGCTCATACTTTGGATATGTATTCAAAATTTTATTTCCACCAACAAATTCCATTTTTAAAACAATTCCTGTAAGCCTTTCAGGATTGCCGAAAGAATCGAAACTTGCCTCATATTTATCAAAATAGATTCCATCTGGTTCTATTCTGAAATTTAGCCCTGGGAAACATGTTGTATAGAGTACATCCGATTTCCACTGACCGTTATTTTTAAGAAAAGAAGCTGTTGACTGAGCTAACATTTTTTCATTATGCTCATTATTTGCATAAATTGAAAAATGTATTGTAATCAGAAGAAAAACAGCAGTAAGCAAATTTTTCATAATATTCTCCCTATATAATATTTTATTCTCTATTTAAAAACCACCAATTAATTAAATCGATGAAAAGTATTCTTCATCAATATAATTTTCAAAAAATTCTTTATGAAGTAAACGCACTGATTTATCCAAATCACGCTCTGCAAGCGCAATACTGATATTCACCTCAGACGCACCTATACTAACCATGGATATATTTATATCAGAAAGAGCTTGAAAGAATCTTGCTGAAATTCCAGATGTATTCTTTATCCCTTCGCCAACAATGCAGATTATAGCCTGATTTTCAAGTAAAATTATAGTTGCAAACTCCCTCAGGTCGTTGATTATCTTATTTAATTTTGAATTATCGTCAATAGTCAATGAAATTGAAACTTCGGAAGTAGTGATTAAATCTACTGAAGTTTCATTTAATCTGAAAATTTCAAAAACTTTGCTTAAAAAACCATAAGCTCCAAGCATTTTATTTGATTGTATATTGATAACCGAAACGCCGCGCCTGAAGGCAATCGCTTTTAATATTTTCTTATTTCCATGTAAGTTTATTATTTCGGAACCATTATTTTCAGGATTAAATGTATTTAAAACATAAACCGGAATTTGTTTTTCCACTGCCGGATAGATGGTCTTAGGATGAAGCACTTTTGCCCCGAAATATGCAAGTTCCGAAGCTTCGGTATAAGATAGCATTTTGACCAATTTCGCTTGTGGAATTATTCTCGGGTCACAAGTCATTATACCATTAACATCAGTCCATATTTCAAGTCTTTCTGCATCCAAAGCCGAGGCTATTAATGCCGCTGAATAATCGGAACCGCCACGGCCGAGAGTAGTTGTTGATTTATTCTCATCAGAGGCAATAAATCCAGCTGTTAGAATCAACTGATAATTTTCAAAATCATCTTTGCAGTTATTGATGATAAGTTCATTTGTCGTATCAAAAATTACATTGGCTTCTGTAAAGTTGGCATCTGTTCTTATTATATCGCGTGCATCAACATATTTTATTTTGAAGCCTTCATTCAAAAAAGCATGATAAATTATTTTTGAAGATAAAATTTCGCCGAAACTTAAAATTGTATCGGTAGATTTGGGGCTTACTTCACCCAAAATATTCAAAGCATAAGTCAAACGTTCGATTTCATCACGCTTTTCATTTAATAAATTATCAACATCGCTTCCCAAGCCGAGTTTGGAGGCAACATCCAAGTGTTTGGTAAAAATATAATCTAAATGTGCTTTAACGCTAATGTAATTATTTTTTTTGAGGCAGTTTATTATTTCAACAAGTTTATTTGTTATGGTTGCAAAAGCAGAAACAACGATAACTGCTTTGGCTTTTCGATTGTTAATAATGGATATAACTCTGCGAATTGCTTCATCATTTTGTACAGATGTACCTCCGAATTTCATTACCCTCATACCCTTGCTGATTCCTTACAAAAAGATTTAAAAAACTTAATAATTTAAAACAGTAATATTAATTAAAATTATCAAGATGAACAAAGATTTTAATATATTTATCTAATATTTAAATGAACTGATCTCATTTATGAAGAAATAATTAAAATATTCATGCTCTTTATTCTTCTTTACACCTTATGTTTTTGCAGCAAACTCAGGGGAAAAAATGAATAAATTGAAATTGTTCTTATTAATGATAGTTTTTGCTTTATACCCGGTAAAAAATCTATCTCAAGATTCTCAAATGCCAAGTTCAATCGGTGTTTATGCCGGACTGAATCTGAATATGCATAGCCCATCATTTAATATGATACTAAATCCCTACTTTAATACTTCAGCAAAATTTAATTTAAATGCTAACAGTTATGGTTTGAATACTGGTGGAATTTTCAATTATCCGCTATCAGGCAAATTTGTTTTATCTCTACGTGCTGGTTATAATGGTCTATCTGGCTCTCTCAGCGGTAATTCACAGAATGTAGCCGGAGATTCTGTCTCCATTCATACCTTTGAAAGCAAATTAAATTATATTGAATTATCACCCACTATTCAATTTCATAATATTCTTCCTTTAAAAAATCTTTACTTTTTAGCTGGCATTGAGACCGGAATTCCCGTTTCACCGAGCTACACCCAAACCGCACATTACACAAAACCTAACATACCAATTGACATTAAAATAGCTAATAATGCTGCTCTATCAAATGCAAGTACCAGAATCGCAATTGCAGCAGGTTTGGGTTATGTTTATCGTCTATCCAATACATTAGCACTGGCTCCTGAGCTTGGTTTTCGATTCCCATTCAATAATGTATCTTCTGATTATAAAACGTGGAATGTTCCACAAATCAGATTATCCTTATCATTACTGTTTTCATTAGATGAAAGTGGCTTCAAGGGCGACACAGTAATTACAAATTCATTTCTTGATGCTGGATTTAAGGAAGTCAGATATTTTGATAATCAAGGCAATTCAGGGAAATTAACAAGAATAAAAGTTGATGAAGTTCAATATAAGGAGATGTTTCCACTCATACCATACATTTTTTGTGATGAAGGCAGTGAATTCCCATCAGCATCAGGTCAGTTGACTATGGGCGGTGCTGAATCGGGCGAATACTCAATCAGCGCATTACAAGCCAATGCAATGACAATTAATATGCACACTCTTAATATTGTTGGAGTACGAATGCGCGAAAATCCATCCGCAGAAATTACTATCACAGGTACAAGAGATAATAAGGGCGAGTTAAATGCGGATGAATTATCGGCAAAAAGAGCTGAATTTGCTAAAAATTATCTTGTTGTGAATTTCGGTATAAAACCAGAGCGAATCAATTCTGAGAGTCGTGCTCTTCCACAATTCCCTTCAAGTTCCTCTGTAGCTGATGGTATTGAAGAAAACAGAAGAATTGAAATAAGAAGTAAAACAAGAAGGATTCTCGAACCGATTTTGGTTTCAAAGGACAAACAATCGCTTGCAATGCCAGATCTCGTAGATTTTATTCCATATATAAATACAAGCGATTCCATTTCAAGATATGAATTTGAAATTTTTCAAGGATCACGCCCGCTGAAGAAAGTACCCGGAAGAGGCATTCCTTCTTCCTTTAAATGGGCTATACATCCGAACGATTTGTCCCCAAGCGAGATTCCACTCGAATATTCTTTATATGTTGAAAACTCTGCCGGATTGCATAAAACAGTGACTGGCTCTGTACCAATTGAATTTATTTCTACATCAAGAAAAGCTGTTGAAGAAAAACCTGATCTTGTAGTCTGCAAATTTAGCCTTGTTCAATTTGATTTTGATAAATCTGAAATCTCCGATGCAGACATGGAAATAATTGAGAAATTTATAATACCTGAAATTAAATTTAATTCAGTTATCCATATTTATGGATTTACTGATAGAATAGGTGATGATTCCTATAATAAAAATCTTGCTGAACGGCGTGCCAAAGCCGTGAAAGATGCACTTACTTCAAAAATTAAATCTGCTAAATGCGAAACTTATGGAATAGGTGAGAGCGAAATGATTTTTGATAACGATCTACCAATCGGAAGGCAACTTTCGAGGACTGTTCAAATTTTTGTAGAAACACCAAAGCAATAATGAATAAATCAAAATATAAATATCTTTTCGATATAGATTCACCCGATGATCTTAGAATATTACCGGAAACTGCATTGGATGCAGTATGCGTTGAAATAAGAGAATACCTGATAGATACAATAACCAAAATAAGTGGTCATCTCGGAGCCGGGCTTGGAGTTGTAGAACTTGCTGTGGCTCTGCATTATGTCTATAACACTCCGCTTGATAAAATTATTTTTGATACCGGTCATCAAGCATATCCGCATAAAATCCTAACAGGCAGACGTGATTTATTATCAACTATCCGCCAGAAAGGCGGTTTATCGGGTTTTCTTAAACGGTCAGAAAGTGAATACGACGCATTTGGAGCCGGTCACGCCAGCACAAGTATTTCGTCAGGATTGGGAATTGCAGTAGCAAGAGATATTTTGAAAAAAGATTTTCGTGTTGTTTCTATCATCGGAGATGGAGCCATGACATGCGGTCTTGCCTATGAAGCTATGAACAATTGCGGGTTTCAAAATCGTGATATTACAGTTATTCTGAATGACAATAATGTATCAATCTCAAAAAATGTATCTTCATTCTCCAATTATTTTAATGAGCTATACACTAAAGAGAGCGTCCAGAAGCTAAGAAACAATATTTGGGACATGACCGGTAAATTTGATAATATAGGAGATAGAATCCGAAGACTCGCTGCCAAACTGGAAGATGGCGTGAAAGCCATAGTTACACCGGGTAGTTTATTTGAGGCTCTTGGATTCAAATACTTTGGTCCAATCAATGGAAACAACGTACACAAGCTCGTGAAGGTCTTTCGTGTTATACGAAATATGAAAGGCCCGATATTCCTGCACATAATGACTCAAAAGGGCAAGGGCTACCAACTTGCAGAAGAGGATCAGTTCTTTCTGCATGCAGTTGGGAAAATTGATAAATCGACCGGCCAGTCACTATTCCCTGTTAAAAATGAAGATAAAGTCCCATTATATCAAGACGTTTTCGGAGAGGCAATGGTTGAGCTTTGCCAGATGAATTCCAAAATTGTTGCTGTCACAGCAGCTATGAGTGATGGAACGGGACTGGATATTTTGAAAAAAGAAATGCCCGATAGAGTTATTGATGTTGGAATTGCAGAAGGACATGCTGTAACATTCTCTGCTGGTCTTGCAACCGAAGGAATCATTCCTGTTGTTGCAATATATTCATCCTTTTTACAACGTGCTTATGACAATATTTTCCATGATTGTGCCCTTCAGAATCTTCATGTTGTTTTTGCAATCGACCGTGCTGGAGTAGTTGGAGAAGACGGAGCAACCCATCACGGGTTTATGGATCTTGCTTACCTAAGAACTATCCCGAATATGGTAGTCATGGCTCCCAAAGACCGTCAGGAACTACGTAATATGCTTTATTCAGCAATATTTTATTATACTCACTCACCTGTTGCGATACGCTACCCTCGAGGAAAATCATCAGGAACACAAATAGAACAATTCAGATTAATAGAATTGGGCAAAGCTGAAATTCTCAGAAAAGGTACCGATGTTGCAATTTTAGCCATTGGCAAAACGGTTTATGAGTCTCAATTAGCTGCTGAAATATTATCAGAACAAGGAATAGAAGCCGAGATTATTAATGCTCGATTCGTCAAACCTATTGATGAAAAGATGATTGATTATATTTGCATTAAGTTTGAAAAGATAATCACAATCGAAGATGGTTTTGTAAACGGTGGTTTTGGCTCTGCTGTTCTCGAATATGCAGCTAATAAGAATTATAAAAATCAATTTTTACTACATGGTATCCACCATACAATAGAGCATGCAACGCAAGCTCAACTTTATGAAGAATTGCTGCTGGACAGCAAAGGAATAGCTTCAAAAGTAATTGATTTAATAGGAAAATATAATTTAAACGAGCAAGATATAGCAATCAATTCCAGTATTTTAGAAAATTCTAATGAGTTGAGCTGATCTTTTTATGCTTATGTTTTATTTTCTTTTTAATTTTAGAAAATTTATTCTCTTTCGGCTTTGGCAGCGCCTTTTTAATTTCTTCAAGTAAATATTGTGAATTGTTAAAATGTTTCAAATGCTTCTCAGATTTATCAGGAAGAATAAATGATATTTTCAATTCGACAATTGATAATAAACTTATCGGTATATGAAACTCCTGACTCAAAGCCAGAACTCCGGAACCAGATGCTACAACATTTACTTTTGTAGTATCAGTCCCATCAAATAAACTAACTGCACCCTGACCTGATCTTATAAATTCCAATTTCTGACACTTATAGCCGTATGATTCGGCTGTTTCTTTAATTCTATATAAATAAGAATGCTGCATAACAGGCACAGGAAGCCCGTTTTCAACAAGACCATCGTTTGCTTCGGAAATCCATGATGTATTATAAGTATTGCATGAATTACCCAAATTATTTATCAATTGAGGCTGGAAAGCTCCACCTGGACACATTGCGGCATCACCTTGTGAAGAATGTAATAAAAATCTCTTGCCACTGGAATCTATTTCAAAACTGGCTTTACGACCAACCCAAGGATTGTTTGTAATTTCTTCGGTTTCTTGGTTACCAAAAGATTCCTTTGAACGAAATGAGTTTAAACTCTGGCTCAAGAAAAAATGACCCTTTGTGTTTATTGAATCGCAGATAAGATAAATTACTTCAAATCTCCGCTTCAAAAGCGCCGGTTCGGACATACTCAAAATACTATCAGTCGATGCAAGAGAATAAATTAATGTATCTCCGACATCAAAATGATAATTTAAACAAAATATTTCTTTTAAAGAAGTAGAATCAGTGCCATTTTCTGTATTTGCCTTTAATAAGGATGAAACATTAATCTGAATTAAAAAAAACAAACAACAGATGAAGAAATTTATATAGCTCATAGATATTTCGAATAATAATAATATCAAAATTATAAAAAAACCACAATATTAACTAATTCGTCAATTAAAATTCATTATAATCAATAAAGTAAAATATGGAAATAAATGTAGAGAAGAAGCGGGTTTTACCTCAAAAACCCGAGTGGAAAATATTATTAGATAACTTCGTTTATCAGGATGAAACAATGATTTACCGCATTTGCAGGAAAATGATAATTCATTTGGATAGAATCGGTACACCGGAAATTTACAAGCTGATCGAAGGATTACGTCCGTCGCATGAAACCGATAATCAGCTTCAAACATTTGGAGATAATCTGCCAAAGCCACGAGGCGTACCTTTTATCCCATCTAATATAGTTGGAAAATTATTTGAAATTGCCGATCATTATCTTGATGACAGCGATATAACAGCACTATTGACTCGATGGATACAGCAGGAGCATCTTTCTTACTTTACAGAAATATTGGATCAACGCTGGTCACCATTTGAAAAAGTATGCGAGGCTATAAAAAAATTAATCGGATTTAATCGAAACGAAATTCTTTCCATGAACGAAAGGATTGGCCTCAGAGTATCGATAATAACACGTTTATTTTCTGAAAACCTACGCTACATCGGCATTGCGAAAGATTTTATATCTATAGAATCCGTTGGTGAAATAATGAACCGAATTGCCGGTGTCCCCAATGGGGTCGGAGGTTTGGGCGGAAAGAGTGCAGGATTGCTTCTGGCTTATAATATCATTAAAAATAAGAATAAAGAATATCCGATTTTGGAAAATATAAAAATTCCTCGTTCTTGGTACCTCACAGTAGATGGGCTTTTCGAGTTTGTGCATTATAATGCTTTAGAAGAATTTGTTTTTAAAAAATATCAAACTAACCAGGATATTAAGCAAGAATATCCGTTTCTTCAATATATTTTTAAAACATCACCGTTCCCACCCGAATCAGTGCGGATTTTCCAAACAATTCTAAATGAAATAGATGATAATCCAATTGTGGTTCGATCATCAAGTATTCTCGAAGACAGCTTTGATGCTTCTTTTTGCGGGAAGTACAAGAGTCTTTTTATATCCAATTTGGGTAGTTACGAAGAAAGATTAGCTGCTTTGACTAATGCAGTGGCTGAGGTTTATGCCTCAACGTATGGACCGGATCCAATCGAATATCGTAAAGAACACGGGCTGGTGGACTTCCGAGAAGAAATGGGACTACTAATACAAGAAGTTGTAGGTACAAGAATCGGAAAATATTATCTTCCACTTTTTGCAGGAGTAGGGTTTAGTAATAACGATTTTGCATGGACTCACAGAATAAAGCGCGAAGATGGATTAATTAGATTAGTAGCTGGTCTTGGCACTCGTTCCGTTGATAGAACAATGAATGATTATCCGAAGTTAATCTCACCGGGACAGCCTGGGTTGCAGGTTAACAACCGAATCGAGGAAACATTACTATACTCACAACATTACGTTGATGTAATTAATTTGGAAACAAGTTCATTTGAGACCATAAAATTTTCTGAATTAATTAAGAGCTGTGGCGGATATTTCGATGGTCTTGAAAAAATTGTTTCATTTTTTAAAACAGGTACTTTCCATAATCCTATCAGTAAATATGACGATTTTGAAAAAGAAAAACTCGTAATTACTTTTAATAATTTGATTGATAGAACAGATTTCATAAATCAAATAAAAACAATGTTAAACGTGTTAAGAGATGCAATAAAAGTACCTGTTGATATTGAATTTGCCAGCAATGGATTAAATACATATCTGCTTCAATGCCGCCCCCAATCTCAACGAACAGGATATGGTAAGATATCTATACCAAAAAATATTCCAAGCGAGTTAAAAGTTTTTGAGACTAATCTACATGTAAGTTCTGGGATAGTAAATAATATCAAATTTATGGTAAATGTTAATTCCCAAGCATACTCAAAATTGGCTACTGCTGAGGATATGCATACAGTGAGCGATCTGATTGGCATGTTAAACAGACTATTACCAAGAAAAGAATTTATTCTAATTGGACCCGGCCGCTGGGGCAGCAAAGGAGATATTAAACTTGGAGTTCCTGTTTTATATAGTGATATAAATAATACTGCAATGCTAATTGAAGTTGCAAAGGAAAGTGCTGGCTATATGCCTGAACTGTCCTTTGGCACACACTTCTTTCAAGATTTAGTTGAAGCCGATATTAAGTATTTACCACTTTATCCCGAAAAAAAAGGTTGTCTCTTTCACGATGATTTATTTAAAACATATCCAAACAAACTTACTGAATTAATTCCTGATTCCAGTCGCTTTGAATCTGTCATTCAGGTTATTCATATTCAGGATATTTTTAATAATGGGACTGTGTCTGTTTATATGGATGGTGAATCTTCCCACGGATTGGCTTATTTCGTAATTCTATAGATCCAGAAATTTAGTATATTATTTCTGCAACTCTCATTTTAGCGCTTCTGGAGCGAGGATTACATTGCATTTCTTCATCGTTTGGAATAATTGGACTTTTTGTAATTATTTTCAATTTTGGCACGATGTTTGTTAATCTATTTTCTGTAATATGTTCTTTGATATAAGTAGAATTTTCCTTAAAAAAAGTTTTTACAATCCTATCTTCAAGAGAATGATAGGAAATAACAACAATTCTGGCTCCAGGAGCCATTATTTTGATTATTTCATGCAATGTTTGCTCTAAAGCCCCAAGTTCATCATTGACAGCGATTCTTATAGCTTGGAACACTCTGGATAGAGATTTAATCAGAAATTTCTGAGGGACAGCATTTTCGATAGCTTCACGCAAATCGAAAGTTGATTTAAAATGACGAGCGCGACGCATCAGGATGATTTGTCGCGCAATCGTTTTTGCAAAAGGTTCTTCGCCATAAACTTGAAAAACCTTCGTTAATTCAGCCTCTGAAGCTGCTTGTATCAGGGCTTCTGCGGATTGACCATACGAGCCGAAACGCATATCAAGGCTCGTATTCAGTCTATAGCTGAAACCGCGCGTGTCAGAATCAATTTGCCTTGACGACACGCCGAGGTCAAGCAGAAGTCCCTTGATTTTCCCCCCAATCTCTTCTATGCTGCATGCACCTATGTAGGACTCATTCTTAAGGATCAGCCGAGCTTCTTCCCCCCCGAGATTTAGCTCATCTGCAAATTTATTTTTGCAGTGTTCGATTGCATCCGGATCTTTGTCAAAGGCATAAAGTTTCCCCCCATCAAGCCTTTTTAATATCTCGGAGCTGTGGCCGCCCCCACCCAGAGTCCCGTCTAAATATATCCCTCTTTGGTCTGTAACTAAATAATCAACTGCTTTTTGTAAAAACACAGGTAAATGGTAATCATACTCAAGTGCTCTCACTCCGCTTTTTTTCAGTTTTTTGTATTTACTTGTATTTTGTTTCTTTTTCAAAGTACTATTCCGCTGACATTACTTCTGCCGCTACGGATTCATAAGTCTGGTTGTGCCCATTCATGTAATCGCTGTATTTCTCAGGATCCCAGAATTCCAAATGGTCGATCATACCAACAATTAATATCTTTCCTTTTATTCCAGTTTGCTCTGTTAATTGCTTTGGTAGCAATATTCTCTGTTGTCCGTCAAGAACAGCATCCTCACTCCATTGGAGAAGGGTTCTAAGGAAAAATCTAGTTTTCTCGTTAAATTGATTTAAGTGACTAAATTTATCCTGATACTTCTTCCATTCATCCATAGGATATGCGGCTATACAGCCTTCAGAGCCAAGAGTAACATTAAATGTATCTTCAGCTTCTTCTGACATTGCTTTTCTCATTTTCACAGGAATCGCAACTCGATTTTTAGAATCGATTGAATATGTTTCCTGTCCTTTGAAAAATGCCATTTTATTTTTATCTTTGTAAATGTAATTTTTGGGTAATTGTTTATGTGATAATTAGATACTAATTTTTATTTAAATTGATTTTTAGTATTTACCACATTTCCCCACTTTTACCCACTTTCCACTTACAAAAAAAAGGATTTTTTTCTAATTAGCAAAGAAAAAGTTTTGCACATCTAAATTATTTTTTTTTTCGTTTTATAATATTTATGGAGAGATAGATGAGAAGCCATTCTATAAACACTAGCACATTAAAAGTATTTTTTCTGCAAACATTATTTTTGAATATATTTTGTTTAGTTTTTAACCAAACAATTTTATTATCACAATCAAAGCAGATCTGGAGTGATATAATCGGTACTGCATATTTGAACAACGTCTCTTATAGTATCCTAGAGAGACTTTGTGATGAGGCTGGAGGGCGATTAATCGGTTCTGAACAAAATAAAAAAGCAATGACTATTCTAAGTGAGGAACTTAGAAAGATTGAACTGGAGCCATATCGCGAAGGTTTTCAATTTCCCGGATGGCATCGTGGTATTGATGAAGTAACAATGTTGAATCCGATTGAGCGCTCACTCCGTGCAGTAGCTCTTGCTTATGTTGATTATACTCCTGAATTTACAGCCGATATGATAGATGGGCAATTTGGTTTTGATAGCGACTATTCTGTAAATGAAGCTTTAGGAAAGATAGTGCTTGTCAATCAAGAAAAACCTATAGGTAAAGACTCTCCGTTGAGATACGAATCACTTGGACTGGCAGCGAAAAGAGGTGCAAAAGCTGTTTTATTTATAAACGATAAACTTGGTGGATTAGTTATTGACGGAGTAACTTCCTTCCTTGGCATACCCGCACCCATCCCAGCTTATAGTGTTACATTGGAAGAAGGGAAATGGTTAAAAAGGCTATTAGAAAGAAACCAAAAGGTTACGTTAAAGATTAAAACCGAATCGCGCTGTAAGAGTATCGATAGTAGCGAAAATACAATTGTAACACTCGCAGGGAAAACAAAAAAGAAAATAGTTATCGGTGCTCATTTCGATTCTTGGGATTTAGGTCAGGGAGCAGTTGATAATGGCCATGGTACAGCTATTTTGTGCGATGTTGCAAGGATCTTGAATAAGTTATCAAAAATAAATTACTATACCTTGGAATTTGTTTGGTTTAACGGAGAGGAATTTGGCCTCTGGGGCTCACGTAAGTACTATGAGAAACATAAGAATGAAAATATTGAGTTAATGATAAATATGGATATGACCGGTTCTGTAACAGGTTTCAACGCTATGGGAAACGACGAACTACTGCCCTATTTAAAGGATATTTGCGAGAAATTAAAAGGATTCAATATGAAAGATGGAATAAATAATTCTCCTTGGATTAATAGTGATCAACAATATTTTATGTTGGGTGGTATTCCCACAATCACTCCTAATGGCACTCTTGATAGAGATATGACTTGGCATTATCATGATTTTGGTGATACATTTGACAAAGTTAATATCCGCTATTTATCGGATGCTGCTGCTATTGTGTCTGTATTGGTATATGAATTAGCAAATAACGAGAATTTGAACTTACATTTAAAAAATAGAGAAGAAGTCAAAAAAAAGATGATTGAAGCCGGACTTGAGAAAAGGCTTAGAAAGCAGGGGCAGTGGGAATTCGGAGATTAATATCCAATTACTATTAATTTTTTTATTGTTTCCACGGATGAATCCTCAAGGTTATGTGACTCAATAAGTAAAATGTATGGGCCTGCAGCAAGCGGAACTCCATTATCATTTTTTCCGTCCCAGAGCAGTGTACACTTGTTTAATGGAAATTCAATTTTGTTAAAAATTTTCAAACAGTAGCCTGATACTGTAAATATTCTGGCAAAAATCTGTGCTTGCTTAAATTCAGGCATATATGTAATAATACAGTAATTAGCTCCAGATGCAGATTCCGGAGAGAATGGATTGGGATTTACATCTATTTTAGAACTTGTATCCGGTAAAACTTTAGAAACAGAATTTTCATGTCCGGGTGTACTCCTTTTTTCATCAAGACAAGATGACCAGGAACTTCTGTCAGTGCCATTTAAAAGAGGACTAATCTTTTCAAGACTAACATTTCTTGTTGTACTAATATCTTTCAAATGCCAATTGGATTGATATACTATTGAGTCCTGCAGCGTACCGTCAGGATTTATAATTACTATAAAATCAGAATCAGAAAGTAAATTAAAGGAACTATTATAAATCAATAATTCTTTAGATAATTTTAATTCTGGAAATGTATTAAATATTAAAGTATCACGAGCAGCTACAGCGAATGAATGGGGATAAATATTAAAATTCTCTGGGAATACAACTCCTTTTCCGATCTCTATTGCATTTTTATTAAATAATCCATATCCTCCGATCAGGAGCGTATCTTCAGAGCTATTGTATAACTCTATAAATTCCGAATTATTCAAAGATGGCTCAAACAGTAGTTCATTTATGATAATAGTATTAAATTTTAAATTATTAAATACACGAAATAAAACAGAATCATTATTTGGAAAATGATCATCCGAATTTTTAATTGTTATTAAAACATTGTACCATTCATGCTTTGAGCAATGTTTCAGAAATATATCACTATTAAATTTTTTTATATTAATTTGTTCCAAATTATCCAATTGTTGTGATTCAATAAGCTCATCCGATTTGAACAATCCATCTTTATTTTTATCAATTAGAATATTAAGAACTGAAGAATGATTTGTTTCACCATTTTTAAAAATTGTAATAAGACAATAATTCGCTCTGTCAGACGGGTTCATTTTAGCGTTTAGAAATAAATCCAAAACTTTTTGATTACAACTATTAATATAACCTGCAGTCGCACTGTCAGCAGACTTTGAAGCAGTCCAATTCTCTTTTTTAAAAGCTGGTAAATTTAAATCTATTCTTTCTAATGAAATACCTCGTGCACCCCATTTCATGTCATAATATATGGAATCCATGACTGAGCCGTCTTTTCTGTAAATTATTAATTCATCACTTGTATTGTTCAAAGTAGGTATTTTAGACTGAATCAGTGTTATACCTGAAATCAAATTACGTGTAGATTTGAATAAGCTGGTATCTTTTACTAATATGCAGTACTGCTGCGGAGAAAGTGATATTATAGGCAGGTCAATTATAGTTTTTGTTGCATCTTTGATTTTAATACTATCAAGGTAAACAGGCACATCAGTATTATTAACGAGTTCGATCCATTCTGGTTCAATGCCCACCGGCTCTGCCATTAATTCACTTATTACAACTTGAGATAACACGTCGGAATATACTAAAAAGTACACCAGTAGCAGAATGGCTGATATTAATTGGGAATTTTTCAATAGATGATATTATTTTATTATCATTCTGACTTAATATCTATAGGATTATAGTATCCATCAAGTTTTGTGATATCGGAACTTTCTAATAAAATTCTTAACATATTTCTCAAAAATTCTGAATCTTCGCTGCTAAAGCGATTAAACACACTACTATCGATATCAAGAACACCATATAATTTATAATCAAAAATAACTGGTAGAACAATTTCAGAGCGGGAGTCAGAATCACATGCTATATGACCTTTAAATTCATGAACGTTTTCGACGACAAGTGTCTTTTTTTGGGCTGCTGCAGTACCACAGGCGCCCTGTCCGATAGCAATCCTAAGACAAGCAGGCTTACCCTGAAAAGTGCTTAAAACAAGCTCTCCGTGCTCCAGCATGTAAAATCCACACCAATTTATATAATTAAAATAATTATAAATTAAAGATGAAAAATTTGAAGCATTTGCTATAAAATTCTTTTCTCCCTTGACTAATTCCGTCAGAATTGCTTTAATTTTTGCATAATTTTCGATAGATTGATCCAGCATAGTAATTTCCGATAAGAAAAAATATAAGTTCTAATTTAATAAATAATTGTTTTATCGACAATTTATTCATAAAAGAATTAAAGTTCTTTTTAAGGCTATTTTTTTTCCTTAAGTTTGAATTCTGTAAAAGAGCATTTTGTTCTTATTAATTAAAGGTTAAAAAATGAAAATATTAGTATCGGACGGAATTGAGAAAATAGGTGAAGAAATTCTCATATCCGCAGGTTTTGAAGTAGTTAATAAAAAATTATCACCAGAAGAGCTGTTAGAGCAGATTTCAGAGTTTAATGCAATAATTGTGCGCAGTGCAACTAAAGTAACCAAAGCGGTAATTGATGCTGGAATTAATCTAAAAGCCATTGCAAGAGGTGGAGTAGGTCTTGATAACATTGACACTGTCTATGCAAAAGAAAAAGGAATTCCGGTTCTAAACACACCCGGCGCATCTTCGATATCAGTTGCAGAATTGGCAATAGCCCACATGTTTGCTCTCAGTCGCTTTCTACATTTATCAAATACTGAAATGAGACAGGGCAAATGGCCTAAAAAAGAATATGCAAAAGGTATTGAACTTACAGGAAAAACACTTGGATTGTTAGGTTTTGGAAATATAGGACGTGAAGTCGCTAAGCGGGCTTTAGGACTTGGTATGAAGGTCATTGCTTTTGATCCTTTTGTTGTTAAAACAGATATGAGCATGGATTTAACAAGTAAGGAAGCAGTTATCAGAAATTCTGATTATATTTCTCTTCATCTACCATTTATTAAATCGGAAGGCGCTTCTATTGCGGCTAAGGAATTTACACAAATGAAAAAAGGTGTGATTCTAATTAATTGTGCACGTGGTGGTGTTGTGTCTGAAAGTGATTTGTTAAATGCATTGAATAATGGCACTGTTGGCGGAGCTGCAATGGATGTATTCCTAAATGAACCACCAACCGATGCTCAATCGGCTTTGATTAATCATCCTAAAGTCTCTGTTACTCCTCATATCGGAGCATCAACCGTTGAAGCACAGGATAGAGTCGGCGAAGAAATAGCAAATAAAGTTGTCAATACTCTTAATAACTTATAAGTAAGGAAATTTATGGCAGTATTCATTCCATTCAAGGCGTATAGGCCTAAGCCAGAGCTTGCAGCCGAGATTGCAGCTAAACCTTATGATGTATTAAATTCGGAAGAGGCGCGTCAGGAGACCAAAGACAATCCTTTATCATTTTTACATATCGGTAAACCTGAGGTTGACCTTGATCCAACGATTGATTTATACAATCCTTTGGTATATGAGAAGGGCAGACAAAACTTACAGAATTTAATAAGTCAAGGCGCATTAGTAGCAGATGAAAGCCCTTACTTTTATGTATATTCTCAAACAATGGATGGCCGTACTCAGTATGGTCTTGTAGGATGTGCCTCAGTGCAGGATTATCTTGATGATGTGATTAAAAAACATGAAAAAACACGGAAGGATAAAGAAGAAGACCGTTGCAATCATGTCCGTATAACCAATGCGCATAGCGGGCCAATTTTTCTCACCTATCCTGACAATCAAGAGATTAATAACATAGTCAATAGTATTATTTTTGAGATGCCGGATAATGATCACTTTGCAAGTGATGGAATCCGCCACTGTAGCTGGCTAATACGTGATGACGAAACGATAACCCGCATTAAATCTATCTTCAGTAAAATACCTAATCTGTATGTAGCTGATGGGCATCATAGAAGTGCAGCCGCTGCTATTGTTGGTAATGAAAGAAAAAATGCAAACCCTAATCATAACGGAAATGAAGAATATAATTTCTTTTTGGCAGTTCTTTTCCCTGCATCGCAGTTGTACATCATGGATTACAACAGATTAGTCAAAGATTTAAATGGATTGAGTGAAGAATCCTATTTTAATGCACTTTCTGCTAAATTCAGCGTTGAACCTTCATCAAAGAGCATCAAACCAAATAAGAAGGGCTGCTATGGCATGTATATAAATAGAAGATGGTACACTTTGACTGCTAATGATTCTTTATTCAATATTGATGATCCTGTTGAAAAATTAGATGTTTCGATACTACAGAAGCATGTTTTATCAGAATTATTGGGAATAGAAGACCCAAGAACAAGCAAGAGAATTGACTTTGTTGGCGGAATCAGAGGTTTAACCGAATTAGAACGCCGAGTTGATTCCGGCGAAATGAAAATCGCTTTTTCTATGTTCCCAACTTCAATTCACGAATTAATTTCGATTGCAGATTCTGGAAAAGTAATGCCTCCAAAATCGACATGGTTCGAGCCAAAGCTTCGAGATGGTCTTTTCGTTCATTTTTTGGATTAAGAATATAAATATTTTTATTAAGCAAAAGGTATGAGTGAGAGCGTAATCCGAGTTAATCGTATATGTGTTGATTATGATGGTAAATCAATTTTAAATGAAGTCAGTTTCAATGTAAAAAACGGTGAAATTTTTGTGATCGTTGGGCCCAGCGGATGCGGGAAAAGTACATTGATGAGACAAATGATCGGCATTGAGAGTCCTTCTTCGGGATCAGTTTTCATCGAGGAGGAAAATTTAACAGAATCTTACGGAAAACGCAGAATTGATATTTTAAGTAAATTCGGGATTTTATTTCAAAGCTCAGGACTGATCAGCTCAATGACCATAGCGGAAAATATTGCACTTGTTTTGGAGAAGTATAAAACTCTTTCGAGTAATAGTATTAATGATATTATCGATCTTAAATTAAAAGCTGTGGGACTAAGTGGAGCCGGTGCTTTACTGCCATCTGAATTAAGCGGCGGTATGAAAAAACGTGCTGGAATTGCCCGTGCAATGACTTTAGATCCTTCTATTTTATTTTTCGATGAACCTTCTTCAGGACTTGATCCTCTTTCATCTGCCCAATTAGATAAATTAATTATTGAACTCAATAACGCACTGGGCACTACTATGGTTGTTGTTACCCATGATTTAGCCAGTATTAGAAACATTTCTCATAGAATAATTATGCTGGATCGCTCTCTCAAAGGTATAATAGCCACAGGTAGTTTCGATGAACTCAAATCAAGTAATAATGAGACAGTGCGCAAGTTTTTTAACAGAGAGTGTTAATCGTTATGAGAACTCTTGTTTTGGAAATTGAATATGATGGAACTGATTATTGTGGCTGGCAGCGTCAAAATGATCAGATCAGTATTCAAGAAACAATTGAAAATTCTATTTCGCGTATAAGTGGGAAATATAATGCAGTTGTTGCAGCTGGACGCACTGATGCCGGCGTTCATGCTCGTGCAATGATTGCTCATTGTAAAATTGATGAAGATTTTTCGGTGCCGGTTGAAAAAATTCCGATTGCAATTAATTCAGGACTAAATAAAGATATTAGAATTATCAAAGCCAATATTCTAAATCATGCATTCCATGCACGTTTTGATGCTATTGCCAGAGAATATTCATATAATATTTGTTTTTCAGAATCTGTATTTATGCGTAGATTTAGTTGGTTAATCAGATCTGTACCCGATGTTGAAAAACTTGTTGCATCTGCAAATATATTCATAGGACAATTTGATTTTACAAGTTATTCCAAAAATAATCCTGAAGTTACAAATCTTATTTGTAATATTACAAAGTCGCATTGGCAGCCATTAAGTGAGAATCGTTGGGAATATAGGATCAAAGCTGACAGGTTTGTATATTCAATGGTACGATCAATTGTTGGGTCAATGATTGATTTTAGTTTAAAGGATTATGAAATAGAAATATTAAAAAATCGACTTTATAGTTTAAGTAGAGTACAATCTCCGGCTATTGCTCCTGCAAACGGATTATTTTTTGAAACTGCATTTTATCCTGACAATATTAAATTATTTAACTAAATTTGAATATGAATACTTATGAAAAATATATAAACGCCCGCGTTAAAAATAAATCAATTTTGTGCCTTGGCTTGGATACAAGTTTAGACAAACTTCCTGAACATCTACCCCAAAATACGACGGGGATGCTTGATTTTAATCGCCGGATAATCGAATCTACTCAAGATTATGTGTGTGCTTATAAAATCAATTTCGCCTTTTATGAAGAATTTGGTGTCGAAGGCTTCGATATTCTTAAAAAAACCATTGAAACAATTCCTTCGGATATTGTTATTATTGCTGACGCTAAACGAGGAGATATTGGAAACACCTCATTAAGCTATGCAAAAGCCGTTTTTGAATATTTTAAAACTGATTCGATTACTGTAAATGCCTACATGGGCTACGACTGCGTTGAACCGTTTTTAAGCTTTAAAGATAAATTGATTTTTATTCTCGCTCTAACTTCGAACAAAGGAGCTTTTGATTTTCAGCATCTGATAACTGATTCAAAACCACTTTTCAGACATGTCATAGAAAAAGCGATGAACTGGGGAAGCAAGGAAAATGTTGGGTTTGTTGTTGGTGCAACTCAGGCAAAATTTTTAGCAGATATACGCTCTTATTGTGATTATCCTTTATTAATCCCAGGTATTGGTACCCAAGGCGGCTCTATTTCTGAAACTATGAATGCTAATAGAAATTATCCTGCAATCATTAACGTTTCCCGTGATATTATTTATGCTTCATCCGGAACTGACTTTGACCTCAGAGCTGCCGAGAAAGCTGCTTACTACAAAAATTTACTGATACATCCTTAAATAATATAAATTATGTCTTTGATAATAAAAGCTGAGAATATAACAAAATCTTACTCTAACAAAAAAGGTGTCGAAACAAAGGTATTAACCGGACTAAATCTGGATGTGCAAATTAGTGAATTTGTTGCTATTATGGGAGCTTCTGGAGCTGGAAAAAGCACTTTGCTCCATATCCTCGGTTCCTTAGACAAGCCAGATAGCGGCACGATTGACTATTACTTTAATAATGAAATATTATCTCTTACAAAACTAAATGCAGGTAAAATATCCAATTTTAGAAATCAGCACGTTGGATTCATATTTCAATTTCATCACTTATTACCCGAATTTACGGCTCTCGAAAATGTGATGATTCCTGCTCTTATCGCAGGTGCAAATCAGAATACCGCTAAGAAAGATGCTGTTGATCTTCTCGAAATTGTCGGTGTCAGTCATCGTAAAACACATAAACCTTCCGAATTATCCGGTGGGGAACAGCAGAGAATTGCTATTGCACGTGCCTTAATCAACCACCCATCACTAATTCTTGCCGATGAACCTACGGGAAATCTTGATTCAACAAATGCTAAAGCAGTGCTTGATTTGCTCTTAGATTTACGCAAACGTTTTTCGCTAACAACAATTATTGCTACTCATGACCCGAACATTGCTGCTACTGCAGATAGGATGCTAATCATGCAAGACGGGAAAATATAAATAAAATTATGGATAATAAAAATACTCCAGATTACTATTCACAAGTCCGATTTGAAATGATGAAATATATTCCTCAATCAACTAAGCGGATGCTTGATGTTGGTTGCGGTAGCGGAGTATTTGGGAATCAAATTAAGCAAAATAGCCAGTGCGAAGTTTGGGGTATTGAATTAAACGAATCTGCTGCAAAAATCGCTATTTCAAAACTTGACCGCGTTCTTAGGGGTAGAGTTGAAAATCAGATTGACCTTTTACCTGATTCTTATTTTGATTGTATTACATTTAATGATGTTCTTGAGCATCTTGTGGATCCATATTCGGTGTTAGAGAGAATTAAGTCAAAACTGGTTCAAGGGGGAGTTGTTATTAGTTCGATTCCTAACATTTTGTACGCACCTGTAATGTTTGATTTAATAATACATAAAGATTGGAAATATCAAGATTTTGGAATTTTAGACCGTACACATCTTCGATTTTTTGTTAAAAAGAGTATCATTAGAATGTTTGAGGAAGCCGGTTATGAAATTGTCAGTATTGATGGAATAAATCCAATCAGAAAATTTATCTTTAATGTTATCAATGTAATCACATTCTATATTTTCAATCAGACAAAATTTCCCCAATACGCAACGGTTGCCAAGAAGAGCTGAAAGTTATAAAGTTAGTTGTTAATTTTATTCAAACACATTCACACAATCTCTCCCCGTGGGAATAAGAAGTAAAAATCAATAAAAAAATAATTTATTTGGATATTATCAAAACATTGCTTAGATTTGGGTACTGTATTTTAGCTTTTGGGATAATTGTGTAGTTTTGAGGTTTGGCATGATTATTGGCTAAACCCAAAACAAGAGTTTCGAAATTGTTCATTAGTCTTAATACAATTATTATGCCAAAAATATTAAACATTAACTTTAAATCATTAATCATTGACCATGAAATTTATGAACTGAAAAAATTAAAATAAAAAACCTGCTCCCTATACTACTCTGTGCTTGAGCGGCCTGAGATGCAAAAAGGAGCAGGCCCATATACAATATGTTCTACTAATTTAAGGAATAATTCCTAATGAAACAAGTATTATTTTACTCAGCACTACTGGCGCTGTTCTGCGTTGCGGGCAGCAAATCCTATGCACAAGGCTGTTTTTCAGGCTCTGAATGTGACAGCATTGCTTGGAATACCTGGACTACTGCCAATATTAATGGCAGCTGTACGGTAAATCTAACTTATCAGTACCGCGAATGTGGTACTCCACCTCAGCGTCAGGTTCAGCTTCAATCTCTCAATACAACAGGTTCCTGTGCTGATCCATTTCGTTTAGCAGTTGAGCAAATTTTGATTGATGCTCGTGGGCTATTTGTGTTCCCTAACCCAGGTGACTATGATTTAGTTGTCTGTCAGCCAAGTTGTTGGACTAATATTGGAAATACTTATTCACCATGTATTGATAGTGCCTCTTGCAGTACAACATACACATTAACAGTAAACGATACAGGACAAATTCATTTAAAGAATGAGACACATAATTTCCCTTTTAATCCTTGTGGATTAATGCAGGGGTGTGGATTGAATCAATGTGATAATCAGAACCTTCCTATCGGTTTGGTATTGTTCGCAGGCTCATCTGGGGATGAATGTGAAGACCGGTGTTTTTGGAAACTTTTGGGAAATAATCTAATAGCACATCCCGATTATTTTTTAGGGACGAAAGATGCTTCCCCATTAATAATGAAGACAAACAAAATTGAAAGACTCAGGATCACACAAGGAAATCAAAACAAGACATTAATAGGTATTCAACAAAGTACTCCTCAAGGAATTTTGGATGTGTTTTTACATTCATCCGATGAAATTTATTTTAGAAATTTACCTATTCGATCTGCTCCTTTCTTCTTAACAACCGATGCTTCTGGTCGTATTAGCAGATCTTGGAATTATGATCAAGCATATTTATGGTCAACAACAGGCAATAATGGTATATCGAGCTCTGGATCTAATTTTCTGGGGCCATTAAATCCAGTACCGTTAATTTTTAAAACTTCTCCGTCGAATTCCTCACATTTAGAAAGAATGCGTATCAATCCCAATGGACTTATTCAGATGGGTGATTATACAAGTCTAACAGCAACTCAATGGAGCAGAGATTTCAGTCAACCATTAAAACTTGCTGTAAATGGTGGAATTCTGGCTAAGGAACTGGTCGTTACCTTAGATGGCACATATTGGTCTGACTTTGTATTTGAAAAGAATTACAAACTAACCTCATTACTTGATCTTGAAAAGGAAATCAAGGAGCATAAGCATCTTCCGGATATCCCATCAGCAGAGGAAGTGCAAGAAAAAGGTGTGGCTGTAGCTGCAATAGAGGCTAAGTTACTTCGTAAAGTAGAAGAGATAACTTTGTATCTGATTGATATGAAAAAAGAAAACAACGCACTGAAAGCCAGAATAGAAGGACTTGAGAAAAAGAACAAAAAGAAGGCTAAAGCCAATGAATAATTACTTTGAACAAAAAAGCTCCTTCAGTCAGAATTTCATTCTGATTGGCAGCCATTCTACAAATTATTTTTCCAAAACTGTAACTAATTTTCTTTTCAAGTGTCTTAGTTATAAATTATTAATAAATCTTTTACTAAGGAGATTAAAATGAAAGCTACAATAATTCTCTCGATATGCGCACTCATTCTATTTGTGCACTGCCAAACAAATCCGACCCCATCAATCAAAACACAGGATTCGATAGAGATTGTGACGGATACCGTAGTAATTAATGATTTTTGTTGTATGTCAATCATTGGTACATTTCCAGATGAGCAAGATAGTGGATTTTACAAGATAAAGTACCTTATTCAATCGCAACAAGAATTTGATTCGTTGATTACATATAAATGTATTTGCACTAAATCAAAAATAAATCTACCTTCGATTGACTTTACTAAATATAATTTCGTTGGTTTCAGAGTTGTTTCGGATGACTCAACCGCTAATGTTAACAAGACTTTATATAGAGATAATATAAACAACAAATTTATTTATAAGATCATTGTTAATCTAAAAATATACAAAATTCAACCTGATGTTCTGCTTTTTCAAACTATGAATTGGATGATGGTTCCAAAACTACCAAAAGGATGGACGTTTGAATTTGATACAATTAATGTTTATCATAATTAGGTGTAAATATGAAAAAAATAATAGCATATTTGATATTGATAGAATTCTGTTTATTTTTCAATACAACGAATGGGCAAAGTAATACTATTTTACAATATCCAATTAGTTTTACATATACATCATCAAGTCATACACTTACATCTGAGAACTTAATTTCAGAATATCAGATAAATAAACCAAATATTGATTCAATTATTTCTTATTTTTCTGAACATCCTGATACTTCCGGTGTATTTATTTATGGGACTGTCATTCCTGCAAATTTCAATATAATTGAAAACAGTACTTGTGATACATTAGATGATGGTTCAAGACTATTTAGACTCAAATTTTCAACAATTGATGCCACATCTCTTAATTACGTTTTAAATAATTATTTTTTACCGAATGGAACATTTTTATTTATTTATTCATCTGATAGAAACAAAGTTGATGGCCCCTTCTCATCATTTAATCCAAATCAATCAGGCAAGTTTATGACTGATTTATTCGAATCGGATACAGTTATTTTTGAATATTGGCAACCCACAAATACAGATAGTATTCCGATATTAAATATTTCGAAAATTGTATATGGATACAGGAATTATAATAGTGAGAATATAATTAAAATTAAGAAAGGCAATAATAAACTATTGGACGATAATTTAAATTGCTCAAAAGATGTTAATTGTCCAGAAGGAGATCAGTGGTGTGTTGAAAAAAGATCTATTGTTCAAATCATAGTCGTATCAGATAATTTGATTGCAGCAGAATTTTCAGGTTGTTTATTAAACAATACCAATAACGATAGAAAACCATATATTTTAACAGCACTGCATGCAACAAGAGGTTTTAGGGATTATTCTGAATATTATTTTAAATTTGCTTATATGCGACAAAACTGTGGTGATGCAAGATACTATTCGCAAGGCATAACTTATGGAAGCCAAAGTAGTCCAAGTGGTTGCTCATTAAAAGCATTTGTAAGCGCAACTGATTGTTCTTTATTAAAAATGGACTTTACGCCCAATTACGGAGATATGGTGACTTATGCAGGATGGGCTTATTATTCTCAGAATTACTATCCTGACAATGAACCTCAACCAAATTGTACAATGTTACATCATCCTTATATAAATACCATGAAGATCAGCCAATCAGATGGTAGTCCGGCAATTTTAACAGATGAAGAAGGTTCGCCACAATCAAATGGAAATTTTTGGAAGTTTCCTGTTCAAGATGGAGAAACAAATATTCAGAGTGGTTCATCTGGGGCCCCATTCTTTAATGCAAACCATAAAGTGATAGCTCAACTGAAGGGACACGAAGGTGGTTTATGTAAAAGCACCAATGCTTATGGTGGAAGACTATCACATTCATTGTATGCTTTACGACAATTCTTAGATCCTAAATTACAATATGGTGATGTAACTTGTGAAAGCATGTATATTGGTCGAAAAATCACTGAATTTGGTTTGGAAGTAAATAGGGATGAGTCCTTAACTGATCTAAAGTTCACAACTTTCAATTTAAATGAAGTTGAAACTGGAAGTGGGATTATCAATGGTGCTGATAAGGCATTTATTCTTTATAATTCACTTGAAGATTATATGAGTGGTGGAAGATTAAACTTTGACTGTATTTCAAAAAAATATATAGATATAAAACCATGTTCTTATATTTTTGGAGGAGTGGATTTTCATGCTTATATTGGATGTTCTACAGAATTTATGTTAAGTAATCCAAATAATGAAAATCCTTATACTTATACATCAGGTTGTTCTGTTCCTCAACCACCAATAATGAGAAGCTCAGAAGGAAGAAACTCAAACAAGATTTCTATACCTGAAGAACGTACTCATGATGTATATAAAGAAAGATTGCTTGCCATTCCCAACCCTTCGGACGCATCGGTGAAGATTAAATATGCCGTTTCGCAGCCCTCATTCTGCAATATCACAATATCTAATGAGCTTGGCGAAATGATTTCTACAGTTATTGATAACCCGAATATAAAGACAGGTGGCTATTCTGTGGATTTCGACACCTCGAAGCTGCCCGCAGGCACATACTTTATTACTATGAGAACTCTGAATAACACAATCACCAAACAGATTGTAGTTATTCATTAATTGATATTTTTTTTCGCTCCTAAGCAAAAGCTTGGGAGCGGAATTTTTGTAACAGCTAACATCCCAACTGCGGCTGAGGTAAAAGAAAAAGGGGTGGCAATTGCTGAAATGGAAGCTAAACTGCTCCAGAATGTCGAAGAGATGACTTTGTACATGATCGAAATGAAGAAGGAAAATATTGAGATACAAAAGCAAAATGAAGCTCTGAAAGCCAGAATAGAAGGGTTGGAGAAAAAGAACAAAAAGAAGGCCAATACAAATGAGTGTCTTAGTTATAAATTATTAATAAATCTTTTTCTAAGGAGATTAAAATGAAAGCAACAATAATTCTTTCGATATGCGCACTCATTCTATTTGCGCACTGCCAAACCAATCCAACCCCATCAATCAAAACACAGGATTCGATAGAGATTGTTACGGATACGATGAACCTTGATCTACATTGTTACCCTAGTGAATCAATATTTCAAGTCCTAAATGGAGTTTTCAATGATAGCACAGATTTCTATGATAAAGTATTAATAAATTTAGCAGGTGTTCCAGATTGTATCAATAAAATTGCCCCCAAAATAGATTTTAATAAGCATACTTTATTATTCCAGAACTTTATTTGGGTAAGGAAGGGTTTTATATCCCAAACTGTTATAAAATATAAATATGCAAAAAAGATAGTGTATAAACTTGAAATTCCATATCGTTCTGATCAAAAAGGGATAGAAGGTGTATGGGGTCCAATATTTATGTTGATACCAAAAGTGCCTGCCGATTATACAGTTGATTTCGACACAACAATGTTTTTAGTAAATTGAAAGGAGTTAAAATGAAACTATATATATGGGGCATAATAATCTATATTTTACCATTTTTTAGTTCTCAGGTGGTTTATTGTAGATATAATGAAAAACCATTTAGTTTTTCTTATCAATCGAATAATCTTCCTTTAACTAATGCTGACTCAATTGATTTTCGAAGAATGGCAACTTTTAATATAGATTCTGTTAAATCTTATGAAGATAGCCTCGAATTATCAAATAGCGAAATTCCTTTTAGATTTGGTTACGAATTTAAATGTAATCTTAATTTACAAAATTCAGGTACATGGGATAGTTTAGATGATGGTGGAAGGCTGTGGCGGCTAAGAATCATTAGTCACGCCGCATATTCAATCAATTTATTATTTTCTGAGTTCAATCTACCTGAAGGTGCTAAATTATTTTTCTATAATAATGATTCAAGTATGTGCCAAGGTGCTTTTACTTCATTAAATAATAATAGTTACCATAAATTTCCTTCTGATTTGATAAAAGGTGAAAATATTATAATCGAATATTATGAGCCAGCAATTTCAAGAAATTTAGGTGAACTTACGATAGAATCAATAATACATGCTTATATTAATTTATATAATGATTCAACTCAACAAGGAATTACAGTTAAAGGAAAGAATCAAAACCAAGCATATACTGAATGTAATGTTGATGTTAGTTGCCCAGAGGGTGATGATTGGTGCCTTGAAAAAAGGAGTGTATCGAGGATTATTTATAATTTTAGAATAATTGGAACTGGTACACTTTTAAATATATTACCAAATTTTGATATAAATCATCAATATCTTTTGACAAGCTTGGAGATATTGGATGATAAACCAGTTGGAGATGATGATAAGGAGATTGATTATCCAACTGAAACTGATTTGTGTCCGTACCTTGTATTTTGGTTTAAATATTATCATAATTCATGTGATGGTACAACAGATAATCATATTGTATCAAATGGAGCGACTTACAAAGGATCTTATACAAGAACAGGATTTATGCTTTTAGAGTTAAACACACCTTTCAGTGTTGGTGACGATATTTATTTTGCAGGTTGGGCTTTTCATGATCCAATTACTGAAGCAGCACCAATAGTGTCAATGTTGCATGTCCCTTCAATCCAAGTTAATCAACCGATGAGATTATTTGTTGATGATCAGACAGCATTATCAATATTATCAGAAGATGATCCGAGTCCATCTTGGGGTAATATCTTTTGGCAAGTGAATCCAAATAAGTATGCAGGAATTGATGTTGGATCAAAAGGGGCAGCTTTTTTCAATGTAGTAGATAGTAAAGATCATAAAGTAATTGGTCAGGCATGTGATATATTAGGTTCAGGTGGAGTATATTGTAATAAATATGCAATAGGAGGCAAATTATCCTATTCATGGGAAGGAGGTGGAACTGATGAAACATCTTTACATCATTGGTTAGACAATCCTTGGACAAATGGAAATATAAGCTGTGATGGTTACTTTCTTGGGTCTAATGAATTGACTCATTATGGAGAACAAATTAATGAGGAATATATAGATAATGGAGCTGGTTCAACAAGTAGCAATTTCGATATTTTTCATTATGGCAAAATCAAAATTGGCAGTGGTGGCAGCGGACAAATTAATACAAATTGGGAACCGTATATACTTATGATTAACAAAAATACAACTAATTCCAGTCCAACTTATATTAATGATGGATACCCAACACTTCAAATGAACGTAGAAATGCATTCACGAACACTTATTCATATTCGTCCATGTTCATTTATAACAGCTGGTGTTAATTTTCATGCATATATTGGAGGGTGTTCTGGAAATTCTTTTAATAATGTTCCAAATTCTCCACCACGAATTAATACCTATCCAGCTGTATCTACTAATTACCCTAATGATTTTCACCCTAACATTTATGCACAAAATATATACTATTGTAACGGAATTTATTCTGGCTTAGAAGTTAATACTCCCGATGAATCCAATGTTAATTTCAGGATAGATGCTATCAAGAAAGTAGGACTGCCTAATATATTCCCTGATGCTCTCGACGCCATTCCCAACCCTTCGGACGCATCGGTGAAGATTAAATATGCCATATCGCAGCCTTCGTACTGCAATATCACAATATCTAATGAGCTTGGCGAAATGATTTCTACAGTTGTTGATAGCCCAAATATCAAGACCGGTGGCTATTCTTTGGATTTCGACACCTCGAAGCTGCCCGCAGGCACATACTTTATTACTATGAGAACTCTGAATAACACAATCACCAAACAGATTGTAGTTATCCATTAATTGTTATATTTTTTCGCTCCTAAGCAAAAGCTTGGGAGCGGAATTTTTGTAACAGCTAACATCCCAACTGCGGCTGAGGTAAAAGAAAAAGGGGTGGCAATTGCTGAAATGGAAGCTAAGCTGCTCCAGAAGGTAGAAGAGATGACTTTGTACATGATCGAAATGAAAAAGGAAAATATTGAAATACAAAAGCAGAACGACGCTCTGAAAGCCAGAATAGAAGGGTTGGAGAAGAAGAACAAAAAGAAAGCCAATACCAATGAATAATTATTTTGAAAAAACTGTAACTAAAACTCATCTTGTGTGTCTTAGTTATAAATTATTAATAAATCTTTTTCTAAGGAGATTAAAATGAAAGCAACAATAATTCTTTCGATATGCGGTGTCTTAGTTATAAATTATTAATAAATCTTTTTCTAAGGAGATTAAAATGAAAGCAACAATAATTCTTTCGATATGCGCACTCATTCTATTTGCGCACTGCCAAACCAATCCAACCCCATCAATCAAAACACAGGATTCGGTGGAGATTGTGACCGATACGATTCCAGTACCCTATTTTTATTGTTTAGTTTTTGGTTCAAAATCGGCTGATACAACAAGAATATGGGAACAATGGTATCATATTAAAAATTCAACCGAATTTGATACTACATTTCGATATCATTGTACAAATATTCTTTCAAATCCACCGACTCTTGATTTTAGCAATCGTGACTTAATAGGATATACAATGATTATTCGGGATTCATCGTTACAAATTGAAAAACACTTATTAAAAGATTATAACAATAAGAAGTTTATCTACCAAATAAGATATTCTTATAGTTATTTGCATGCTGTAACTGGTAGATTTGGAGGGTTTGCATCAATGAACTGGTTATTAATTCCAAAGATTCCAAATGATTGGACTTTCGAAATTGATACTTCATCTGTAATAACGGAGTAGGTGAAAAATGAGAAAAATAAGCTTATTAATTTTCCTGATTGTCATTGAAACTTCGTGTATTTTTGCACAATCAAGCACATCAAATATTCTTCCTCGAAGTTTTTCATACAATTCATCTACTTTTAGTATTACACCTGAGTTTTTGATAGCTGAATACAATTTACAAAAACCTAATATTGATTCTATAATGAACTATAAAAATTTAATTAACCAAAGGAAAACAAAATGAAAGCAACAATAATTCTCTCGATATGCGCACTCATTCTATTTGCGCACTGCCAAACCAATCCGACCCAATCTATCAAAACACAGGATTCGATAGAGATTGTGACGGATACGATGTCTGTGCCGGATTTTAGGTGCCTTGAATGGGGAGGTGATGGAGATTCAGTTTTTATGGGAACATTTTATATACATTCCTACAAACGAAATTATCTGATTAAATCAGTACAAGAATATGATTCGATAATTAAACTAAAATGTAATACTCAGAATTCAAATCCACCAACTCCTGATTTCACTCAGCATTTTTTAGTTGGATTTCAACTTAGATTGATTGATTCAACTCATCAAGTTGAAAAAACAATATTAAGAGATAACATACGGCATAAATATATTTATCAAATAAATACTTCGTCGATTGATGTAATTCCATACAATAATCCATTTAATTCAATGTGCTGGTTATTAATTCCTGCATTCCCTGATTCGACATGGACTTTTGAAATTGACACAACTTTTTCTCAAATTAGGAGATAGGGGAAGAATATATGAGAATTAAAATAATTTTATTAATTGTAATCTTTATTGGAATCGGATATGGGAAATTGTTTGCACAGTATTCAAACTCGAATGTGAAACCCAGAAGTTTTAGTAATAATTCTTCAAGTTTCACGTTAACTCCTATGAATTTGATTTCCGAAATAAGACTACAAAAACCGAATGTAGATTCGGTGATAAATTACGATACAAATCACAAGGAATTATATACACGAAATAAATGTGGAATTGTATCTTACGTAAATCACAACATGGTTAATTTAGGCACTTGGGATACATTAATCGACAATTCAAGAATATTAAGGTTGAAAATAATAGCTGCTGATGCCTGTTTTCTTCAGTTCATTTTTGATAAATTCTATTTACCGGATAATTCTACGTTACATATTTATACCTTAGATAGAAAGTTCATAAATGGTCCATTTGTAAAAGGAATGGAAAATCCAAATAGAAAATTTGGAACAAATATAATTCCATCTGATACTGTCATTTTTGAATATTGGGAACCGCAAAATAGCACAGAAAGACCTAATCTAAATATTTGGAGAGTTTCTTATGGATATAAAAATATTGCAGGTATCACAAGATCAACTCAAAAGAAGAATTCATCAAATACAATTCAAGATAATGATTCACCCTGTACTACCGATGTAAATTGTGTAGATGATTGGTGCCATGAAAAGAAATCTATAACTAGAATATGGACTGGGCAACAAATTTTCACTGGTAGTTTAATCAATCAAATGAATACAACATCACCACAACCATATATTTTGACTGCTGAGTGGTTAGAAGATGTTGAGGGTCATGTCAAATCTTTGGGGATTAAGCAAAAAGTTTAGCTAATCTAAAGAGGAAAAACTTAGTATCAATCACCCCTCTGAGATTAGCTCTAAATAGTTTTACCTTCGCGTTAAAAGATTCAGCATTTGCATTGGTGTT
>JAPLFL010000023.1 GCA_026390695.1 Candidatus Kapaibacterium sp. | reverse complement strand
TTGAGAAGCTAAAAAAATGGAGCTTTTAAAAATTCCGAACCCTGAATTTTTAAAAGCTAAAAAAAAACTGTCTCAGGTGAAAAAAAGCTTGGAATTCAACATAAAAGACAACCTCAATTGATTATTTTCGGAAGAATGACAATAATTCCTAATTCATTAAGGAAATGATATTAGCCTTTATTACACTTTCTGAAGCCTTTATTACACCTTTGGAAACCATTATTACACTTTCTGAAGCCTTTATTACACTTTTGGATTATCCCGAAAGCCCAATAAACCCATCTAAACGGTATAAACCCTCAAAACAAACAAAATCAATTGTAATTTTTATAAAACTATGCATGTAGAATTCAAAATGATTAATTCTGCCCTTTTTTTGACAGACACTTCTATTGTTGAATATTTTATTTAACCTAAATATTCTCTGTGCAATGGATCAAAAACCTTTAGAGAATAAAAAACGTTTTGGTTTGATCTCCGATTTTAATAAAATATGCTGATGGATTAAATTTAGAAATATCAATTTTTATTGTAATAGAAGTTGAAATTTGATCATTTGTTAATATTTGTTTCTGATAAACTAACTCTCCGAAGATATTATAAATTCTTATAGGTTCATTTTTGTAATTAATATTATCACCAATTGTCAAATTAATATAATCTTTAGCAGGATTCGGGTATATTTCTATTTCTGATATTTTATAATTAGATTCATTAATTTCCAACTTAACACTGTTCAAATTTGATACCCAAAGACCTCTCCCAAAAGTTGCTGCACGTAATTCTCGACTTCCATAATGTATTTCAAGCTCCTGAACCGGAACATTTGGCAGTCCTTTCATAAATGGAACCCAACGATTCAAAGTGCTGTCATTATAAAAAACACCAACGTCTGTTCCTATGTACAATGCGTCATGATTATTTTTCTCATAAGTAATTGTATTAACTGGAATATTCGGTAAATCAGTACTCATGTTCAACCAAGAACTGCCACCATTTAAAGTCTTATAAACTTTATTAGATTTAGAATATCCCGACATTGTTACCCATGCAATATTCGGATCATAAGGATGTACGGCAATACAACTAATGGCAGAAGAATTAAAATTTCCTGCAGAAGTTGGTAAATTAGAAGTAATATTTAACCAGTTTTTTCCGCCATCAACTGTTTTATAAACAACAACATAAGAAGCAGCATATAAAACCGAATCAGGATTTGATTCCGAAATTGCCATCGTCCTGAGCATTCCTCCACCAACACCATCATTTGCTGTTAATTTATTCGAATAATTCATCCAAGAATCACCTCTGTCATTAGTTTTATAAATATCTTTAGCTCCCCAAAATAATATTTTTGGATTTTTCGGATGTATCAAATATGGAGTAACCCATGCACACGAATTTGCCGAACCGGCAGTTGGTGGCATTGTAAAGCCAATACCAGCTCCAGCTCGGTTTAAAAAACCATATTGAAAAGAGAAATAGTAAGTTGTTGAATCTTTGTAATCATATATACATTCCATTCCGTCGGCACTTGAATATATATGGGTAAGAGTTGTTTTATTATGCAACATTACTCCATCGTCCTGAGCACCGGTCAATATCAAATTTGTATTTGTAGGAGAACATCCTAATCTATAATATTGAAAAGTCTGCAAACTCGCGTTAAGATTTTCCCAGTTCTGTCCATCATCACTTGAACGATATACACCTCCATCATGACAATTAAAAAGAATATTTGATCCAGGTCGATAAACCAAATCATGATGATCGGGATGGTCGCAAGCTAAACCTTGGTTACTTACTCCACCATCATAAGATACAAACATGTACTGTCCGCCAAAGAAAATTAAATTACTATCAATCGGTGAAGCAGTTAATACCCAGTCATAAGCGGCTTGGGTACTGATTGATGTTTTATTTAAATTAATCCAATTGACTCCATCATCAAGTGATTTATAAAGTCCATAAGTTGCTCCATTGTTTGGATTGAGAAACTGAACAAATACAGAATGTGGACTGGCAGGAGAAACTGCAATTTTTGCATTTGTAATGTTCAAATATGGTAGAACCGATGAACTGATTAACGTCCAGTTTATACCGCAATCAGTTGAACGGCATAAATATTTATAACCTGCACCATAAACAATATCAGGATTACCAGGATTAAATTCGAGATCGAACTTCCCACCACCCGATACATTTGTCCAACTAACACCAGCATCACTTGTGCGCCAGATTCCACGTAGATTACCATTGGTACCGGTAATCGCTGCCATAAGAATATTTGGTTTTGTCGGGTGAATGATTAAGCGCTGAATTGTCATCTGATCATCGAATATATGCTGGAGTCCGGTTGTATTCCATGATTCGCCGCCGTCAGTTGATTTCAATAGTCCATAAGAATAAGGATTACTAATAAAATTTGCGGCATCTTTATCACCCGTTGCCATATAAATAATATTAGGATTTTTAGGATCAACACATATTTCCGAAACACCGAGACTGGGTAGATAATCTGTTTTTGGTATCCAAATTTTTCCACCGTCTGTTGTTTTCCATAATCCACCCGATGGAGTGCCAAGATATAAGATATTCTGATCAGTAGGATGAAATGCAATGCAATTAGCCCTGCCCGAAAAGCCATATTCTGGAAATCCGCTGCTTTGCTCCAATGGTTTCCAGTTAGAATAAGTGCTGCTGTCGTTCAATAAGAACTTTAATGAATTATAAATGTTAAGTTCGTCGTATAAGTAACCAATTGCAGGCAATTTTCCGCTCGGATAGACCCTTGGCTCAAGGAAATACTCCCATCGTTTGAATTTTTCTTCAACGTCGTCAACTTTAAAAGAATTAATCGATAACTTTTTCTGATTATCCAAAGTCTCAAGAAAGGCTTTTCGAATGGAATAGAAATTTGTTGCGTCTTGGATATTGTCCTGCCAGCCCTGAGAAAGAAGAAGTGGAGCGGAAATTATAAAGTTAAAAATTAAAATAAGATATTTCATAAAGTTCAATTTATATTAGAAATAATCAACAATACAAAAATAAGCAATTATTTATTGATTTTATATTTTAATAAAATATTAATTTAATAGATAACGATTGACCTTTGTCAAATTTTTAAATTAATAATTAAAGCAATCTAATTTAGTTATAATTTTCAAAGATTTTTTGAATATTTTATTTGTTTTAATTTTCAACTTTAGAACTTTAATCATTTAAAATAGTCACGAAAAATTACAAAATATAGAAAAGTCATAGATTAAACTCAAAATTCCTGTTGAAATCAGAAAGAAAATTATACCTGTATTAAAATTTTTCTTGGTGGTGAAGAGAAAATTTTTTAATTTAGTATTGATTAAATTTTTATTTAACTAAATCTAATTTTAGGAGCTATTATGGAATTAAAATATAAATTACTCGATCATCCTTTTTACAAAGCATGGTCTGACGGCACTGTTACAGAGATGCAATTATCTAAGTATGCATATTCTTATCAGGCATTAGTTGAGGAAATTCCTGATTTATGGGCAAAGGTAATCAATTCTTTTGCACCTGACTCTAAAGCTGCAGCAGCTATTATCAGCGAAGAAACAAGCCACGTTACTCTTTGGGAGCTATGGACGAATAAATTGACAAAACCTGAACTTATTCCAGAAATGAATCAGATGATTAGTGAACTGCATGAAATGAATCCTTCTCAGCTTCTTGGTGCTATTCAGGCTTTTGAGATTCAGCAACCTGAAGTTTCTAAATCGAAGAGCGATGGACTCAAAAAATATTATAAATTTAGCAATGATAACTTAAAATATTTCTTTGAACATGAGAACGAGCATTCACATATAGAATATGGCCAGCAGCTCGCTGCTACATTAGCTGATTCTGATGATTATAAGTTTGGTTTTGAACGTGGCTCAGAGTTGTTTTACAAGAATCTTGATATATTTGTAAATTAAATCCTTATTTATTTAATCATATTTAAAATACTTTAATATAATTGCAGTGGTTATTACTGAATTGCCACTGCAGTTATTATTACCTATCACTACTGTCCGGTAAACCAAAAAAGAGAGAAAAATCAATTGATAAATGATTGAAAAATATAAATTCAATTTTGAAATTCAAAAAGTACCCCCCTCTGTTTTTTAGGAATAGTCGAATAATGCCATCTGCTCTTCAGTTTTGTTGGTTAAGAATTTCCAATCCGAGTCTGGTGATTTCAGGAATTTGAATAAATCAATGTATGTCATCAAATGAAATCTTATTACAGATACCAAATTAGAAAATGCCCATTTACGC
>JAPLFL010000007.1 GCA_026390695.1 Candidatus Kapaibacterium sp. | reverse complement strand
GGCCCTGTTCACTGTTTTCATTATAGCTACTACTGTCTTGATTGGGATTAGTAATAATATTAATGGCGATAAGATTTACAATTTCTATTTTGCCATGGTTA
This sequence comes from Candidatus Kapaibacterium sp., assembly GCA_026390695.1. GTDB lineage: Bacteria > Bacteroidota > Ignavibacteria > Kapaibacteriales > UBA2268 > JAPLFL01. The sequence goes on along the minus strand of JAPLFL010000007.1, from coordinate 11,336 downwards.
GCATCTTCTTTCTGATAATATTCTATTTGCCCTTTGTCTTTATAGCTGAAGCGCTGGAGACGTTCTTGAGCGTTGTTGGCGAGAACAATACTTACCAAAAACTAAAATCCAGAGCTAATGGCTTTATCCTGAATCTGATAGCTTTTTATAATACCTATTTTGTTGTTTTAGGAATCATACAATTTCCTAATAAAGGCTTAATTTTGATGTCTATAGCCATTGCTTCTGGCTTATGGATATTTTCTCTTATTATTAGCTTTAATTCTAATTCATTAAAATATCTTCTATTTTTTGTTTACCTTCTTGGCTTGGTCTATTGCACCTATGCGGTGATTCCCGAATTTGTCAGATTGCCATATTACATAGACAGACGAATCTGTCCTTGGCGTTATGAGAACCAAGAAGGCGTTGCCAAACAGTATGAGAGCGACGTTAATGAGATTGCCACTGAGGATGACAGGTTATATTACAAAAAAGCTATTGATAGCGCTAAGAACATCCATGAAAGACAAGAACTGGACTTGTATTCCGTAACTATCAAAGAAGCTAAATTTGCAACTTTTGTCAGTGAATACAGCAAAGACCCATTGAGGATCATTGAATTAATGAAAAGCAGAGAAGATGTTGAAGGATTCCAGAATGGACATAGAGCGAATAAATAAATTAAATGAGATAGACAAGGTTATATCTAAGGCAGTGCGACCATGACAGTTAGAGAGTGTTGAGCGGTTTACTAAGATTTTACCATGATGAGATTTGTTGATTTTAAATATATGAACAGTTGAATTCGGAAATATTACAGTAGATGCCAATTTTGAGTTATGCTAATAATTGAGATACAGGATAATTTAAGTTATCGGCGCGAATGCTGGTGTCAGAGCTATTTATGAGTTATGAAGATAAAATGAAGATAAAAAAAATACATTGGTACCATCTGTAATGACGCAGTAGCAGCTATTGTAGGTTGATAATTATTGAAGTTCCTGCTTTACTTCCTTAATCAGTAATGATACTAATTTAATAATAGAAACAACTGAAATCCAAGTGTCAAAGCCTTGAAGTTAATTTGTGTTAATAACCAACATGAAAAGATTTTTATTCCAAGGTTTCTATTAGCCGCTCCTAATCTGCAATATTAACAACATGATCCCTATGGTCACTAAAATAATATTTCTGAGTAATTCGGTAAATATGCTCCTACTCTACATTCAATAAGGATTACTTAATGAATTTTTAAAATAATAGAAGTTATTGAGTAGTAGTGTGTTTTCTTATCATATTCTTGAAAAATGGCTGTTAATCTGCTTTGTTAAAGATATTTTTATTTAGGGACTGAAATACTTTTGATTTGTACTTGTTATTATAAATGCTCCTGTAGCCAGTCTTTGAAATATTTGTACTTGACTATTTTACTGATAACAGCCACTAATCAGAACACAGCAGATATTCATATTAGCTATACATTATATCTGAAATTATGAACCCTCAACCATGGCTTTAGCTCTCAATTCTACAAATAAATACAATCCATATTAAAAATAATCATTCATATTAGGCTCTGGTAGCGGTTTTAGTATGATTTTTTAAATTTAGCACAATAAATGAAAATAATTTTAATCTTCAAAGAATAAAACTTTCTGCTATTTCTAAAAATTAAATAATTCACTTGGAAATATTCGTAAGTTCATTACATTGACGTAATTGGGGCAGTGTTAGCCAATACTAAACTATGAGTTAATAATGAAGAGAAAATTAATCTTTCAATTTTTTAACAAGTTTATTTGGATTTGAAAAATTTGGGTTTTAATTTTGAAATTAATTATTGGGTAACTAAATTCAACTCGAAATGTTGAATAAGAATAACAAGAAAAAATTACAATTTGATGATTGGTTTGAATAAATATAAGAAAATAATGAAAAGAAACATGAAACATATTCTTGTAATATTATTATTTTTACAATGCCCATCCTTTATGTCTGCGAATAGTAAAATTGTTAAAATATTTGGTGATTCCTCTCATATTGCTCGAAAAATTGGTATTTCTGATAGTCTATTTGTAACGGCAGAGAATAATTATATTCCAAATGGCAATTTAATTGATATTTATGATATGAGAAATATTGAAAGTCCAAATCTTATAGGTGAGAATATTGAAATAGATGGCTATGTACTTGATATTTTAGGATATAATCAATACGTATTTGTAGGAACTTCAAATAGTTTGTATAGGCTTGAAAAAACTATTGATTCATACAAAATGACAAAAATTCTAAGTCAATCTTTCAGTTGTTTCATTTTAGATGCTAACTACATTTATTGTAAAAATACTTCTAACGATTCTTTAACAAGTATCGACATATCTAATCCGCAAAAACCATATAGAGTTACGGAAGTATATCTTGGCAAAGTTACTATCCCAGCAAATAACGCATTTAAATCAAGTAACTATGTTTATTTTATAGGAGTTAAATGGATATTCCTGATGAGTTTAACTGGCCCCTGGTCAGCAAGTTATTTATATACTTATTCATTGCCTTGGCAGGAATATGAACTGTTTTCTTATGATAGCTACTTGTATGTTTGTACTTTTAGCAAAATATATATTTATAACGTTAAAATAAAATCAGATATTGTATTAATTGACAGTATTCCAAATTATTTTGGTCAGAAAGTATTTTGTAAAGGAGATACTTTATATATGTTAAATGCTCATCTAAATGCGCTTACAATGTTAGACATGAGTAATAGATTAAACCCAACTTTGATAGATAATTATTACGATTCTGGAGTAATGTTCGATATGAAATTTAAAAATAATTATGTATATATGGGTAACGAATTTGGCTTTAGTATTTATCAATATAAAGAATTTTTGTTTTCTAACGATACTGTTTCGATTACATCTCCACCAAAAGATACTTCTTATATTTGTCCACCTTTGAAAATTAGTTGGGATGACAAAAAAAATTATAATAATTACAAACTACATTTTGAATCATTTGATTTTAATGGAAACTCAAATAATTTTGATACTATTGTTAAAGATAAGAGTTTTATTTTAGAGCAGTTACCAATTGGCGCAATTTTCAATTGGAATATTTCGATTTTAATAAGTAATGTGAACACTAACTCAACATCTAATCGTACTTTTATCACTGCATACCCTCCTTTTCAAACAAAATTAATTTTTCCTATGAACAACTTCAAAAATGCAAGTAAAGATATTTTATTTAAGTGGAATTCATCACAATTTTCTAATTCTTATCAAATTTGCATTTCTGATTCTTCAACCAGTAAAATTTATAATTCGATTGATACCTTCTGCACCATTCCTGATCTAAAGCCAGGAAGAAATTATAAGTGGACTACACGAGGTTCAAACTGCCTTACTCAAGGGCAATTTTGGTCTGATACACTAAGTTTTACTACAAGTAATCTTCCAAAGGCAGTAATTTTAACAGCACCAGCGGATTCAGCTAATAACCAGAATACTCAAAATTTATATTTACAGTGGAACAATTCAACAGAAGCAGAATATTATAAAATTTTAATTTCAAAGCAAAATAATTTTTTGGATTCATCAAAATATTTGTCTTATTATTCAACTAATGCGTCATTTATGGTAGATAATTTGGATTACAACACCAAATACTACTGGCAAGTCAATGCGGTAAATTCTTGGGGTGAAGTTCCATCTGAAATATACTCTTTCAATACTCTTAATCCATTTTCTGTTGATCTACAAATAAATAATAAAGATTCTTTCGATATAGACATTAATACAAGCGGACAAGTATTTGCAAAAGCATTAACTTATAATTCTGAATTAGCAAATTTTAGATTATATGATTTATTAGGATCGCAAGTATGCAATTTATCAATTGAACTAAAATCAGGATTGAATATAATCCCAATTAAACAGGAATTGGCTAAAGGTGTTTATTTTGGGATTTTCATTAATAACAATAACAATAACAATAAATTGTTTAAAGTTATGATTATGGAATAATCACTTTTTTTAAATAAACAGAAAGATTTAGAAATGAATTTGACAAGAGCTTTATTTACAATTATTTTTTCAATTTTTATTAACCTATTGTTGATTGTTCCATTATCAGCACAAATTCAAGAAGACCCTCCTTGTGGAGGTGGAGAAGGAAGTTGGACGAAGTATTCTGGGGATTTTACAACTAATGATACTTGGGACTTAGACATACCATTCAATAAGTCAAATGCTTCCGTTGCTTATTATGTTTCAAACTTAGTTGGTACTCCCGGTTATTATGTTTATATTGGTGATGTTCACCAAACTATCGGTAATAATAGCTCCGCAGTTATATATTATCGTGAAGCGATTAAATCTTTTATCCTGAATGTATTAACCTATTTTCCAAATATTTCTGATTTAAATTCAGGTGTTAATGTAGTCTTTAAATTCCCATCATGCGCTTTTAAAGGAGCAGGATTTTTACATAAGGGAGAAGTTGGTATTGCAGAAAGTTGGATTTATGTTGGTCCCTGTGTACCAATATCTTGTTGTGAAATTTCAATTACAATTCAACGGAATTCAGAGGGTAAAATTGTTATACGTCAAATTGTTAATAATAACATACCACAAGACTGTAATTTTACAAATCATCCAGATTTTTCGCTTGGTTTACCTGGGCAAAGATTAGATATTTATGGGAATTGTGAACAGATATGTAACATAGGTTCAATGTTTATTCCTGATACAAAAAATGTTACTCCTATTCCCTGCTTTGTTTCATGTAATGGGAATATAGAGGACTTAGACTTTTCAACTTTTAGTACAGACGGTATTATTTGCAATAACGGAGGCACACAGTATCATCTAAAACCTCATTATATAGTTCAGACTTGTAGTGACGGTTCAGTTAGAATTACTCTTATCGGATTTAATGTTGATAAAAATAATTTATCTGAAAGCGAGAGAACACAAATTAATGAATTTCTAATTAATTATGCTCTATTATATTTATCTGGCAATAAAATATCAAGAAATGTCACAGTCTCAATTCCACCATTATATGATGAGTTCAATACTGGAAATTATACAAAAAATAATTCAACCTCTGGTTGTTGCGATTTGACCTTTAAGGTCTATAATGAAGCTGATAAAACTTATGCAAATTTAATGAATTCAACTTCTTGCCCCGAACACGACTTTCATGTTCCACAGAACCCAGGTATTTGGCAGTCAGATGTAACGAAATTACCGCTTCCCAGTAATATGGCTGATTGTGACCTCCAATGCTACTGGAGAACGGATGGGAACAACATAATTACAACTCCCAATAATTTCATTGGCCCTACAAATGGTCAAGATTTTATCATTAAAACCGGGAATGCTAATGCAAGTCCGAGCACTCTTCAAGAGAGAATTAGGGTTAGAGGTGATGGAAATATAAAAATTGGGAATATACCATATATCGACTGGGATAATAATGCGTTAGTCCAAATGAAAGGAAATTTATTAATTGATGGGAAAGTAAAAGTTAAAGGATCAAATAACGGATTAATTGTTGAAGGTAAAATAAGTACAACAGATTTAATCGTTGAAAGTCCTACTCAACTCTCTTGGCCGGATTATATATTTGAAAAAGGCTTCACTTTGCAATCCTTTGATTCTTTATCGCGTTATATAAAGAGTAATAAAAGATTACCTGGAATTCCATCGGCTGAAGCCGTTACTAAAAATGGTATTAACGTAGGTGAGATGCAAATTCACATACTTGAACAAATTGAAATAATGAATCTTTATATCTTAGAGCTAAATAAACAGAATATAGAAGCAAAAAAACAGATTGAATTATTGAACAACAAAATCAAGCAATTAGAATCAAAGTAATCTGAATGCAAATATCTGATAAAATGGAGAATATAAAATGAGATTAATGAGTTCATTCAAATTAAAAACAAGGTCTTTACATTATCTATTAAATTTAATAGTAGCTTATGCAATTTTGCAAATGCCTGCTTATGCAGATGGGTATCAATACCATGGGAATAGTATTGAGCTAACAGCAGCAAGTGGTATTCAAAATTCCTATAGTTATGAATTTAGATATAGGGATAGAATTGAAATAAAATCACTTCCAAATCAAACATTTGAATATGATGCCAGATCAACAGTAAACGGGTTTCATGCCTTTATTGATAGAAATGTTCCTCTTTCAGATGTTGCATATAAAAATCACTTTAATACGACATCTTCGATTGACAGAAATTTAGCTGTAGGGAAGACGAATGCATCTTATTCAGTTACTCCAACAGGCGCATTTATTTATCAAATACCAATTTTTACTTCACCGGGAACAAATGGAATACAGCCACAAATTTCAATAGTCTATAATAGTCAGGGTGGAAATGGAGAGCTTGGCTTCGGGTTTGGACTCAGCGGATTATCTGCAATCTCTCGTGTCCCTAAAAATTTCTATTTTGATAATGAAAGCGGCGGAGTTGATTTTTCTTCAAATGACAGATTTGCTCTTGATGGTCAGAGGTTAATCTTATTATCAAATGGTAATTATGGTGATCCCAGTACATCTTATGGCTCTGAAGTTGAGAATTTCTCGCAAATCACTACTTGGAATACCAATTATGGTAATCTAACAAATAATCCATTTTGTTTTACAGTAATAACCAAGGATGGCAAAACAATTGAATATGGGAAAACCGTAGATTCAAGAATTACAGCAGGTAACTCTGATTATGTTATATGTTGGAAAATCAATAAAATTACTGATGCAAATGGGAATTATATGATTTTTAATTATAATAATTCTTCCGGTGCAAATGGTGAATCGTGGTTAAAAAGTATTGAATATACAGGAAATACAAATAGTAATATTTTACCATACAATAAAATTGAATTCTTTTACGATAAAAGGAAAGATATAAATCAAAGTTTTATTGCTGGATACAGCATACCTCAAACAGTTCTTCTTACAAAAGTAGTTGTTTCAGCCGAAAATCAATTGGTTAAAACTTACGATTTGAATTATTATTTGAATCATTATTCTCAGTTAGTGAGCGTACAGGAAACAGGAGCAGATGGGCAGAAACTTAATCCTATTGAGATAAAATGGACGGAAAATTTATCAGATTTATCATACGATGATATTTCTCGTACTGCTAATGATTTCCCAGTTGCTGAAGATAATAGTAATTTGCAAGTAAGTGATTATAATGGAATAATATACGGAGATTTTAATGGAGATAGTAAAACTGACTATATCGTACTTGATGAGAATTTACAAACTTGGAAAATCTACAGTAATGCAAATGGTTCTTACTCTGATTATACTTTAAAAAATTCCGGAAGTTTAGCTGATATTGTCCGTAAATATGAGCATCAATTTAGACATAAAATAATATATGCAAACTCTTTTGCCTCTGATGTGGATAATGATGGAAAGACAGACTTGATCTTATGTTTGCTTGAAAATGACGAGAATCAGGATCAGAATGGTGAATGGATAGGTGACTGGCATCCACAAGGATACGCTTATCTAATACTTTTCAATATTGGTACCAATACAGACCCATTCCAATTTAGTTTTCAAGACCATGTAAATACACCAACTATCAACCGATCTGCAACTTATCAAGATAAAAGAATGGTCGTAGGGAATTTTTTAGGAACTAAACACTTCCAAATATTTATTTACAATGAAAATGGTGATAAAGGGAATTTACTGGTTTATGATGAACAATATAGATGCTTTAATTCTATAAATTATAATCCTGACCTCAATCTGCCTTCTGAATTTTCACAATTGCATATTGAAGATAATCCTAATAAAAATCCAATGACATCAGGTAATTTTCTTGGAAAAGGTAAAACTGAATTACTATTAGATGTATATGGAGTAGATAATTTACAGAATAGTTACAATAAATTTGTAGTATATTCAATCAATCTAAATGGAGGGAATTTAGAACTTGTTAGAAAATTTGAAGATAATAGGACATTAATCCATAAAAAAGTATTATTTGGTGATTTTAATGGCGATGGAAAAACAGATATTCTTGCTTTAACTAATCATTTATCTTGGGGTGTTTCTGAAGACGCCGTAAATATTTGGAAAATTTACTTTGGTAAAGGAACAGGTTTTGATGAGGTTGCTGCTTCAAGCTTACATTTATATCTAAACGCTGAGAATCCAGCAACCAATATTTGTAATAATAATTACATTATCCAAACAGGAGACTTCAATGGTGATGGAAAAACTGATGTTGTTCAAATAACTAAACAGTCCTTCGGTGTTGATAGATATATTCATCTTAGTTATGGATATGGATTTAAAACAATAGGGGAAAACCTAACCTCTTCGTATTTTGACAGTTTTCGAGTAAATTCATTTTCTTTTATTGGAGATATAAATGGAGATGGAAATCTGGATTTAATACTTGAATATGATGAATTGTGTGCAAATTTTTATGAAAATAATACCAGACATATTTTTTCGTCAATCATTTTAAAAGATGAAGAAAGTCAACATGTTAGTAAGATATTTGATGGTCTTGAAAATTATACTGAAATAAAATATGATCTCATGAATCGAATCTCGCTTACATTTCCTCATTTAATGTCAAATAATATATTAGAAGCAAGTTATCCCATGTATCTTGTTACTAATGTTAAGGAGTATTATGGCTATTTTATTTCCACGACAGAAAATCAGTACCCCATTAATTATTCTTACTCGAAAATAGATTATACTTATTCCACTCCTTGTTTCCATCAACTTGGTAAAGGTTTTTTGGGATTTGCAGAAAATACGTCTTACACCCATATATTTGATGAGAATAATACATCAATATTTTCAAGATATACTTCATCCCAAAATCAATTAAATACTGATTATACAGTGCTTCTGCCAACTTATAAAGCAGAAAAGATAAATCCACAAAGTGAACCCTTAAATACCGCATCTACCTCATATTCCTTTATTAATTTGCCTAATAACAGATATTTTATTAAAAGCTCGAACGAAGTTCTTGATTACTTCAATTACTCTAAAAAAACTTCTAATATTAATTATTATGACGAATCAGCTCCGACGCAATTTTTTGGCAATGTATCTTCCCAAGAGGAAGAATACTCTAAACTTAGCTGTCAGGCAGGTTATTTTGATGTAAATGATAACTGGCATGATCCTGTTTGGTCTTCCGTGCCTTATGCCCATAGTATTGTTAATTACAATGCTTATATGAAACCGGCTAATTTCCTGTATCCAAGCTTCCCTTCCGTAGTTGTTCAAACAAAGAAATTTGTTGATCATACTACTGAATCAGACTATTCAAGGAAACTATCAATGGAATATTATGATAATGGAAATTTGAAAACAAAAATTTCAGATCCAGATTTCCAGGATTTAACTGTTAAAACTGAATATGTGTATAACAATTTTGGAAATATTATTTCTCAAACACTATCTGCTCCTTCTGCTCAACCGAGTAAAAAACCTCTGCATAGAACCATAACGTCTCAATATGATACATACGGAAGATTTGAGTTAATTAAAACAGATGCTGCTGGAGTATCTATCAAAGGTTTTTACGATCCAAAATTCGGTCAGGTAACTTTCAAATATGATCCGAACAATCTTGTTACTCAATATTTTTATGATGGTTTTGGTAGAAATATCAAGACAATATCTGCTGATGGTGCCGAATCAAGCCAAGAAATCTCGTTCATTCCCTTGAATGGAATTGTTTCTATCAACTCTTTTTTACCTTTGACACAAATAATCAAAAGGGCAACAAATGCTCCTGAGCAAGTAACATATTTTGACTCGAAAGGAAGAGATTTAAGTACGGTTACTACAGGATACGATAATAAACCTGTTGCTGTTGATAAATTCTACGACAAACTCGGAAGGCAAAATAAAACAACAGAACCATATTTTAAAATTCCTAACCCACCATCAATGTATCATACTCCTAATGTCATTCCTAATGTTATTTCCTATAGTTTGAATGAGTACGACGAATTTGGGAGGGTGATTCGCAAAAATTTTAATACTTACGATCACGAAAATAGTAGTACAACCATCTTACAAACTCAGTTTTCATATAATAATGCTGAATATTCCATTACAACGACATTACCGGACGGATTAACAAGCAAAATTGTTAAAGATATTCTTGGAAATACGATAAAGACTTATGATACCAAAAATTCTGAGAAAAATTTCGTAGAACATGCTTATTACAATTCAGGTAAAGTAAGAAGATCAACTGTCAATAACATAAATGGAGAATTATCTCATGTTGATTTTGAATATGATTTACAAGGTAATCAGACCAAATTGATTGATCAAGATGCCGGAACAACATCTTACGAATATGACGCTTTTGGACAGTTAATCTTACAAACAAATGCCCGTAATCTGACTTTTCAATTACAATATGATGTTCTTGGTAGGGTTACAAAGAAATACTGGCCAATAGAAAATGGTACTTATCCTGAAACAAATTATTACTATGTTGCTTCAGGACCTGGTATAGGGCTATTACAAAGTGTGATTGCTCCAAATCAAGCCTCTACGGCTTATCAATACGATATTTATGGACGTCAGATACAAATAGACGAACGTGTTCCTGATGGCGCAAATTTTGCAAGTTTTTCAACCAAATATGAATATAGAGACCACGGTCGTGAAAAATTAATAACATATCCATCTGGATTGAAAATTTTTAGCTCAAATAATGCAAACACAGGTTTATTGGACTTTATTAATCTTGGTGATAATAGCTCCAATAAAATTTATTTAGTCACAGAAATTGATAATCTTGGACGTATAAACAGAGCAAATTTGAAAAGTATATTAAATTTTGAAAAAAAATATGATGACTTTGGATTTTTAAGAGAAATTTCAACTGCTCCATTTGCAGGTGGCAACCCTATACAATATGAAAATTATGTATATAATATTTATAATGGTGATTTGATTAGTAGAAATTTAGATCCACTGCAAATTCCGTCAAAAAATGAGACTTTTGTGTATGATAATTTAGATAGATTAATAACAATCACCTATGGTGTAACTACCCAAACTGTTGATTACCATGATAATGGAAATATTCTTTCTAAAGGCGGTATTGGAACCTATTCTTATAATATCGTTAACAAGACACATGCAGTAAGTGGGATTGATGATGGAAACAATACTTCGCAAATTTCTCAAGAAACACAAAACATCCAATACACTTCTTTTGACAAAATTTCGTCAATATCCGAAGGTATGAATAGTGCAGAATTTATATATGGAACCGATAATGAAAGAAGATTGATGACAACGACCAG
>JAPLFL010000024.1 GCA_026390695.1 Candidatus Kapaibacterium sp. | reverse complement strand
GCCGGAATAATCTAATTGCGTATTTTGCATTCTAAGCATGGCTTCTCCATTAATTGTTTATAAATTTTATTTTTACCAAAAACTAAATTAATCAATTTTTGGTTAAGCCTGCTTTTCAAACATACAAACTCAAATACCTCATTTCTGTCATTTCTGCGAATGCATGAATCCCCTGATTGGTACTGGATGGGGATTCCTGCATCCGCAGGAATGACATTTTTGTTAAATATGTGGCTTTTGTGACGGCCTCAATTGATTATTTTCGGAAGAATGACAATAATTCCTAATTCATTAAGGAAATGATATAAGTCTCCATGTAAAAATTTCCATGCAAATTACAGCTAACTTATGCAAGTCAGTAGCTTAGACATCCTTGTCTGAGCATATTTAACATCTAACAGACAGGAATGTCTGTTCAACCAAAAACAAGTTAGATGAGAGATTTTTAATCCATTTCTCTGTGAATATTTACAAAATAAGTATAATTGATAGTTTGCAAAGAGGGGATTATTTTTTTCCTTAATTATCTCGCTTTTTAAAAAATGCAAATTTGAAAGACAAGATGATAAGTATTGCAGAGAAAAGAAGAATTGCGCCTCCCCAAAACCAATATGGCAGAAAAAGTGATTCAGCCATTACGGCAGTATCGGATAAGAAACGTTTATCACCGATTTCGCCACCTGCCGAAAATAAATAATCAATACTCTGATATAAACTTAAAAATGCCTGTATTGATAATATTTGCAAAGTTCTGACCGCAAATTTTTCTGATCCACGTAAAGCTATGAAAAAGATTACGATTGACCACAATAATATTATTCCAAAACCTATCCAACTACGAATCCAAATCAAACATGTTGCTGTCATGAATAATGATACAAAAATTAAAAATAACCGCGCCCGTTTATTGTAAACCGAAGCTATTAGAAAAACCGATCCTGAAATAGTTGGTCCGAGTGGTCCGGCAGAAGCTGTTAATGCCGAACCAATAGCGCCAAGAAATAAGGGTCCTGTGAAATGTGCCACGCCTGACCCATTGGAAAAAATTTCAAGATATAAAAAGTTTCCGCCCAGTATTAAAGCCATAAGTCCATGAGATATTTCATGGAACCAAGTGCCAAGTATTGTAAATGGATATAAAATATACGCACCTTCTGGGAATCGCCATATCACAAAAGAGACAATTGAAAATCCGATAAGGAAGCTAAAGGTTCGCCAATCATATTTCGTTGAGTTCATTACAACCGTATAGTTTGTAGAGAATTAACTTTATTATTTAATAAATTTTACAACTCACTTCTTAGGTTCTCTCCATTTTACTTGATAATAATCAGGACGCTCCAAAATACATTGACGCAGAAATTCCTGACCATAGAAACTGCTTTTAGGAGTGCGACCACGATTCTTGTTTACATCATTAATATAACCATCATTATATTTCATAAGCATCTCGCGCCACAACTCTTTCCAGCGACTTACCGTCTGTTCAACCTGTGAAACAGAGTAATCGGATAAGTAAGAAACAGCCATTTTAGGATCCTTTTCATAAAGGGCTAATGCTGCAGTTTCTACGGCCGGCTGGAAATTCCTGAACTTAGTTTCAAGCTCTGACTGAACTGCCTGAACATCTTTAATTGCATGAGAATATTTGGTATAACAGAGATTAGAAACAAGATTGAAAACCCAGATCGCTGCATCAGGATTGAAATCATAAACAAAACCCGAAGCCAAAGATTTGGGCTGTTTATCCATACAGCAATATAGCGGCATGTAAACATTTTGAAAATTGTCATCAACTCCGTACCAATGGATACCACCGATTGCGTTGGGGAGCCAAGATCTCATCTGAGAAATAAATGAAAAACATGTCTGCTGGGTCGAAATCGGACGTTCCCAACCGTAAGAATTAACAGAATCACCGTCAAGTTTCCAAACAAGTCCTTTCCAACGATAAGGCAGATTAAAGGGACCGGCAGCAAAACCTTTTGATAAATCATATTCTGTTCCTTCAAAATGATCTCTCATAAAGGAAATAACATCAGTAACCGATAACTTCTTATCTGGCTTAATCCAGAGAGGATATGGCTTTGCACCTTTTACTGCACGCCAGTAATCAGCCGATAAATTCATCGACGGTGCTGCGTGACGAAATAAAGACCAAACACGGCCTTCGCAAAACAACAATTCCCCCGGTTCTTCAGGGCAATAAATATCACAAAAGCTGAACTTCCCGCTATCCGGTGCCCAAAACTTCATTTTTTCAGCAAATTTAATTACATCAGGTGCAAAAATACAATTCTCAGGATCATTCAAAGGCACTTCACTTATCCTTGCTTTGTTAGCATGAGCACAAACATATCCGTCAGGAACACGGCGTGCTACCCAAACAGCACCTAATTCGTTCGAGCCCTTCGCAATAATTTCAAATATCCAAACTTCATTCGGATCTGCTATGGACATGGATTCACCTGAACTCATATACCCGTATTCAGCCGTCAGAGCACCCATAGTTTTAATAGCTTCGCGGGCAGTTTTGGAACGTTGCAGTGCAATTTGCATTAAAGAGCCATAATCAAGACGGGCTTTTCCGCTCGTATCGGTTAATGTAGAGCGACCTCCGAATGTTGTTTCACCGATCGAAACCTGAAACTCATTCATCAGTCCAACAACTTTATATGTGTGTGGCACTTGTTTGATTTTACCAAGATATTTGCCTGTGTCCCATTCATAAACTTCAACTGAATCCTCGGGCTTGTGATCGGCAGCGGGTAAATAATATAGAGGCTCCATAAATCCGCCTGCATCTGCGTTATAAGAGATCATTGTTGATCCATCAACCGAGGCACCCTTAGTAACAAGGAAGTTGGTACAGGAGTATGTTTGCAGATTTGAAATTAAAAAAGCGAAGCAAAATATTGAGAGGGAGATTGATGTTTTCATAAAGTATCCGAAATTCATAATATAAAGTGAATAAATTGAATATATAATAATAGTTAAGAAAGAACGAAATTCAGAATGCAAATTAGCTAATTCTTATGAAAAAAGCAAAGGATAAGTTTGCATTTTGTTTTTTAAATATTATAAAATTATTTTTGCAGTTTTGCAAGATTTATTTGGTAATTGAAAGAAATATTTGTAATTTACTTCTGACGATTATTGCATGTTCAATAAATAGGGTAAATTTTATTAAAGAACACTTAAAATATAAATCAGGAGCTGGTTTTGTCCTATCCTCAGATATTCTCTTCCTATCGTTGGATGTTTTATCTGGTAATAAAGTCATTAGAAGCCATCGGATGGAACATCCGACGAGAGGGAAAGTAGGATTGAATCATTATTAATACTATAGGTACATAAAATCAAAAGTCCTTTCAAACTGGAGTCATCATAACTTTATTATCAAATATTATTGGTTATTAAAAAAAAATACATTAATTTTGTTTTTAGTGGCAGAGGCTATTCTCTGCTAATGAATAAAATAATTTTGGAATTTGTTTGATTAAATTAAAATATTTTATGAAAAAAGGCTTCTACACACTTTTATTCTTGGTTTTATCTTTTAATCTTTATGCCGCAGTCGGTACAGAGCAGCTATTGAAGAAAAAATCAATAGAGTTTATCGAAAATAAAGGTCAAATCGCTGACCAGTTCGGCAAAGTGAACTGGAACGTCAAGTTTATTGCCCAAGTTGATTTCGGCAATATATACATTAACCAAAACAGTGTAAGCTTTGCTTTCATCAAAACGAATCATGTAAAAAGAAATATTTCGGATTCAGCCAATGCTAATCAGCAACATGACGTCACTGACAATAAACACTCTCATCTGCCGGATAAATTCCGTGATTTAGAAAATGATAGTATTTGGTATGATATTTACCGTGTGGATATGATATTTAAAGGAGCTAATCTCAATCCAAAAGTAATTACAAAGGAAATGACTGATGATTACGATAATTACTATTTGGCTCAATGCCCAGATGGAGTTACTAATGTTCGGAAATACAGAACAGTAGTGCTCCAAGAGCTATATCCGAATATAGATTTTGTTGTTTATACAAATAATGAAAATAAATTCCAATATGATTTTGTAATAAAGCCCGGAGCTAATCCTGATTTAATCAATTTCAGCTTCGAGGGTGCAGATTACATAGGAATTGATTCAAAAGGCAATCTTATTGTTAAAACAGGTTACGGCAACATAGAGCAGAAATCGCCACAAAGCTATCAACCCAATAATTTATCAAATTATACTAATTCAAGTAAAAAAAACTTGGAATTGATATCAGCCGTCTCCAGCCAATTTAAAATAAATACCGATAACTCTGTCTCATTCCTATTATCAGGCTACAATAATTCTCTTCCTTTAATCATCGACCCACCAACCCGTCTTTGGGGAACATATTATGGAGGATCAAACGATGATTTTGGGGAGAATTTTACTTGCGATGCTTCTGGAAATGTATATATAGCTGGATGGACATTTTCATCAAATGCAATATCAACTACTGGTGCTCATCAGGTAAATTATGGTGGTAGTAATGGAGATGCTTTTTTAGTAAAATTTAATAGTTCAGGAGTAATGCAATGGGGGACATACTATGGTGGTTCAGGTTATGATCAAGGAAGTGCAGTAGCTTGCGATGCTTCTGGAAATGTGTTATTAGTAGGATCAACGAATTCAAGTACTGCAATATCTACATCTGGGTCTCATCAAGTTAATTTTACAGGGGTCTATTCTTTATATGATGCATTTTTGGTGAAATTCAATAGTTCAGGAGTTAGATTATGGGGCACTTATTATGGTGGTTCAGATTTTGATGTCGCAAATGCAGTAACTTGTGATGCTTCAGGAAATATTTATTTAGCTGGTACTTCATGTTCATCGATGTCTATAGCAACTTCTGGGTCTCATCAAGTTAATTATGCAGGGGGCAGTTATGATGCATTTTTGGTAAAATTTAGTAGCTCAGGGGTACGGCAATGGGGAACATACTATGGTGGTTCAGATTATGATGGAGGAAATGCAGTAACTTGTGATGCTTCAGGAAATATATATTTAGTTGGAACTTCAAGTTCATCGATTTCAATATCAACTACTGGTGCTCATCAAGTTAATTATGGAACTGGCTATAAAGATGCCTTTTTAGTAAAATTTAATAGCTCAGGTGTTAGACTCTGGGGAACATACTATGGAGGTTCAGATGAGGATGATGGCAACTCCATAACATGCGATGCATCAGGAAATATATATTTAGCAGGATATTCTCAATCATCAAATGCAATATCAACAAGTGGTGCTCATCAGGAAAATTTTGGTGGTATTTCAGATGCATTTTTGGTAAAATTTAATAATTCTGGAGTACGACAATGGGGTACTTATTTTGGTGGATCAAGTCCAGATAATGGCAAATCCATAACATGCGATGCATCAGGAAATATATATTTAACAGGATATACCAATTCAACAGCTGCTATTTCTACATCTGGAGCTCATCAGGAAAATTTTGGTGGAGGTACTTACGATGCTTTCTTAGTAAAATTTAATAATTCAGGAGTACGGCAATGGGGTACTTATTACGGTGGATCAAATGAAGATATTGCTGAAGGAGCATGTGTTGCATCAGGAAATATATATTTAGCAGGATATTCTAAATCATCAAATGCAATATCAACTACTGGAGCTTATCAAGAAAATTTTGGTGGTATATCAGATGCATTTTTAGTTAAATTTGATGAGTCAGTTCCTCAGGCCATTACAGCAGCGAGTATAACGGGAACTTCTTTCTGCCAAAAGGGTGCAATTAGTGTGCAGTTTAATATTACCGGTACATATAACTCAGGAAATATTTTCACTGCTCAGCTTTCTGATGCGAACGGGAATTTTTCAAGTCCAATTCAGCTTGGAATATTAAACAGTACGTCAGCCGGTACAATTAATACTACAATTCCAGCAAATACACCAGCAGGCAGCGGGTACCGCATCCGTGTTATTAGCTCAAATCCTGCGATTACCGGAGACGATAATGGAGCAAATATCACCATAAATAGTAGCCCCACAGCAGTTATCACTGGAGCTGATTTGGCTTGTAAAAATAATAGCCAAACGCTTTCAGCAAATAATGATGCAGGAATTAAATATAAATGGACCATCACTGGTGGAACAGCAAACGGTTGCGATACTTGTCAAACTTTGCAGATAATTTGGGGAGCAGGAGCAACAGGAAATGTTAAGCTCGTTGAAACTAATTCGTCGGGCTGCCAGGATTCATCTACAAAGACGATAACCCTAAATGATTTACCTTTCGTAGAAATAAATGGCACTGATACAGCTTGTTCGACATGTACAAGCACATATATTGCAACAGCAGCAACAAATAATAGTTATTTTTGGGAACCTACAAATGGAACTTTATTAAGTACAGCTAATAGCCAAACCGTCAGTATAAAATGGAATAATGAAGGTACAGGGATAGTTAAACTTACTCAATCAACTTTAGTTGGTTGCCGTGATAGCGTTATTAAAAGTGTTGTAATCAGCCCAAAACCGAAAATAGAAATAACCGGCATCGATAATGCTTGCGTAAATAACAAATATACTTATCTTGGTTCAAGCGATATAGGAGCCGTTTTTGCTTGGAGCATATATGATGGTACTATAACAAATGGAGCCGGTACAGATAAAATTGATTTGGTCTGGAATAAAAGTGGTGCTAAGGAAATTAAACTATTAAAATCAATTCCATCTCGTGGATTTAAAGATTCAGTTACCTTAACGGTTTATGTAAATCCGCTGCCAAAGCCCTCATTTGTTGGTGTTGACAGCACTTACGATGGCGAAATCAAAGATTATTCTTCAACTATAACAAGCGTTAAATTCAAATGGTCAGTTGAAAATGGTTCAATTATAGGAGAAGCTAATCAAAAAGATGTCAAAGTTCAGTTTGACAAAGTAGGAATCTCAAAATTGAAACTAATCGTCACTGACAATAATACAGGATGTTCTGATTCGCTCATAAAGCAAATCAAAATTAAATCAGCACCGGGAATAGTTATAAGCGGGAAAAGAAATTTTATTTGTGAAAACGATACTGAAATTTATTCATTTACCGGAAATTCAGGTGAAAAATATTTATGGATTAGTGATTATGGCTCTATAATCGGCAAGAACGACTCAACTTCAGTTGAAATAAAATGGACAAAAAGCGGATTGAATCTGCTTTCGCTCATAAGAAATATTCAATCAACAATGAAAAAAGATACAACAAATATTAATATCAATATTAATCCTGTGCCAGCAAAACCAACGATTTCCCGTCAAGGAGCCAAACTTGTATCATCTCAAAATTCAGGTAATCAGTGGTTTTTAGAAGGACTGCTGCTCAAGGATTCCGTCAGTCAGGAAATAATTCCAAGCCAACGGGGTAATTATACGGTTCAGGTTAATATTTCTGGCTGTCCGAGCCAGATTTCAGAAGTTTATTATTTGAGTTCATTAGCTGTAAATGATAATGTTAATCAAAACTTGCAGTTTTCAATCTATCCTAATCCAGCAAATGAGAAAATAAATTTATGTATTGAAATAGATAACTCAACAAAATTTGCTCTTGAAATATATAATTGCCTTGGAGAAAGATTATTTGTTAAAAGTGAAAATAATTATTCAGGATATGAGTCAATAGAATTGGATGTTTCAAAATATGAATCAGGAATATATTTCTTAAAAATAACTGAAAAATCATCTGATAATCCAAAAATACTAAAATTAATTAAATATTAAATTGTTTGATATTCCTTCCGAAACCCAAACCACTTCGGAAGGAATTAAGTTTACACAAAAAAATACAATCTCCTTTCAAAATTAAACGCCGGAACACTCATAAAGAATGTTTTTATTGTTTTCATCGCAGTATTTTTTGCGTTCTTCGCAGTATTTTTTTGGTTCACACAGAGTATTTAAACCTTGCAACCAAGCTCCTGCTTGGTTACAAATAGAGATGAGGTTGTCTTTTATGTTGAATTCCAAGCTTTTTTTCACCTGAGACAGTTTTTTTTTAGCTTTTAAAAATTCAGGGTTCGGAATTTTTAAAAGCTCCATTTTTTTAGCTTCTCAACTGATCTTTTTAAGCCAATCTTTT
>JAPLFL010000104.1 GCA_026390695.1 Candidatus Kapaibacterium sp. | reverse complement strand
TGCTGCTGCTGTCAACATCATGAATGTTGCAACTATTGTTTGCTAAAAGAGCCGTTATTTATTGCTCTAAGCAGTTTTTCACCGTCAAACCTGATCAAAGAACCAAGCCTAACATAGCCGGGCAGCGTTTCTTTGATTTTGTAGACTTCTGGCAGAGAGCAGTTCAAAAGCTTTGCTACCGATTCAACTGTCAGGAGGGGCTTATTAATCTTAAGCTTCTCTCGGTTGAACCTAATCATGGAGTGAATCCGGACATAGCCCGGAACAGACTCTTTGATTTTGTAGATCGTTTTCTCGCTGCAATTGATTAGGAGCGCTACTTGCAGGACGGTGAGAAAGGTATCGTCAAACATACAAACGTCTTTCGTTATATGCGACACCACCGCCCACTACATAAACTACTTATTCAATAAACCGCCACCTCTTATTAAAACAATTACAATACCAATGAGCAAAATAATCAATCTTGTCAAAAAAAACAATAGGTGTATAATGATTTTTCTTAAAACAATTACAATACCAATGAGCAAAATAATCAATCTTGTCAAAAAAAACAATAGGTGTATAATGATTTTTCAAACAACCCAATACTCTAAACTGGACGGGAAAATAAAGAAAAAGCGGTACTGGTACTATTATTTTGAGAACAATAGTGAAATCTACTATTGTGAGCCAATCCATTTAACTGAAAAAGCCGCTGCCATTGCAGAATCTGATCGTTTGAAGACTTTAAAATCAAATTAATCTAAATATTTGTTCTTTAAAATAAAGGTGATGAAATGGCGCAATACAGTCGCAAGCTGTCCAAAGGTACTTTTTGGTTTTATAAACTGAATTACAAAGGCAAAGTATATCGTTCTCTTTGTAATTTTAAATCGAAATTTGAGGCAAAAAAAGCCGAAAGCAAGCATTTATTGCTCCTTAACGAGCAAAGAGTACTTCCAATTTATGACGAAATATTCTTGAAGGATTTGATTGATTATAGATTAAAATATATCAAATCAAAAAAAAGTGATCATTATCACAAGGAAAATAAGATTTATCTCAATATCCTGATAGAATATCTGGGTAATGTTAAAGTAAATTCAGTTACTCGTCATAATATTAATGAGTTATTGATTCAACGATCAATTGAGATGAAAATCCAAGGAAGTGGGGTTTATTCTGTTAATTCAATGCTACGAATTTACAAAGCATTATTTAATTATGGGATAAATATTCTTGAACTTAAAATTGATAATCCTTGCAAAAATTTACAATTTTTTTCTATTGATAATAAGGTAAAGTATATACCTTCGGATGACGAAATAAGTCAGCTTTTAGCAGTCTGCGATGAGGGACAGGAGCAGCTTATTAGATTCGTCATGGAAACGGGTTGTAGAATCAATGAAGCATTAAACTTGAGGTTCAATGATGTTTTAAATGATACCGTGATTCTTTATACTCGAAAAAGTAGAAATTCCAATTTAACACCAAGGAAAGTTCCAAAGCCGGTTTGTATAAATTCATTGGCTATACCAGAGGATAAAAGTCAAAGAGTTTTTAACCGCTGGTCCGAACTCCCAAGATTTATTGAAAAGAAGCTTATTAAAATGAAAAAAGAGCCTTGGGGCTGGCATAATTTAAGGCACAGATATGCCAGTATGCTTTCAAAAGCAGGCAAGCCTTTATTTGACATAATGAGCCTTTTAGGACATTCAAATCTAAGCACTACACAAAAATATTTGCAATTGCTTCCATAAAAAACGTCACCAAAAAGTCACCAGACCTTAAAAAAGGTTAGCTTGAAATCCTCGCTAACCTTTTATTTTTCAATGAAGTGATCCAGGTAGGATTTGAACCTACGACCCTTTGATTAAAAGTCAAATGCTCTACCCCTGAGCTACTGGATCAAAGCAGATTACAAAATTAAGGATATTTTTTGATTTGTGCAAGAAAAAAAAATTAATCTGCATAATTTGGATAATGTTTTTGAATGCAATCGGGGCATAGACCATGACTAAACTCAATCTGAGAGCGCTCTGTAATGTATGATTCCATATTGTGCCACTCACCATCTTCGTCACGAATTTTTTTGCAAGAAGCACAAGTTGGCAATAGTCCGCTTAATGTTTTTATTTCGGTATGAGCTTTCATTAATTCTGAAATTAATTTTTCTCGTTCCAAGGCTGCAAGATAAGAATCAGTGATGTTCTCCAGCATGCCGTCATAGTAAATAATCTTCTGATCATTATCTCTAATAGCCCAGGCAGTCTCTCTTAGATAAATCAAATCATCATGATAAGTTCTCCAGCCGCTTTCCAAGCCTTTAATATACCCAAATTCTTCAATTAATTTAATAAATTCAGTTCTGTCATAACTTGGTAAAAAGTGGATATTCTGATTTAAATTCAGAAGTTTTTCGAATGAAGGAAATCCTAAAATTTCGAGCATTGCTTTATTGACTAGAATAATATCTCCGGCTGGATTGGTTCTGTATAATCCAATGCTTGCATTTTCAAATATCCCTCTGAATCTGTTTTCGCTATCAATTAAGGCTTTTTGGTTTAATCTTCTTTCTGTGGTATCCCAAAGAAAGGCTCTGAATATAAGGCTTTGATCATTTTCGATTAATAAAATGCAGTTTATATCTAAATATAATGTTCTTCCTTGCTTTGTGTGAGCCTCAATCTTGAATGAATCATGTAATGTATCGAAGTTATTTATTCTATTTTTTAGGGAATATAAGTATTCTTCGGATTGAAGTTCATTTCTATTGATTAAATCGAAAAATTTATTATAATCTCCTTCCAGAACTAAAATATCTTGAATTTTTAATGAAGACGCTTCAAAAACATCACATTTAAATATTTTGCAAAATTGTGTATTAAAATATTTAATATTTCCTGACAAATCATATTGAACAATGGCAGCACCGGCTTTTTCAACAAGTTCACGATTATTTCTTTCCGAAACCATTAAATTATGTAATGATTTTTTTTGGAATCCAAGCTCATCATCAAGTCCAAGAATTTGATTACTTAGATCTTGAATTATTTGAAGATTTTGTTCGATTGATTCTGATTTTTGATCATTTTCTTTTAATAATTTATATAATAATGGTTTGATAATCGAAATAAAATAACCGATAACTATAAATAATAAAATAATAAGAATCGTTATATAAACATGATTGGGAGCGTATGATGCAGGGGTTTGAAAAGTGACAAATGTAATAAGTGCAAGTGAAATATTAAAAATCAAAGATAGTCTATAATTTAGAAAAATAGAATTTAAAATAAATGGAATAAGTAAATATAAAAAAGTATAACTATCGGCAACTTCGAAAGTAAAAGATATTATAAGATAAAAGATCGAAAAAAAGAAACTTATTAAAAAACCAATATAACTTGGCAGATTACAAACTTTACTTATTAATAAAAGTTCTTTTTCTTTAAATTGCATATAGAGCTAAATTATTTTCAAAAAATTCCAAATCGAATTGGTAATTTAAAAAAAAAGTCTTAAATTATAGTCTGATTAAGCTAAAAATTAATTTTTATTCAAAATATAAGCATTAATTAGTTAAATAAAATGAATCCAACTAAAGATAAGCTGCTAATTGTAGATGATGAGATAATGTTTCTTAAATTAATGGAAAGAATATTTCAAACTCATTTCGATGTGAGGATTTGCACTGGTGGCCCAGAAGCGTTAGAACTTATAAAATCCGGTTTTTATCCGGGTGTCATTGTGAGTGATCAAAGGATGCCTGACATGACTGGCTCCGAGTTTCTTAGTAAAAGTATGGATTATTCACCTGATTCTGTAAAAATCATTCTCACGGGTTTCAGTGAACCAAAGGATATAATCCCATGCATCAACGAAGCCCATGCTTATATGTTCTTGAAGAAACCAAGTAGTGAATTAGAGCTTATTCAAGCAGTAAGAATTTCATTTGATCATTTCAGAGATATTAGAGCAAATAAAAATTCATCAGAAAAATTGAACGAAAGCGTTGCCGAATTAAATTTAGTAAAAAAGGAATTATATAACACAATTTCGCAGATAATTCATGGTATGACCGGCTTTTCTAATGAATATGACTGTTATTTCTATACAAAACATACCAGTTATGTGGCTAAGATAGCTAAAACAATAGCAGAGACCATGAATTTGGATAAACAAAAAATTGTTCATATTACATTTGCAGCCCTTCTTCATCAAACAACATATATTGGGATGCCTAAAATAATGTTTTTGCACGATCCTTATGAAATTGAGGATTCTAAAAGGACTCATTTTTTTGAATTATTTTTTAATAATATATCTCATTTAAAAAGAATTTCGATTTTAGAACCAATCACCGAAATAGTTGCTCAACTATGGAATCACCACGATGGTTCAGGTCATAATAATCCATACACCGGTAACAGATTTACTCAGGAAGCTCAGATTGTGGCATTAGCAAACATTTACCATAATAAAGTTTATAAAGTTCTTCCAGAGGATATTGAGAAATTTCAAACTAAGGGTATAGCCATTCAATCTGCTAATGAAACTTTAAGTCGTCATGCAGAAGCGGTAAAATATTTCCTAAAGAAATCTGTTTGGTTTGATATGGATATTTCAACGGTTTTACATAATCTTATTAAAAAGAAAATGTGCCCTGAACTTATTCCTATTGCATCAGAGCTAAGGACGACGATTCCATTCATGAACGTGAGACTTGATCAAAAAACGGTAGCTAAAGAAATAAAACCTGTCGAAGTAATTAAACCTATTCAAGAAGTTCCGCCAGACTTAGAGGATACTTTTATATTAAATATTAATTCCGATTCTATTGTTTTCGAAAAAGACCTTAGTTCATCAGCATTAAAGTCGGGTATGGTAACTAACCAGAATGTTGTCACCCGCGAAGGTAAGATGGTAGTTAGAAATAATGTGACTTTGGATGAGAATTTAATAAAACAAATCAAGACATTAGATGATTCTGGGCTTCTCTTTGGCAGTATTTCAGTAAAAATTACTTCTGAGGTTTAGTTAGTGACATCATCTATTATAGAAAAGATTAAAGTTTTATCAAAAAATAAAAAAATTATTTTTTTTGCTTCAATATCGTGTATAGTTCTTGCGTTTCTGCTTTTATCCAATCATGGAATATTAAAGAGAATACAGTTAGAAAAAGATAAAAAAATAAAATATCAAGAAGTTAATGATGAAAAACATAAAACTGATTCTTTGAAAAATCTTATAGAAAAATTGGAAAAAGATACCTTAGAAATCGAACGAATTGCCAGAACTCACTACGGCATGATTCGACCTGATGAAAAAGTATTTTTTATTAAATCAAATTAACTCTGATGACGGAGTTTCAGAAATATTCACCTACCTTTCTCTATGCGGTATTAATAATTTCATTGTTAGATTTTATATTCCTAATCTATTTTGGAAAAAGGAATAAGTATAGATCTGTTCTTTTTATTTCTCATTTGGTACTTAGTATTTTAATGATCTCTTTCTTATTAAATTATTTTAGTTCTCTTTACAAACATGAAATAATAACAAGTACAGAACAAATTTTATTTAGAATTTCATTAATCTGGTATTTACCAAAAATATTTATAACTCCGGTTTACGTTATAAACTTTTATTTCCTAAAATATCGTGAAACAGAAGCAGAATTAATCAGTCTATCCAGAAGAGATTACCTAAGTAAAATTTTTAAATTCTCGGCTATTATCCCATATTTCATTGTTGCTGACGGTTTTGTTAGAACGAATTATAATGTAGAACTCAAACGAATTAAGATCAAAGCAAAGAAATATACCTCTACCGAACCATTAAAAATTGTACAAATATCTGATTTACATACCGGAACTTTTCCTGATGACAAATTTTTGCATGCCGCAAGAATTGTAATTGAATCGATGAAGCCTGATTTAATCGTAATAACCGGCGATTTTATTAATTCCGAATTAAAAGAAATAGACCTTATTGTGAATGAACTTTCTTTATTTAATGCTCCATTCGGAGTTTTTGCCTGCTTAGGTAATCACGAACATTATATTAAAACGGATGACACGACACAGATTATTAAAATTATTAGAGATACAGGAATTGAATTGTTAGTTAATGAGAATAGAACGATTGAAATACATAATTCAAAAATTCAGATTTGTGCAATTGATAGTATAACAAGGAAACATAATTTTGCTAATTTCGCAAATACATTCAATTCACTCGATCCAAGTTTATATACAATTCTGTTAGCTCATTATCCATATATATGGGAAGAATTAATTGTTGAAAAAACCTGCGCGGATTTGACTTTATCAGGGCATACTCATGGCGGACAAATAGGAATAGACCTTGGCTTTTTTGCTTTTACGGTGGAAAACCTAATAAATAAACCAATGCGTGGTTTGATAACAAAAAAAGATCAGATGATTTATATCAATAGAGGTTTGGGCGTGTTTATGCCACCGTTGAGGATTGGAATCAGACCTGAAATAACTCTGTTTGAGATCGAGCGGGAAGATAATATAATTTAAGTTCTAATTAGAAAATGATTATTAAAAATTGTAATTCATATTTCAAAATTATGAGTTAAATTTGTAATCTGTAAGCCATGAATTATCATTAAAATTTATTAGAAAAATATGAGTAGTCAAATGAAAAAAATTCTTGTTACCGGCGCTCTTGGCCAAATTGGAACTGAACTTGTCAGAGAACTGAGATTGAAATACGGTCACGATAATGTGATTGCCTCGGATAAAAATTTAAGCGACACACAAAAAATTAAAGCTCTTGAACCATTCGAATATGCTGACGTAACAAATGCTGAAGAATTAAATACTATTATCGAACGACACAATATTGATTCCGTTTTCCATTTAGCAGCCATACTCTCGGCAGTTGGGGAGCGAAATCCAATGCAGTGCTGGAATGTAAATATGACTGGCACTTTAAATATATTAGAAATTGGAGTTGCAAAAAAACTTAACAGAATCATAATCCCCAGTTCTATGGCTGTTTGGGGGGATGGAGTTTCCAAGGATATGACCCCACAGGAATCAGTCTTACGTCCGACAACTATGTATGGTTTAACTAAAGTTTGTGGCGAAAGACTTTGTGATTATTATTTCTTAAAATACGGACTTGATACACGTGGATTACGATACCCGGGAATTATTTCTTCGGAAACATTGCCTGGTGGAGGAACAACTGATTATGCAGTTGATATTTTTTATAAAGCAGTAAAAGATGAAGATTACTCTTGTTTTCTTAGCGAAGGTACAATGCTGCCTATGATGTACATGCCTGATTGTTTGAAAGCTACTATAGACCTTGCTGAAGCTGATGTATCGCGCTTACAGCATCATAGTGATTTCAATGTTGCATCTTTCAGTTTCAATCCGGCTCAATTAACAAAAGCCATTCAAAAGCATAAACCTGATTTCAAGGTAGTATATGAACCTGATTTTCGTCAATCAATAGCTGACTCATGGCCAAGAACAATAGATGATTCTGCGGCACGTGCTGAATGGGGCTGGCAGCCGGCATATTCATTTGAAGATATGGTAACTGATATGTTGAATAAATTGAGCCAGAAGTTGAAGTAATTTTTTATTTGCAATTGAAACAAATTTTACAAAACATCAAAAAAATTGCAATATTCCGTACTGATCGTATAGGGGATATGGTTCTGACTCTTCCTATGTTCCGAGCTGTAAAACAAATTGATTCTGGCATCCACACCACTTTGATAGCCAGTGCTTATGTCAGTCAGCTTGTTGAAAACTGTGACTTTATTGATGAAAGAATTTACTTAGACTCAAATATCAGAATCAATAAAATATTAAAACAAATTGCTCCTGATGCGATTTTCTTTCCACGTCCAAAATATAATGAGGCTCTGGCTGCTTTCTTAGCCCGAGTCCCAAAGCGTATTGGATCAGCTTATCGCTTGTATTCGTTGTTATTCAATCATCGTGTTTATTCACATCGAAAAACTGCACAGAAGCACGAAGCAGAATATAATGTCGAATTAATTAATAGATTTTTTGAAACAAATTGTGCTACAGAACTTGTTTGTCCGAATATAACTCCGAATATTCTTTGTATGGTTGACAAAAAAATAATAGAAAAAGTAGGGGCAAGTGATTTTATTATACTTCATCCCGGGACTGGTGGCTCTGCTGGAGAGTGGAGTGCAGAAAATTTTGCTTATTTAGGACAAAAAATATCAAATAATTTTTCTAATATTAAAATAGCAGTAACAGGCTCTGATAGCGATTTTAATAAGTGTGAGATTATTAAAAAAATCATGCCTGAAGCTATCAGTTTTTGTTCAGATTTTAAACTTGAGGAATTGATTGCTTTCATTTCAAGATCAAAACTATTAGTAGCAAATTCAACTGGAGTTTTGCATCTTGCAGCCAGTCTTGCTGTTCCAGTTGTTGGAATTTACCCAAATTCGTCACATTTGAGTGCGAAGCGCTGGGGCCCTTATTCTATAAATTCTGTAACGATTTCACCACCTGAAACAGAAGAAGATCAAAAAGATAATCTCAACCTTGTGAAGGTGGATGATGTTTATGATAAAGTTAAATCATTACTTCAGTCTAATACAACATCAGACTGAAAAAAAATTGAGTTTTGGTTATTAACCTTTGTTATTTCCTCTTGCTGTCTCAAAAGCCTCATTTCTTGTCATTCCTGCGAATGAGACTGTGTAAGAACTCTTTATTGCTGTCATTCCTGAGAATGCAGGAATCTCCTAATTGCCATAGATGGGGATTCCTGCATTCGCAGGAATGACAATCCAGTAGAAGTTGTGAGTTTTCACACAGTCTCGAATGCAGGAATCCCCTAAAGTGGCACTGGAAGTGGATTCCCGCATTCGCGGGAATGACATTTTTGTTAAATATGTGGCTTTTGAGGGAGCCTCACAAGAGTTAGAATTAATAATTAACTTTTGGTTCCTCTTCTTCAACAATTACTTTTGCTTTTCTTTCGATAAGCGCATATAAACCTGGAAGCGCTATAAGAGACAATACCATCGCAGTTGCAAGACCGCCAACAATAACCGTTGCCAGTGGTTTCTGAACATCGGAACCAATTCCGATTGCCTTTGCAGCTGGTATTAATCCAAGCATGGCAACAGTCATCATCATCATAATTGGTCTGAGCTGCATTTTTGCACCTTCTAAAACAGCTTGCCTGAACTCATACCCATACTGGAAGCGCAATTGATTAATCTTTGAAACTAAGAGTACGCCACTCATCACGCTGACTCCAAATAGTGAGATAAATCCGACTCCCGCAGATACATTGAAGTGCATTCCTCTTATCAATAGGGCTGCTATACCGCCTACCAAGCCAAATAAAACGTTGGTAAGAACGATTAATGTATATTTTACTTTTTTGAACAGAACAAATAATAGAATCGAAATTATTACAACTGTAATAGGGATAACTATTGCTAATCTTGCACTGGCACGGGATAAATTCTCAAATTGACCACCCCAGGTTATTTTGTATCCTGATGGAAGTTTTATTTTTTCTTCCACTTTCTCACGTGCCTCAGCTACAAAGCCTCCCTGATCGCGACCAACAATTTCCGATCGTACTGAAACAAGCCTTGAGCCATTTTGTCTGGCAATTAAAGTTGCGCCGTCCTGATATTCGATTTGGGCAAGGGAACTAAGTGGGATCTTTTCGCCGTTGGAATTTGTGATTATCAAATTACCTATATCATCAACTGTAGAGCGCATTTCAAGAGGATATCGTACTACAATCGCAAATTTTTTCTCTTCTTCATAAGAATTACTGACTTCTTTACCACCAAGTGCCGCTTCCACTAACGACTGGACATCAACAACGGGAACACCGTAACGGGCAGATTTATCCCTGTCAACTTTAATTATTAGCTGCGACTGAGGCCCTTCCTGTTCAATAGATGTTTCAGAAGCACCAGTGATCGGACGAATGACATCGGCAATAGAATCACAGATGGAACGTAGTTTATCTAAATCCGGCCCTGTGACAATTACTGCTAAATCTGCAACTGAGCCTGTTACGGCTTCACTTACGTTATCAATTATAGGCTGTGAAAAGGTGAAAACAGCACCGGGATATTTAATTTCGAGTTTCTTCTGAATCTCTTCTGCTAATTGATTTTTACTTTTCCCACTTTTCCAAGAATTGTAATCCTTCAATGTGATCAGTGTTTCTATACGATTCGGGCCATAAGGATCGGTACCATCTTCGTTTCTACCCGTTTGAGAAACAATACAGTTTATTTCAGGAAATTCAGATAAGTCTTTTCTTATCGAATTAGCGATTTCGGTAGAAGTTTGAAGATTCATTCCGGTTGCAAGCTGGGTGCGGATATTGAATGATCCTTCATCAAGTTCAGGCAAAAATTCTGTTCCCATATACTTAGTTGAATAGAAAGCTATACCAATAATGATTGCAGCTAAGACAACAAATCCAATACGATAATCGTAAACTTTCGGAATTATTTTAAAATAGATTTTATTGATTAGTTTGGCTATCGGATTTTCCCATTCATTGATTTTTCCTTTAAACACAAAAGATATTATCACAGGGATAACACTTAGTGATAGGATCAGTGAACCTAAAATAGCAAAAGAAAGTGTGAAAGCCATTGGTGAGAATAATTTACCTTCAACTCTCTGCAATGAGAATAGTGGAATGTATGCCAATATGATAATTGCAACGGAGAAGAATATCTGCTTCTCAACTTCATGGGCTGCATCTCGTATAACATACAAGTTTGTGTGTCCCTCGTACTGCGGATATTCATCTCTATGTTTTAATTTATACATTATATTTTCGACCATGATAACAGCCCCATCGACGATGATTCCAAAATCAATGGCTCCTAATGACAGCAGGTTTGCAGGTATATTTGAGAAATACATCAGAATAAATGCAAACAATAAAGATAA
Source organism: Candidatus Kapaibacterium sp. (assembly GCA_026390695.1). Lineage (GTDB taxonomy): Bacteria > Bacteroidota > Ignavibacteria > Kapaibacteriales > UBA2268 > JAPLFL01. The sequence continues at coordinate 75,550 of JAPLFL010000104.1, read as the reverse complement.
TGGGATACATATTGAACTTATAAGTGCTATCCTCACATTACCAAGGAAGAAGAATAGCACAATAACAACGATTATTACTCCTTCCATCAATGTTCTGGAAACTGTTGCAACTGTATTATTGACTAATTCCTGTCTGTCTAAAATTGGTTTTATTTTAATATTATTTGGAAGAATTTTGTTAATCTCTTCTATTTGTTTTTTAATATTTATCAGTACATCCGATGGATTTTCGCGTTTGCGCATAAGTACCAAACCTTGAACTGCATTAGGATTATCAGTCTTTTCATCTGGTATTGTATATCCTAACACACCGGATGGTGGCATTGCTCCAATATCAACTGCGGCAACATCTCTTAGCAATACTGGAACACCTTTGCGGGACATTAGAACAATATTTTCGATTTCACTCTTTGATTTAACTGCTCCAATTCCGCGTATTGCAATAGCCTGAGAGCCACGTTCCAAGATATTTCCACCGGTATTGATATTATTGTCATGTATTTTATCAATCAAATTGCTGATTGTAAGCCCATAATCCTGTAATTTCTGAGGATTAATAATAACGTGATATTGCTTTACCAAACCACCGAAGGTGACTACATCAGCCACGCCCTGGGCTTGCAACATTTTTGGAATTACAATCCAATCCTGTGCTGTCCGCAATTCCATTGATGAAATATTAGGTGGAGCAGTGAGTACATATCTGAATATTTCTCCAACCGGATTTGGAACAGGCCCTATTTGAGGATCGACATCCGGCGGTAGTTCTGCTTCTTTTAACTTTTGGAAAACTAATTGAGAAGCAAAATACTCATCTACTTTATCATCAAATGTAATTGTAATAACAGACAAGCCGAAAATTGATTTGGAACGCTTGATAATTACATGTGGCATGGCATTTAAGGCACGTTCAAGTGGCAGGGTGATTTGCTGTTCAACTTCTTCGGCAGCACGTCCATTGAATTTTGTGATTACTACAATATTTGTATCTGAAACATCGGGATATGCCTCAACTTTTAATTGAGAATAAGCCCAAAAACCAGCTACAATAAGTACCACAGCCAATGAAATGATTAATGCTCGCTGTTGTAATGAAAATTTTACGAATTGATTTATCATTATTTGGTTCTCCCTTAATATCCGAAACTTAATGATTTGAGCAACATCACGCCTTTGGTAACAACTTGCTCTTCTTTTTCAATTCCTTTTAAAACTTGCACCCATTCATTATTCTGTGATCCAATTAAAATTTCTCTTCGGTGATATTCTCCTGGATTTTTTTCGACAAAGAGAAATGATTTGCCTTTTGCTGTAAAAATCGAATTTACGGGTACTATACTCGATGAATTATCATTAACATCAAGAACCATTTGTCCGTATAATCCCGGAACAAGCCTTCCATTCTTGTTATCAATACTTACCTGCACTTTAACGGTTCTGGTTAATGGATCAACTACATTGCCCAATGCTAAAACACTATTAACAAAAACTTCTCCGGGGAAAGAATTGAAGGTAATTTTAACAGAAACACCTTGACGCAATTTCCCAATCTGAAGTTCCGGGACATCGGCTAATACTAAGACCTTTCCGCTTTGAAGATTCAAGGCGGTTTTAGGGTTTAGTCCCATTACAATTAATTTATTCTCTAAAGATAATAATGTAGTTTTAAGTTGCATTAATTCAGTTTCGGCATCAATCAAGTCTTTGACCGGCGATGCGTGGTGCTCGGTTAAGTCTTTCAAACGTTCGACCAAATGTGTGTTTTTATCAATTAAATTCTTCGTTTTAAGTCGTTCAGCAATAATATCTGAAAGCTCATTTGAATCGTACAAATATGAATTGACTTCATTTGAAGACATTGCTGCTATTACAATTTTGCATGGTGCTTTTATTTCACTTGAAATATTGCCTTGGCTGATTTTCATTGATTGAATCTGATCGGTTGAACCGGACTTTATTTTAATAATTTCACCATTATTCTGTATTTCAGGGCTGATATTTTGTTCTGGTTCGGTATGAGTTTGTTTGTTTGATTTATTACATGCAGTTATCACTGCAATTAATGCGATAAAAATTATTATTGTTGTTTTTTTCATTTTAATCCTTTCCTATTGCTGATAGAAATAAATTTTTACTTAGATGATATTTAAATAAATCATCAATATAATTAATCATTGTTTCGTTAAAACCACGCTGAGCTTCCATATAATCGATGAAAGTAGTTGCACCTGTTTTGTATGAGTACTCGACAGTTTTTAAAATTTCTTTGGATTGAGGAATTAATTTATCAATATGATCTTTCACAATCCTATAATTGATAATCATATTCTCTCTGGCATTATGGATCTCCTTAGCAAGTGAAAGTTGCATTGATTGCATCACTAAATCATTTATTTGAATCTGGACTTGACTCTTCTGAATTTCTCCCTGATTCTGATTGAATAAGGGTAGTGAAATATTTAGAGAAAGACCCCAGAAATAACTTAATTGCTGCGACGAAAAGTCTCCTTGAATTGCATAATCAGGCTTAGAGTATGATTGCTGCAATTTAAGATTAGCTTTTTCAGATTCATTCTGTTCAATTAGCCATTTTATATCCGGACGGGCTTTTATGGCAATATTGAAAGCCATATCCTCACTGTTTGAATCTGGTGCTTCAATATTTTCAATGTCAGATTCGAGTTCAAGAGTATCTCTTAATTGCTGACGCCCCATTAAATATTGCAAATCGACTAAACTTTCCTTGTAAGCAAGAGCAGATGCTTCAAGTTCGCTTTTATACTTATCACGAATAAACTCTGCACGAACCAGATCAACTTCGGGAATATCGTTATTTTTTAGTCTGATTTTACTTAATTCATTGAATTCATTCAATCGCTTATAATTATCATTACCAAGCTCTATCTTATCTCTTAACGCTAAGGTTGTAACAAAAGCAAGACGAACTCTAAGTTTGAACTGCCTTAAAATGTCAAGATGTTGATACTGAGCAGCTTGTACTAATAACTTAGACATTTCAACTTTATAATCCAAATGATTATTAATATCAAGTGGGATATTCAAAGAAGCGCCATAATAGCGGTGGAATGGATTATATTTTTCTCCACCTACAGGAAGCATATCAAGAACAAAATTGGCATTAGGATTAGGTCTCAATCCAGCCGTTAAAAGCTCTGATTCTGCTATTTTAATATTCTTGCTACTAATTTGAATATCAGGGTGATTTTTCAGAGCTTCATTTAAAACATCATTTATTCCAAGAGGTTTAGCATTGACGTTAAATATATTAAAAATCAATGATATAATAAACAACAAGCACAAAAATAAATTTTTATACATAATATATCCTAAAAATTGTTAAAAAAAATCTTTAATTTATTTTAGGTTAAATCAGCAGTGTACAATTAAGTAGATATAAAGAATGAAATCTGGTCTGATTGAAATACTTTGGAGTTTGAGTCAAAACAGGAAAAAAAACAATTTTGGCATTCCGATACTGCTCTTGTTTAATTGATGGACTATCTTGGTCATAGATTGTTTGATGGACTGTTGTAATCCGATCACAGGATTTTTTTATTTGAGAATTGAAGCCGGAATACTTCTCCAGTGGCTGTGATACAAAGGTACCATCATCTAATAATTCATCGCTATGAACAACAAAATCATTTAGAATAATATCGTCAATATTAGCAGCATCAAATAAATAAACATAGCTCAACAGTACTATCAACAGATAATAAAGCCAGTGTTTTTTTCTCTTATGAATTTCCAAAAATCTCATAAATCTATCACGAATAAGAAAAGAAATTATTTTATCAACATTAAATTTTATGATTAGTTTAATTTTATAAACTCTATAAATATCGATAAAAATCACAATTATATTAATATACTTTCATAATTAGGACTAAATTTTTTAATTAAAATAAATTAATTGGTTTTGGAAAATTTAATTTAGTAAATTGTTTTCGGATAATTACTAATATAATTGCAAATGAAATAAAAGAATTTTAAATCAAAAAAACAAAATTGTAAATAAAACATAAGTAGAAATACTTAAAAATTGAATCAATCTCGAAATGTTTATTATATAAATAAAGGAATAATGTATTCTATAGATAACTAAAATCTTTTAATAATTAGAGGAAAAAACATGGCAAGTGAAGTTAAAACCGGTTCTTTAAGCGAAGAACTACAATTAGTCAGCTTTCACATTGGGGAAGAGGAATATGCGGTTGATATTTTAAATATCCAAGGTATTAACCGTATGGTTGAAGTTACAAAAATCCCTAATTCACCAGATTATGTGGAGGGAATAATTAATTTGCGTGGGACGGTAATTCCGATTATTGACCTGAGAAAAAGGCTTGGGCTACCAAGAAAGGAGTATGATAAAGATACACGCTTTATTGTAGTCGAAATCATGCACAAAGTTATAGGTTTTATTGTGGATAACGTACACGAAGTACTGAGAATAAATAAAAATCTGACTGAGGAGCCACCACACATGGTTTCATCCGTAGATTCGGAATTTATTACTGCTGTTGGGAAGCTAAGTGACAGATTACTAATACTATTGGATATAGAAAAAATATTGACTCACAAAGAAAAAGAAGAACTACTTAACATGTCTGTCAATTAAAAGAGGCAAGTAAAATGCTAAGAAATTCTAAATTTTCGTTATTAACATTAATAATTTTTTTATTAATAATTATTATTTGTAATAAAACACAGTGTGAGGCTACCGGAACGCAAGTTAGCTCATTCAATCAATTTTCTAAAGCTATAGAAGATAACTCTTTTTTAATTGAAGAGGCATTCAATCAGGAAGAAAGAGTAGTGCATAATATTCAATATGCTACTTTTTACAAAAAGCCTTGCAGCTTACTTTATTATTCTTTCAATCAGGAATGGCCAGTAGGCGGAATACCGCACCAGTTCAGCTTTACCGTTCCTTATGAGCAAGTTAACGGTTTAAAAGGAATAGGAGATATTTCCCTAAACTATCGTTATCAGCTTACATATAAAGATGATTGGGCATTATGTGCACCAAGATTTTCAATTATCATGCCAACTGGAAAAAAAGACCCTGACTTATTTACCGGTAATTTGGGATTACAAATAAATGTTCCTGCAACGAAACGAATATCAGAGCTAATACAGATTCATGCCAATCTTGGATTTACATATTTAAACAATGCAAGCTTCAGAGACGAATCTATATTTGATAACTCAAAAAATATTTTTAGTAAATCTGTCTATAACTTCAACACTGGTGTAGGGCTGAATATTATCGCAACAGGTTATGTAAATTTTATATTTGAGGTCATCGAGAACTTCAATAATTTGCCGCAGAACCGCACTGACAACACTTATATCAATGAAACGATATTAGTCCCTGGTGTAAGATTTGCTTTCAATCTATGGACTGCACAGATTGTTCCGGGAATAGGAATCCCTTTTAGATATTTATCTAATAGTAACTCCGGTTATATTGGCGCATTAGCTTATTTCTCAGTTGAATTTCCATATTAAAATAAATAATTACTAAATAACAATCTTCATTTTTAACAGGAGAACAAAATGTTCAAGAACATGAAATTAAGTGTAAAGTTAATAACCAGCTTTATGATTGTATGTATAATCACAGCAGCACTCGGTATTCTATCAGTGACAGAGCTGCGTCAGGCTGATGATTCCGATACAATAATGTACGAAAACAACACCAAACCCTTAGCTATATTAATTGATATAACTGTCAGTTTCCAGGAGATGAGAGTTAAAATGCGTGACGTTATCTTTGAATCGACAAAAGAGAAAAGAGAGAAAGCTAAAGAAGCATATAAAAGAGCATTTGACACCATTGAGAAAGATATACCTTTAGTTAAAGAAAGAATTAGACACGATGACCAGAAACGAGATTTAGAAATATTTGCTGAAAATGTTAAAAAATATTTTGAATTATCACCGAAGGTATTTGAACTTGCTATTGATAACAAAAGAGATGAAGCATTCGAAGCATTGCTGAGCGGAAGAGTTTTTACCGATCCGGCAAAAATTGCATTAGATGATTTATCTGAGAAGACTGCTAAATATGCATCCGACCGCAGTGAAGAAAATTCAGCCACAGCAAATGCCAATATCCGTACTATGTGGATAATTATCATTTTAGCAGTTGTAATTGCCTTTGGACTTGGGTTTTTCATTACTCGCAACATACAGGGACAACTTGGTGGAGATCCTATTTACGTAATGGAAATCACAGGTAAAGTGGCTGACGGTGACCTTTCTATGAAAATTGACTTGAATAAAAAGAAGCCCAATAGTTTAATCGTTAAAATGGACACAATGGTTAAAACTATTCAAGGATTAGTTAATGATATGAATCGTTTGTCCGATGCTGCTATTGCCGGAAAGCTCGATACTCGTGCTGATGCAACAAAACATCTGGGTGAATATAAAAATATTGTTAATGGCGTTAATCGCACTTTAGATGCAGTTATCGGACCACTTAACGTTGCAGCCGAATATGTTGACAGAATCTCGAAAGGTGATGTACCTCCTCTAATTAGGGATGAGTATAAAGGTGATTTTAATGAAATAAAGAATAACCTGAATCAATGCATTGAGTCTATTAAATTACTGGTTAGTGATGCAGGAATGCTTGCCAAAGCAGCTGTTGACGGTAAACTTGATATAAGAGCTGACGCTGGTCGTCACAATGGTGATTTCCGTGCCATTGTCGATGGAGTGAACAAAACACTGGATAATGTTATCGGGCCTTTAAACGTTGCCGCAGAGTATGTGGACAGAATCTCCAAAGGTGATATTCCACCAAGAATCAAAGATGATTATAAAGGTGACTTTAACGAAATAAAAAATAATCTGAACCAGTGTATTGATGCAGTTAATTTACTTGTATCCGATGCCGGAATGCTTGCTAAAGCAGCCGTTGACGGTAAACTTGATACACGGGCTGATGCCAGTCGCCATAGCGGAGATTTCAGAAATATAGTCGATGGAGTAAATAAAACTCTTGATAATGTAATCGGGCCTTTAAACGTTGCAGCCGAATATGTCGATAGAATAGCCAAGGGCGATATTCCCCCAAAAATCACAGATCAGTATAAAGGAGATTTTAATGAAATTAAAAATAATTTAAACCAATGTATTGATGCTATTAATTCACTTGTTTCTGATGCCGGAATGCTTGCTAAAGCCGCTATAGATGGTAAACTTGATACGCGCGCAGATACAAACCGTCATAATGGTGAGTTCAGGAACATAGTCGATGGAGTGAATAAAACACTTGATAACGTAATCGGGCCATTAAACGTTGCAGCCGAATATGTCGATAGAATAGCCAAGGGCGATATTCCACCGAAAATTACGGATCAATACAAAGGAGATTTTAATGAAATTAAAAATAATTTAAATCAATGTATTGATGCAGTGAATGCACTCGTTTCGGATGCAGGAATGTTAGCAAAAGCAGCAGTTGACGGAAAACTTGATATACGAGCTGAGGCCAGCCGCCATAACGGGGAGTTCCGAGCGATAGTTGAGGGAGTGAATAATACTTTAGATAGTGTCATCGGCCCATTAAACGTGGCAGCGGAGTATGTGGACAGAATCTCCAAGGGCGACATTCCACCGAAAATCACAGATCAATATAAAGGTGATTTCAATGAAATTAAGAATAACCTTAATCAGTGTATTGATGCAGTGAATTTACTTGTAAGCGATGCCGGAATGCTCGCAAGTGCAGCGATAGAAGGGAAACTTGATACTCGTGCGGATTCAAGCCGCCATAGTGGGGATTTCCGAGGAATAGTTGATGGTGTTAATAAAACTCTTGATAACGTAATTGGCCCACTCAATGTAGCTGCTGAATATGTTGATCGAATCGCTAAAGGTGATATACCACCAAGGATCACTGATGTATTCAAAGGTGATTTTAATGAATTAAAAAACAACCTGAACCAAGCAATTGAAGCTGTAAATCTTCTGGTATCTGACTCAGGTATGCTTGTAAATGCAGCGTTGGATGGGAAATTACAAACTCGTGCCGATGCAAGTCGTCATCAAGGAGATTTCAGAGTTATTGTTGATGGAATTAACAAGACCATGGATGCGGTTATCGAACCTATAAACGATGCAGGGCAAACTCTTGCAGTTATGGCAACCGGCGATCTGACAGCACGTATGCAAGGAACCTACAAGGGTGATTTAGCAAATTTGAAGGAAAATATTAATACATTCGCCGAATCACTTTCCGCTTTGATTTTACAAGTCGGCGAGATTGTTGAAGCAACAGCCAGTGGTGCTACTCAACTTTCTTCTACTGCTGATACAATGGCATCTTCAGCATCAGAGCAAAGCGCTCAGACAGATGAAGTTGCAGGTGCAGTCGAAGAAATGAGCCGTACGATAACTGAGAATTCTAATAATGCAAGCCAAACCTCTATTGTTGCAACCAAGAATGGTGAAATAGCCAATGAAGGTGGTAAAATTGTTGAAAAAACAGTTCAGAAAATGCGTGATATTGCCAGTGTGGTGAAGCAATCAGCTCAAAATATTCAGGAACTCGGCCAATCAAGTAAACAAATTGGTGAAATTATTTCCGTCATTGATGATATTGCAGACCAAACTAATCTGCTTGCTTTGAATGCTGCTATTGAAGCAGCCCGTGCAGGTGAACAGGGACGCGGTTTTGCTGTTGTTGCCGATGAAGTACGCAAACTCGCCGAGCGTACTACAGAAGCCACAAAACAAATTGCAAAAATGATAACCGGTATTCAGAATGAAACAGAACAGGCTGTGAAAGTTATGAATCATGGTAATGAAGAAGTTTCAAGTGGTATCGAACTCGCTGATAATGCCGGTAAATCGCTTCAGGAAATTGTACAATCATCTCGCATGGTTCTTGATTCAATCAATCAAATTGCAGCTGCAAGTGAGGAGCAAAGTGCAACAAGTGAGCAAATTTCTCATAATGTTCTGTCTATCTCAAAAGTAGCTGGAGAAACGGCACGTCAGATTCAGGATGTGGCTAAAACTGCAGATGATTTGACCCGTCTGACAGAGGAATTACGTAATATGGTCTCACAGTTTGTTGTTGAAACAAAAGCACCGACTGTAAACAGAGGCAGTAGGACAATTGCATCAAGCAGAACAAAACATTTGACTGCTGGAAGGTAATCAGCTTTTTGGGAATTTTGGAAAAGGCTCTGACTCTAATGTTTGAGCCTTTTTTTACTGTTTTCATGCATACGAGCTTGTGTGAAAACTATCTTTTTCTGTCATTGATGCGAATGAGACTGTGTGAAAACTTCAATTTCTGTCATTGATGCGAATGCAGGAATCCCAATGACATTTCATTGGAATTTCATAGTTTTCACACAAGCTCGAATGCAGGAATCCCCTGATTGGTACTGGATGGGGATTCCTGCATGCGCGGGAATGACATTTCATTGGAATTTCATAGTTTTCACACAAGCTCGAATGCAGGAATCCCCTGATTGGTACTGGATGGGGATTCCTGCATGCGCGGGAACTGTCATGATTATAGAAATCACAAATTAATATGAAAATATTATTGAGGCCGTCTCAAAAGCCTCATATTTAACAAAAATGTCATTCCTGCGAAAGCAGGAATCTCCTTCCAGTGCCACTTTAGGGGATTCCTGCATTCGCAGGAATGACAGAAACGAAACTTATGAGACACCTCAATTGATTATTTTCGGAAGAATGACAATTCAGTAGAAGTAGTGAGTTTTTACATAGCTGATACGCAGGAATGACAAGGAATTGACTTTTTTACACAGTCTCATGTGCACAAATGACAATTTATATAAATATCCTTCTTTTTAAACAGCTTCTACAGCGATTATCATAAGGTAATTAAGGTCCAATGAAAAAACATGGATTAATTTAATCCTAATTTCTTTTTAGCCTCATTTATTCCGTTTAAAATTATTTCTTCTGGTATCCGAATGTCAAATCCAGAATGAGGAACTCCCTGAGCAGCTCTTGATCGTTTCAAAACCTCTTCGAAAATTGTAACGGCTTCTTCATTTCTGTCAAGATAAAGTAAGGAATAAGCTTTTAAATTAAGTGCATATACTTGATTGGGGGCACTCGAAAGTGATTTATCCGCCCATTCTAATGCTTCTGAGAACTTTTTCTGATTGCCTGTTATCTGTGATAAAGTTGCTGCTGCACTTGCATAAACTGAACAGGATAAACTGCCAACTTTTATGGCAAATCTTATTGCTTCTTCAGCCTCTTTTATTATGGACATCTGCGCAAGTGTCTGCCCAAGCTGATACCAAGCATATCCGTTTAAGGGTTCTTCATTAACATGTGCCAATAGCATTTGATAATTTCGTTTTATTTTAGATTCCATTATTTCCCTGCTCTGATTATATCCAAGATGTGTGATTACAACATCTGATAGGGGCACTGTTTTACCAAGTTCAAAGATTGAAGGTGTGATCTGCTCGTGAACACGGCCGCGGAACTGAATTTTCGGGTAACCGTAATTCCTGAAAATACGAGGATAGCCACCACGATGATTTTCCACAGATCCGGTTAATTGCAAATGATCACTTTCTATCGTACAAATGATGCCACCGATTTCTTCGGGCAGATTGGCTAATATATATTTTAAATCTTTGGAATATAATCTGTCTAATCGTTCATCAGCATCAAGATATAATATCCATTTACCCGTACAATGTTTCAGAGATTCATTTCTTGCTGCTGCAAAATCTCCTATCCATTCAAAATCAAATATTTTCGCGGCATGTTTTTGCGCTATCTCTTTAGTAGTATCCGTTGATCCTGTATCTACTATAATTATTTCATCAACAATTCCTTTGACGCTCTCAAGGCAGCCATCGAGAAATTTCTCTTCGTTTTTTACAATCATCGCAAGTGTAATAAACGGAAATAATTCATCTTTGTAAGAATTACTGGCATTAAAATCATTAGAACTGTCTTGAATTTTAAAATCAATATTTGTTAGCTCTTGATCATTTCTATGCTGAACTAATAATTTATTTGCATTTTCAATATCATCTACCTGTTTCATAAAAGACAACAAATCCGATTGATTCGGAGATATTGCTAATGCTTGATTAAGATAGAATCTGGCTTTTTTGTAATCATTTTCAGAAAAAGCTACATTCCCTAATCCCACAAGACAAGATGTATCGTTTGGATTAATTAGGTTCCCGCTTGTAAATTCTATTCTAGCTTTTTTATAATCTTTAAGACCGATATAGCTGCGTCCAACCCGATAATGATATTGTTCTTGGGGTAAATAGTAATCACCGATTATTTGTGCCATTGTGTCAGGATTTTGACGAGCAAAATCTAATCTGAGATATGCGTCAAGAGCATCTTGAAATCTTCCTAAAGTACTCATTGTTTCACCGATGATAAAATTAGCAAACATTTGGTTGTTTACAATTTCAAGTGATTTGGCTGATCTTTCCAGAGCTAATTTATAATCCTTCATCTGAAAGGCTATAATGGCTCCGTAATTCAGGGATTGAGGGTAAATCGCACTATTTGTATTTGCAAATTTTATAGATTTTTCAATATTTATTGCTGCATTTTTCAAATCTCCAAGTGCCAGATATGTTTTTGAAAGATGGTATAAATTATGAGCATTAGCCGGTTGTTTCAATAAAGCTTTTTGAAGTAAATGAAGGTTTCTTTCATTTTTTTTCCTCATCTGTTCAATTGTTAAAGAGTATCCGAGATGAAAGAACTGTATTTGGGTATTTTCAATTTTTTTTCCGATTGAGATAAGTGGCTCTATGATTTGTTCATGTATAATTCCTGAAAATCTAACTTCGGGATGGTTAATAAATAAGCGAAGTAAACTTGTTTTGAATTTGTCGGTGCCTCCATCTGCTCTTCTTGCCTCTGAACATACCTCAATCAGCCAAGCACCGATTTCCTGCTTGCTATTTGTGATGGCTTCTATTAAAAGATCAGGATTTATTAATCTTTCATCTGCATCAATAATTAGTATATATTTGCAACTCGCATTTTCAATTGAAATATTCCGTGAATATGAAAAATCGTCACACCACGGAGATTCAATTATTTTTGCACCGTATTCTCTTGCAATTTCGATTGTTGAATCTGTTGATCCGGTATCGACCAAAATGATTTCTTCGGCAATGGTTCTAACTGATTCGAGGCAATCTCTTAAATTGTTTTCTTCATTTTTTGCAATGATGCAAACTGAGAGTGAACTTTTATTTTTAAACATTTTGAATTATAATCCTTATTAAAACTAAAAAATCAAATTAATGAACTTTGTAATTAATGCAAGTAAAATTCGTTCCAAAAAATGAAACATTACATTTTTTAAATTAACAATTATTTAAAAATTTATCCGTCAATAAATTAAATATTTTATTATTGGAGTTATTTATGAGATTATTTCAGCGTTTTACTTTAGTTGTTGCCTTTATATTACTTGCCATTACGATTTTTGAATGTTCTTCAAAAAAGAATGAAGGTCAAACTGATGAAAAAATTGTACCAAGAATTTATAAAATAGATGCTGTGAAATCTAACGGTAAAAATAAAGCTACAGATTTCAGATTTGTTGAAAATGGCAAGGAAAGTTCATTTTCAGAAATCACAAAAGGAAAAGTGGTACTATTGAACTTCTGGGGCACATGGTGTCCGCCTTGCAGAGCTGAATTACCTGATATTATCCAGATCAGTAAACTTTATTTTAAAGAACAAATAATTGTAATCGGTGTTAATATGGAAAGAGATCCCGCTACTGCCACTGAAACAGTCAAATCTTTTGCAGAGAAAATTGGTATCCCATACAGATTATTTATTAGTAACCCCGCACTTGAAGAAACTTACGGCGGCATAACCGGTGTACCAACCACTTTTATCATTGATTCACATGGGAATATTGCACAAAAATTTGTTGGAATGAAGACTAAACAAGTATTTATTGATGCATTACAGAATGCAATTAAGAGTGAAATGTACAATGGAAGTAATAAATAAAACTGCTCCATGGGCTCAGTTGCTCAAATTAGCCGATGATGCAAAGACCATGAGTTTACGTCATGAATTTGAATCGGATCAATCCAGATTTGATAAATTTCATGTTTTGTTCAAGGATTTTCTTTTCGACTATTCAAAGAATCTAATAAATGAAAATATTATTGAAGAATTATACTCGCTTGCTTCTGAAGCCGGTTTAAAAGATAAAATCGAACAGATGTTTACAGGTATTAAAATTAATAATACCGAGCATAGAGCTGTTCTTCACACTGCATTACGTAATTTTGGTACCGAGCCCGTTTTGGTTGATAATTTCAACGTAATGCCTGAAATAAAGAGAATTTTGGAGAAGATTAAAATTTTCACTGATAAATTCCATTCTGCGGAAATTTCAGGTTTTAATGGAAAGAAGTTTACAGATATTGTTAATATTGGAATAGGTGGTTCCGATCTTGGACCGGCAATGGTCTGCGAAGCCCTGAAACACTATGCTATCCCGGATTTAAAGGTTCATTTTGTGTCAAACGTTGATGGAGCGCACATTAGTGAAACTCTGAAAAGACTTAACTACGAAACAACACTTTTTATCATTGCATCAAAAACTTTTACCACACAGGAAACCATGACGAATGCTCAAACGGCTAAGAATTGGTTCCTGTCGCACTCTAACACAAGTCAAGACGATATTTCCAAGCATTTTGTTGCTTTATCAACCAATAAAGATGCAGTTCAAAGGTTTGGGATCAATTTAGAAAATATGTTTGAATTTTGGGATTGGGTCGGTGGGCGTTATTCGTTGTGGTCAGCCATAGGACTGTCAATTTCTTTATTTATCGGTTATAATAATTTCGAGGAATTACTTAAAGGCGCTTATGATGCCGATATTCATTTCCGTAATGAACAATTTAACCATAATATACCCGTGATAATGGCTCTGATAGGGATTTGGTATAGAAATTTTCTTGATATTCCAACTTATGCAATTATTCCATACAGCCAGTATCTATCAAAGCTGCCCGAATTTCTACAACAATTGGATATGGAAAGCAATGGAAAATGTACCGATAAAAATTCATTATCAGTAGAATATCAGACTGGACCGGTGATATGGGGATCTGCAGGCACAAATTCTCAACATTCTTTTTTCCAACTTATTCATCAAAGTACTCAAAAAATAGCAAGCGATTTTATTGCCTTTGTTCATAATCTTGGCAATGAAAATTTTTCTGATTTTATTGATCATCATGAAAAATTATTATCAAACTTTTTTGCTCAAACTGAAGCACTGATGCGTGGAAAGACAGAATCGGAAATAACAGCCGAGCTTAGAAATCAGGGTAAATCCGATGATGAAATCAATGAGATAAAATATCATAAAATCTTTGCCGGAAACAAACCGTCAAATTCAATTTTAATTAAAAATTTAAACCCACGTAATTTGGGAACTCTTATAGCTTTTTATGAACATAAAGTTTTAGTACAAGGTATCATCTGGAATGTTAATCCTTTCGATCAATGGGGAGTTGAGCTTGGAAAGCAGCTTGCGGGGATTATTCTCCCTGAACTTAAATCAGATAACAAAGTAAATTCTCATGATTGCTCTACAAATAATCTGATCAATTTTTATAAGACTAATAAGAATACTAATGATTAAAACCGAAATTTTTTAAATTACTTTTCAATAAATTATTTATTCATTAAGTTCGATAATAAAAATTTACAAAATCAGATAAAATCCAGTTCATAAAGTCAAGTCAAGCAAAATAGTTCGGAGTATAATTGAAAAACATAAAAGAAAATGGGAATGTCAAGCAATTTGAAATTAACTCAAATAGCTTTTCCAGTGCAGACTTTGACTCTTTTAGCATTGAAGATAAATTAGAAATTCTAACTCAAATTTACAATGAAAAGAAAGAACTTGAAATTCAAAATAAAGCTTTAAGGCGATCGAATAAAGATATTAATGACGATAAAAAGAAATATGCTGAACTTTATAATTCAGCACCAATTGGTTATTTAACAATTGATGATAAAGGCCTTATTCTTGATGCAAATTTTACTGCCTGTTCAATGTTCGGAATGGAAAAGAAACGCTTGCTTGGTCGGCTTCTGTTCAGGTTTGTCAGAAATAATAATAAGAATAAATTTTTTGGATTCATTGATACATTGTTTGAAAATGACAGAAATATAACATGTGAACTTGAGATGAATCTGAACAATGAGGATTTGTTTATTCGTCTTGATAGCCGAAAATTTAAAGATAAAATATCCGGTAATGACTATGCATATATCACATTAACCGATGTGACCCAAAAAAAAGTATATGAAGGTGAATTAAAAGAATTTCGTACTCGTTTGGAACAGCTTGTTCAGGAAAGAACATTAAATTTACAACTTGAAATTTCAGAACATCAGAGAACTGTAGCGGCTTTACAAGAAAGTAAGACTCATCATCGTTATCAGGCATATTTACTTCAGGAAATAATCGATGCGATTCCTTTTCCGATTTTCTTCAAGAATAAAGAGCTTTTATATATTGGATGTAATAAGGCTTTTGAATCATTTACGAGTCAATGTAAAGATAAAATTATTTCTTATCATGAGATAGAAACTTTTCCTAATAATACTGATGATATCTTTTCCAAATATGACAGTGAATTGCTTTCAAAGGGAGGGATGCAGGTTTACGAAGCTGAATATCGTAATGTAGATGAGAAAAATTATAATATAATATTTTATAAAACTCCATTTACTGATATAGATGGGGCTGTCGGAGGATTAGTCGGACTAATTACAGATCATACCGGTCAAAAGAAAACACTAATGCAGCTGAATGAAAATAAATTAGTGCTGGACTATATTTTTGAGCATATACCAAGTATGATCCTTAATCTGGATGTTGATGGAAAAATTCTCTACTTTAACCAAAACTCAAGTACTGGTGTGAATTTTAGCGATTTAACTTTTTTTGAATTGTTTGAGGGAATTGAAGCTAAATTAATTAAAGATAAATTCGATAAATTGTTAATGTCATCTGAAATGCAATCATTTACATTTAGTGGATCTGCTTTAGGATTGATAAACAGAAAATTCAATGCTGTAATGACACCAATATTTACTACAAATATCATAAGCGGTGCTTTTATCATAGCTAATGAATTAAAATCCGAATAATTTATATTTTAGAAATAATTTTGAATCAGACTACTTTTATAGTGCAATTGTAGTTGAGTTTTATTAATTTTGATTTGAATCAATGATTCTTTAGAAAATTATATAAACTATTAAATTCGATTATGCATTTTAGTGTACAAATTTCACAGAGACTAAGTAAATTAATTCGTTCTCTTCACAAGAAACCTATGCGTGAGCAGAATGGGTTATTTCTGGTCGAAGGAGAAAAATTGTGCAATGAATTACTTAACAGCGATTTTGAAGTTGAGCTTTTAGTCTTACGCGATCATCCGTCGCAAGAAGCATTAGCTCTTGCTGATACGTATGCTAATAAAGGTGTGGCTATTTATACTGCAAGTAAACTTCACTTTGATCAGTTGAGTGAGACTAAATCACCACAAAGTATAATTGCAGTTGGAGTAATCAAAGAAATAACACCTAATTTCAATAAACCTTTCATAGTTTTGGACGGTGTTTCAGATCCCGGTAATGTTGGTACTATAATCAGAACAGCAGACTGGTTCGGGATAAATCAAGTGATATTAGGGAATGAATCTGCTGATAAGTACAATTCAAAAACTGTTAGAGCAACTATGGGTTCAATTTTTCGGTCATCAATTGTAACAACTGAAAATCTTTCTGAATATATAAGTTCAAATTATAAGGATTTTGAATGTTTTGGTGCTTCACTTGGTGCAAAAACTTATATAGATAAGATTTCACCTCAGAAGAAATTCGGGATCGTATTCGGAAATGAATCCGAAGGTATATCAGAAAAAGTAAAAAAGATTTTAACTAAGGAGTTCAAGATTCGCGGGACTGGAAAAACTGATTCCTTGAACGTTGGAGTAGCAGCCGGAATAGCGCTTCATTATTTCACGAATTTTAAATAAATTTTGATTTTATTCATGTTTTATATATATTTGTTGTAAGTTGTTTTGTTTATCAATTATTTGAAATATTTATGGATTTATCGCAATATTGGAACTTAGTTATCATCGCACTGATTAGTTATATTATAGGTTCAATACCAACTGCATTAATAGTAAGTAAAAGGGTTTTCGGCTTTGATATTAGAGAAAAAGGCAGTGGAAATATGGGAAGTACAAATGCTTTTAGATTACTTGGCTGGAAATGGGGTTTGTTTATTCAAGTTATTGATATTCTTAAAGGTGTAATTCCTGTTGTTGTTGTTGTAAACTATTTTGGTCTGAATATAGTATTTCCAAATAATATTAACTGGTTTAATGATCTTATACTTGTAAGAATTTTTGCCGGTTTCTTCGCCATTATTGGCCATGTGTTTACAGTTTTTGCAGGATTTCGCGGAGGAAAAGGAGTAAATACATTAGCCGGAATGTTGATTGGGATTGCCCCGATAGATATGTCTATAGCAGTTGTTGCCTTTATCCTCGTTGTAATATTTTCAGGTTATATCTCATTAGGTTCTATGATTGCTGGTTGTGCATTTCCATTATCTTTATTAGTCAGATTTAATATTTTTCGCGATAACATGCCGGAATATCCCGTTCTGATTTACTTTGCATTATTTATATCTGTATTCCTTATTTTTACTCACAGACAAAATATAGCCCGACTATTAAAAGGGAACGAAAATAAATTTAATAAGCTTCAATTGATTAAACTCGGTAAAAAAAATTGAACTTAATATAAAGCTTTTGAATACATAGAAAAAATAGTTTAAATAATAAAGGCTATCTCATAAGTTACTTTTCTGTCATTCCTGCGAATGCAGGAATCCCCTAAAGTGGTACTGAAAGGGGATTCCCGCATGCGAGACTGTGTGAAAACACGAAATATTCACGTATCTGTCATTCCCGCGAATGCGGGAATCCCCTTCCATGGCGCAATTGGGGAATCCTGCATTCGCAGGAATGACAAGTAAAGGTAGTTTTCACACAGTCTCATTCGCAGGAATGACATTTTTGGTAAATATTCTACTTTTAAAACAGCTTTGATTTTTATTATTGTTGTTATTATGGAAAAAAATATGAAAAAAGATAAAAAGAGAATCGGTGTAATCGGAGCGGGGGGCTGGGGTACGGCTTTGGCTGCACTATTAGTAAATAACGGGCACCATGTTACTTTATGGTCACATGAAACTGAAGTGGTGAATGAAATCAATACTATTCATACAAACAAAATTTATTTAAACGGTATTGAACTTCCTCAAACATTGAGAGCAAGCATTGATCCAAAAGAAATGAGGTTTAAAGAAGCCTTGATATTGGTTATTCCTACTCAATTTATAAGACCGGTATTTTCAGAGTATAAATTTATTTTGACTGAAAAAATTGTTGTTAACTGTTCAAAGGGCATAGAAAAACACAGTCTGATGCGACCATCGGAATTAATGAGTGATTTAGGTTTAAATCCTGATGATTTTTGTGTGATTACAGGCCCAAGTCATGCCGAAGAGGTAGCTCGTAATGTTCCAACCACAGTAGTCGCAGCTTCTGATAATCCATTAACCTCAAAATATGTACAGGATTTATTTACATCAAATTCATTCAGAGTTTATAATTCTGACGACGTGGTTGGTTGTGAAATTGGTGGTGCTTTGAAAAATGTTATTGCAATAGCTGCAGGAATAATCGATGGACTGGAGTTAGGGGATAATACAAAAGCTGCTTTGATAACACGTGGATTGGCTGAGATGTCAAGACTGGCCTACTCCATAGGTGGAAAGCAGATGACTTTGTCCGGTTTATCAGGTTTGGGTGATCTGGTTGTTACATGCAATAGTTTTCATAGTCGTAACAGATATGTTGGTGAGCAAATTGGTAAGGGCAGGTCTGTTGAAGATATTATTACCCACATGCAGATGGTAGCGGAAGGTATATCAACTACTGAATCAGCATATTTTCTTGGCAAAAAACATGGAGTCGAAATGCCTATAACTGAACAGATGTATGAAATAATTTTTAACAATGTTAAACCACTTGAAGCAATCAAAGTCCTGATGAATAGACAAGCAAAGCATGAATGGTGGTGGTAGGACTATTTTAATTATGAGTTATGAGTTATATCGGAGTTGAATTGTATTTTTCCAGATTAATTAACCATTAACCATTAGTTTTACTGACTTTTTTTAGTAATTCAACTATTTTTGACCATCTTGCCACTAATGTACGACCTTCATTACTGTTCCACATCTTCTCCAAATCGCTGTGACAATTTTTACCCTCACCTACACGGTCATGGTGGCAGAAGCGGCATTCGAGTGGAATAAAGTCTGTTCCATGAAGTTCACATAACCCATTTTTAAGAAAATTACAACCTTCCTTTGAGAATAAATTCATTGCAAAGTAACCTTCACATCCATAAAATGAGGGAGACAGTACACCGAAAGTCATATCCGGAGCCATTTCAAGCATCATTCTGGAAGAATATCCGGCATCAATAGCACGTTCTGCTTCTTCAATTGTCCACCATCCCGGACGTTGGCAGTAACTTGTGCAAATATCGCAGGAACATGGCTTGGATGGCGGATATTTTAGATTCAAAGATATTGTTTTTTTCATAAATTCTATCATTAAAACAAACAAAAGCTATTAATATTATATCATTTCCTTAATGAATTAGGAATTATTGTCATTTTCGAGCATGCGGGAATCTCCTTCCAGTGCCAATCAGGGGATTCCTGCATACGCAGGAATGACAGCCTTCAAGTAGGAAACGATTTTACAATATATGATAAAAATAAAAAAAGCTGGTAAAACCAATGTCAATGCCAGCTTTTCTTTTCAAAATTTTCAATAAACTATTCTTTAATGATCAAAGCCGTTATCAGTCCTGCAATCGTATAGATAATTACTGATCCAAAGAACCAACTTACTGCTAAAACGTATGGAATCGGAAACATGCAATATGTAGAATATCCCATTCCCATTCCAGCGGCAATGCCATATACGATACCGTACCAAACACCCCGGAAAGCAGATTTATTCTGTATAAGCTTATAATAAATATAAACAAAACAGACTGTTACAATAAATGTAGAAAGGTGCATAGCCCACATAAGATTCATCATATTTGGGCGCCAAATGGAAGCATTTTGTTGGTAAATATGCCCAAGAATCAAGCTATGGAGAACATAGTCCATAACTTGAATGGCAACAAAAACAACAACAATTGCAATGAGAAACTTTTTAATCATAAAACTCCCGAAATTATTTAAAAAAAGAATTGCTCCAATTGTAAATTAATTATTTTTATTAATAAATGCAATTAAATCTTTGTTAAAATTTCATTTATTTGATAATTATCAATATAAATTTTTATATAATAAACACCTGTAGAGAAAAGAGATGAATCCCATACTAATTGCACTGAGCCAGTGCTATGAAGTATTTCAGCTTTTTCAAAAATAAGTTCACCTGACTCATTATATATCTTATAGCTAATATTTGATGGCTTATATAAATATAAATTTATACTAAAATTTCCATCTGAAGGATTAGGATGAACATCTTGAAAGTAATATACTCCTTCTATTCGATTATTTCCAACAGAACCGAATATCCCTGTTTTAAAACTCCAAGTATCACTCCAAGAGCCATTCCCACCATCATTTGTTCCTCTTACGTGCCAAAAATACTTTGTATTTGGTTTTAATTCATTGGCTGTCAGAGTCAATTTTGTAAAAGGTATGGTATTTTTGGTATAAACAATATTTGAGAAATTAGCATCAGTAGCCAATTCAGCGATATATGAATTGGAGTTTGTTACACTCTGCCATTTTACTGAAATAGGAACAACTATGTTTGAATCATTGTTAGCTGGTGAACTCAAATTTACTTTTAATGGAAGATTTAGAGTAGTAAACGAAAAAATATTTGACCAGTCACCCTGAACTTGAACGTCTGCATTAATTGCTCTGCAGCGCCAGTAATAAGTAGTCTGTGGCTCTAATATTGTTCCAATATTAGCTGTCAGAGCAAGAATATTTGTTGAATCCACAATTAATGATGAAAAAGTGTTGGATTTTGAAATCTGAACATTATAAGCAGTATTAATCTTGGCAGAGATTGGATAATAAGCTGCTAACCAGACTAACTGTGGTGTAACAGGTACTTCGGTTGTTTTGTTAGCAGGGCTAACAAGAGTAGGAGCCGAAGGTTTGGGTTTGCCATTAGTGAATGACCAAACTGTTGACCAGTTGCTACTATCGTTGGCTGTAAAGGCTCGTACTCTCCAATTATAACTGTATTGATCTGTAAATGTAGTAGATAATTCTGTAGTACCTTTTCCAAACACAGTGACTGTATGAAAATCAAAGCATGTGTCTTGTATAACACCAGTGAAATTATAACAAAAAGAATATTGGATTTCATATTTAACAGCTCCTGCAACTGAATTCCAGACAAGTTTATTAATTGTTTTATTCATACAGTAATTCGGAGGATCCTGCAGAGCGGGAGTGCAAAGAATCGGTGCAGAAGCGCTTTGCATATACGGAATAACATAATAATTATTCATTTCGATATTTTTGATTAGGTTTTTCTGACCGTTTGGATAATTGATAACAATACTGTCAATATTTAAAATATTCCCCAAACCAAAATGTAGGTCAAAGCTATTCTGTGTTGTACGTGTACCCGCAATAGATCCATTCAGATCACGATAAAACATTTGATTACCCGAATAAATCGTTGCTTTGCAACCAAAACATTCTGTTGATACATTATCTTTGGGACTGCCCTTCAGTTTTAGTTCTATCCATTTACCCCGATGTGGCATATCATTTCTAAAAACCTTCACTCCTTCAAAATTACTGCATACCACCAGGTCAATGTCTCCGTCCCTATCATAATCAATTCGTGCAGCAGACCATGGACCGTGTACCAATGCACCGAAATACCATGTCATGTCTTTAAGTTTAAAATCAGGGGCACCCTGATTCATATAAAAGTGACCAGCACGCTTGGGTTCGCCCTGTGAGCCTTCTGCATTATAAGAAATCTGCCCGTGCCATAAATCCTGATTCCCGTCTAAATCCAGATCAGCCCAACAAACTCCGGCATTCATTTCAAAAAATTTCAGTCCCATATTGCGATGATTTTCTGTGAATGCAAAATTCTTTGAAGCTCCACCATTTATAAAAATTAGCGAAGGATTTGACCATTGGCCACGCCAGTCGGGATGGCCGAGATTTCCTACTGTTAAATCAGGTAAGCCATCGTTGTTAATATCAGCCCATTCAGAGCCCATTCCGTGACCAAAGGCATTAGGATCAGCGGTAGGATTCCCCAACACTCCTGTCTGAGTACCAACATCTGTGAATTTCCCAGCTCCGTCGTTTCTATACAATCTGTCACGTACCAATCTATATGTTGCAACAAAAATATCTGTTTTTCCATCTTTATTATAATCCGAAGCAGAGGCTCCATAGCAGTCTTCCCAGCCAAACCATCCACTACCGTTATCAGTAGAATATTTCTCGAAACCAAGGATACCAGATGTAAAGGAATTATTTTCAAATTGTCCACTGCTATTCTGCAACCAGAGCTGATCAGGGAAATACCGCTCACAGTAATTTCCATTTACGGTCACTCCCACCCGGTTGTTAGCAAGAAACAAATCGGGACGGCCATCACCATTAAAATCTCCCCAAAGAGGAGTAATGCAACTATAAGGATTAAAAATAGTATCATTTATATATTTTTTTGTCAGTTTAAAATCATCCGACGGATTAGGATAAGGTGTCTTGAATAAATTAGTACTGATCTGCTTAGAGAATGATTGACCTGAATTATTCTTATAAATGGCATCACCTGAAACCATCATTTTTTTATCTTCCTGCCAAGCACCGTTAACAAGAGCATAACAATCTGGAAAACCGTCTCCATCAAAATCAGCCCAGGAAGTCATCCCTGCTGATATATTGAATTTTGCACTTACATTGATAAAAGTTCCGTCTTTATGATTTTCAAAAAAATATGATCCAATCGCAATATCATCATAATTGTCGTTATTCCAGTCCACAATGGAAACATCGCTGCTTGCGATAAGATTAGCTTTTGAATCTGTAATACCAAGTCGAATTGATGCGTTTGTTAGAACTGCTGCTGGTGGCAGTTGTGAAGTATTTTGAAAAGGCAGGTCATATTCAACCATTAATCTGATCATAAAATTTCCAACTGCTAATTTATAAGCTCCAGGTCCGCCGAGAGAGTTATTTTCATCAGTATCGCAATAAAAACCCCGAACAACGGATTGTCCTTTGGTATCCTGACCAAAATATGGTCCACCGTCTTTAACTCGGTGCTGCACACAAATTCTATCCAATCCATCCGAGCGTAAACCGTTGATTGGGAAACTGCGCCATCCCGGCTTCCCGTCATACTGAACAACAATTGGCGGATATTTGATATTATAAGATAAAACCCAAAAAGTAGGGGAGACCGTGCCTTCCGATGGATCCCCAACGATATAAATCGTATCTTCCTGAGCAACTGTTCCGGCGAAATAGACCTTCAATTCAGTAATATTGCAAGGCCCATCTGGCATCAGAAATAGAGATTCTTCACGGTCAATATGATTATCATAATTCGTGCGTGATGTCCCATTGTCATATTTAATTTCAACAGGTGTAGCGATTAGGATAAATGGCATCAGGAGCGTTAGAAGGGATATAAGGAATTTTTTCATAGCATCACCAATAATAATAATAATCAATTTAAAATGAATTAAAAAATTATTCTAATTTACGAATTATATAAGATTATGACTATTAGTTTTTTTTTCTTAATTTAAATTGATAATTGTATTATTTCTATAAATTAACAATGGTTGAAGAGAAAACTGAAAAGATAATTCACGAACTAATAGATGAAATAAAGCAGAAATATCCGGATTTCCGTGGTATTTATCTTTTTGGATCCCGCGCCCGTGGCGATTTTAGAGAAGATTCTGATTATGATTTGGCTATTATTTTTAATCGAAATTTAAAAGAAAAACTTAAAAGAGAAGTTAGGAATATTATTTTCACATTGATGATTAAATATAATGTGATAATTGATAATCCTTTCCTAAATAATATTGATCTTACTGAGCCAATAACACCACTCAGAGAGAATATCAAGTATGAAGGAATTTTTTATGAAGCAGCTTGATAAACAAACTTTGGTCGATTATAGAATTCAAAAGGCTAAGGATACAATTGAAGATGCAAAATTAGCTTTGGAGAATAATCGCACGAAAATGCATTAAATCGAATTTATTTCTCTGTATTCCATATTGTTTCAGCACTCTCAGTTCAACCCAAATAATTCAATAGAAAAAATATTCAATTGATAATATCAGTAGTGGCGGGTTCAGAACCCGCCACTACAAAGATATATCTTAAACAAAGAGGGCACGGCAAGCCGTGACCCTACTATTTAATCTGGGTTAGTTTAATTTCTCAACTTCGAAGTATAAACAATTGAAGGGATGGTTTAATTTCAATTTTATTCGTACCGGGATTGTTAAGAATGAATTGGGAAGAATTTAAAAAGACACTTTTGATAAACATCAAGAAAATGATTATGAGGACTTTGTTGAATTTCAAAAGGCTGACGTAGAGAGTTATTACGAAGATATGCTTGTGTTTGTCGATGTGATCGAAAAATTAATTCTCAATCCTCCTGAAACAGATAGCTCTGGCTCTGTAGATTAGCCAACAGAATTTTTCTCGCTCTGAAAATGTGTGCTTTCACAGTGCCAATCGGAAGATTTAGTGCTTCACCAATTTGATTATAATCCATATCTTCTTCATGACGTAGTTTGATTATTATGCGGTAGTTTTCAGGAAGATTCTCGATTGCCCGCATCAGGACATTCTTTCGTTCTTCATTCATGTAGTTTAAATCCGGCTGATATGATTCGTCACGAATCTCATAAGTAGTATCTTCTTCGCCCGTTGGATCAAGTGTTTGGTCGATTGAAATTGTCTGGAACCGTTTTTTTCGCAAAAAATCAATGCAGTTATTTGAAGCTACACGATAAAGCCATGAAGAAAATGAGTAACCGAACTGAAATGTATGTAATGATCTGTATGCTTTGATGAAGGTTTCTTGTAGCAAATCTTCAATATCATCTTCGTCACGAACCATCTTACGAATAAGCGAAGCCAGAATTCTTTTGTATTTCTTTTGTAAAATTTGAAATGCAGAGTTATCGCCTTCTAAAACTAAACGTACAGCAGCATAATCCTGTTCATTTGATATTTTAATTTGTTCTGCTTTATCGATTTTGTTTGCAATCATTTACAAAAATAAGTATTTTTTAATAATAAGAACCAATAATGCTTTCACCTGCTACTACACGATCTCCTTTATTAACGAAAATTTTGACTTCCAGAGGAACCATAATGTCCATACGCGAACCAAATTTCATCATACCAAAACGCTGTCCTATAGCAACCGTATCCCCGATTTTAATATCCCAAACAATGCGTCTGGCTAATATTCCGGTTATTTGTTTGAAAAATATTTTTCCAACTTTATTTTCAACTCCTATACGGGTCTGTTCATTTAACTCTGAAGATTTAGGATGATATGCAACTAAATAATCTCCCGGATTGTAACTAAAAAACTTTACAGTCCCTCCAAAAGGTATTCTATTCACATGTACGTCTAATGGTGAAAGAAAAATGCTAATCTGTTTTGCTTTAGAATGTAGAAATAAATTTTCTTCAACATCCTTAATTTCTACAATTTTTCCATCGGCAGGTGCTATTATCAATGCAGGGTTTGTTTCGGCTTCTGTGGGTAGTTTACGGTCTGGATCACGAAAAAACCAAATTGTAAATATAAAAATAATTAAACCTAATCCTAAAAAGATATATGCAGGAAATTGCCTGAAAACAAACAGACCCAATCCCATTAAAACAAAACTTACCAAGAGCATCACTAAAATATTATCAGTACCATATTTTGTTAGCATAATTTTCCTTAATTTTATTTTGTAGATTCATTCTTAATTTATTAACTTGTATATCTGATGAAGTTTCAAAATGAAAAATAAGAAATAGTTTTAAAATAGCATAAATAAAAAGGAAAAATAATGATATTTACAGTCTCAATCAGTGAATTTTCAAAATTATTACAGAAAACCTTACCTGTCATACCTCCAAAATCGACTCTACCTGTTTTAGAGCATTTGCACTTTTCCGTAAAAAACGGAAAACTCCAGGTCATAGCAACTGATCAGGAAGTTACAATTATGTCTGTTATTTTTGTTGCAACCGAGAGTGAGGGGGAAATTCTGGTGCCAGGGCGACGTTTGAATGAAATTATCCGTGCTCTCGGTAACGAAGGAGAAATTAAATTTGAAGCAAATCTTGATAATTACGAGATAATTCTTAAAACTCCCAGTGGTCGCTATGTTATCAAAGGAATTGACCCACAGGAATATCTTGATATTCCTGAATTGTTTGAAGAAGATAATAAATATGAATTCACTACATTTTCTGATAATTCAAATCCTAATAAGGCATTCTTTGCAAAAGCTGATTTGATGCGTATTGCCAATAAAACAACATTTGCAGTTTCTACTGATGAATATCGTCCCGCTATGACAGGTGTTCTTTTCCAATTCCGTGGAAATCGCATCCATTCAGTCGCAACTGATAGTTATAGATTAGTGAAATATACTATAAATTCTGCACAGTTGAATTTTCCTGAACAATTAGATGTGATTATTCCGGCAAGAACTGTCGATTTGCTCAAAAAACTCGATAATGATGTCTTTATGGCTTTTCTTGAAAGAAGAGGTAAGATTACTCATGTCCGTTTTGAGATTGGCGGAGAGACACTTATTGTATCTCGAATCATCAATGAAAAATTCCCACCTTATGAATCTGTTTTGCCAAAAGATAATCCAATTAGAGCTACTGTGGATTACGGTGCCGTTTTATCAGCTATTAAACGTGCTGCTATAATGGCTAATGAAAAATCCAAACAAGTACAATTTATTTTTGATGATAATCAACTTACAATAACCGGTGAAGATGAAGATAGTGGTACATCGGCAAAAGAGCAATTAGCCTGTGAATTCCCATATCCGCGTTTTGAAATCGGATTTAATTATAAATATATTGAAGATGCTTTTTCTCATATCGAAATTCAGGGTATTAGAGATAATCAAGCAATTTTAACTTTTTCTGAACCGACAAAGCCAGCCTTACTAATCCCGAATGGGGATTCAGACGATTTGGTAATGCTGATTATGCCTGTAAGAATATAGATTATTTGATTTAAATAAAAGTTTTTTGAGAATGGATATTTTTAAAATTGTTCTGATAATATTCATTTTGAGCTTTAGTTATGCTCAGTCTGACTTTATATGCAATCTTACTAAAGTAGAAAGCTACTCTTGGAAAAATAACGACTGGTCTATTGAAAATAGTACAGAGTTTAGTTTTAATAATTTTTTTCAAATGATTGAGGAAAATTATAAAGTTTATAATGATGTATCTGCAATACCTGTTCGTACCCAACATATTTATGATAGTCAGGGTAATCTCAGTGCAGATTTGGTCTTTTTGAAAATTAACGACCAATGGATTAAAAGCGACTCTGCTGCTTATTCTTATTATTCTGACAAATCATTAAAATCCGAAGAGTATTTCTCTTTTATTAATCAGGATTGGCTCAAAAGTATCAGGAAAACCTATATTTATAATATCCATAATTCAATTATCGAAGTGTTGACTGAGATTGGGATTAACAATAATTGGGTTAATAATTCTCTTATCCGAAATAATTATTCATTAACTCATAAAATTACACAGACAATAAATTCTGATTGGCTCTCAAACTCATGGTATGACTCAAAAAGATATACATATACATATAATTTAGTTGATAGTTTAAATAAAAATCTGATAGAATTTTTCGACGGCTCTAATTGGAAATCTTCGAGATATACTGAATATACATATAACTCAGATTCGCTTTCAATGCAGTTGGTCAATTATAATTTTAATTTAAAATGGGTCCCTGAAAATAAATATGATCAAAAATATGATTCAAATAAAAATCTGATCAAAGTTATTAAGTCAGGATATGATTCTGTAAAATCTATATTTATCTTTCAATATTTATGGGATTATAAATATACGGACGATTTGTTAAGTGAATTATCCATGAACAAATGGAACGGTAGCTACTTTCAACTACAAAATAAACATTTTTACAATTATAACAGTTTCAGGCAGATTCAAAGAGAACTTTATCAAATTGCTGACAGTGCTGACAGTCTGATTAATAACAATCTAACAATTTATTTTTACAATATTGTGGAAAATGTGTCAGAAAATCAGCCGAAAAATGACTTCGTTGTATTTCCAAATCCTTGCACTGATATTATCAATATAACTTTTTTTATCCCAAATTCGTCAAATGTAATTTATTCTATATATGATTTGAATATGAATAAACTCTTTGAGAATAGTTCATTTTTTTATACTGGTGAAACTATTCTTAATCTTGATTTAAAAAAAATAAATTTATGTTCCGGGACTTATTATTTAAAGTTAAATATTGGAAGAAGGACAGAGATAGTTTCATTCATCAAAGTAGATTAGTTGGTCAGTTCCGAAAGAATTAATGTAACAAGTTCCTTTCTTCCGAGATTAGTTTCAACCGAGTATGGAATCAGCCCCCGATGAAATGAACATGCTGATAAAATCTGCTCCCATTGTTCTTTACGTTCATTTATTAGTCTGTTTGTAATTTTATCGCATTTTGTTAAAATTATCAAATATGGAACTTTCAAAATTTCAGATTGTTCTATTAGAGATAATTCAATTTTCTGAGGATCATGGCGGCTGTCTGAAAGAATACATACTAATTTCAGGAATTTTCTCCCTTTTAAATATTCAAGATTCAGCTTTTCAAACTTTTCTCGTTCTATCTTAGAAACTGCTGCATATCCAAAACCCGGTAAATCAACCATCCTCCATTTGTTATCCACATTGAAAAAATTAATTTGTCTTGTTTTTCCGGGAGAAGAGCTGATTTTAGCAATGTTTTTATTTAGGGCAATGTTATTAAGCAAAGATGATTTTCCGACGTTGGAACGACCTGAAAACGCAATTTCTGGTAGTTTCTCATCTGGGAACTGATTTGATTGTGCTGCGCCGGTAATAAAATTGACTGTAAATATTTTCAAACGATGCCTAAAATAATTTTAAAATATGAAAATGAAACTAAAAATAGAATAAATAGACGAATAATTTTTGTGATGAGTGTTTTTTGTTTTGATTTATTCAATTAAATTATTAAATTTGAATGAAAATATTTTTAATATATTTAAAGATTGTATTATGGAAGTTGATTGGTTTAGATGTAAAGGAGGAATCTGGTGCATGTTTGATAAACTCGACTTGAATCATGATGTATTTAAAAATTTAAAGGGAGTTTTCGTTATATGGCATGAAAATAACGGAATCAAAAATGTTGTAAATGTCGGAACCGGAAATATAGCTGAGGAACTAAAAAAAGCAAGAAAAAATATTGCTATAACTGCCTTCACACATTACGGGCTTTATTGCACTTGGGTTGAACTCTCTACTTTTAAAATAGAAGGAGTAGCTAACTATCTGAACGACAAACTGAATCCCAAAATTAAACTTAAAGAACTAACAAATAAAAGCACACCTGTTAACATACCATGGTAGAATAAAAGTTATAAAGTTAGTGGTTTATTTTTTCGGGACGGAAATTATATGAATATCCTCGCCGCTTTTACTTATTAATTTTGTTTCAAAATTTACAGAATTCTTTAACGAATCAATCTTCAGTTCGCTAAAAGCATTTATTCCTGAGCCGATAATTTTTGGTGCTATAAATGTATGAAGCTCATCAATTAATCCATTCTTTGCAAAAGAAGAATATAGTATGGCACCGCCTTCTACCATAATCGAACAAATGTTGAAATTTTTAGCAAGAAGACTGATTGCTTGCTTTGGATCAATTCTGCCCTCAGAATCGAGGTCAACTGCCTGAACTTTGATTTTTGCAATTTTTAAAGTATTAGCTTTTCTGCTATTGTATGATTCCGGGCTGCAACAAACAATAGTTTCCTGATTGTCAATAATCTGAAATGTTGGACTTTCAAGAGGAATTTCAAGATTAGTGTCGAAAATAACTCGTTTTGGATTCCGACCTTCTGTTTCTCTGACGGTCAATGCTGGTTTGTCCATCAGGACGGTATTTTTTCCAACAAGAACAGCATCAATAATTGATCTTAAATAATGAGATCTGCGACGACTTTCACTACAAGTAATCCACTGTGAGACACCACTTTTTAACGCAATAACACCATCTAAAGATTGAGCAACTTTAAGAATGATATAGGGAAAGCCTGTTTGTATATATTTAAAGAAAAATCTATTTACCCAATGACATGCTTCTACACTGATTCCCGACTCAACTTCAATACCCGCATTTTTAAGAATTTCAATACTTTTTCCAGCCATTAATTCATTTGGGTCTATTGTGCCGATGACAACTCTGGCAATCTTTTTAGTGATTATCAAATCGGTACAAGGCGGTGTCTTACCATGATGACTGCATGGTTCAAGATTAACATAGATAGTAGATCCTTCTAATTCATCATCAGTACATTTGGAGATTGCATTAACCTCAGCATGTGGCCCACCAAAATATTCATGCGCACCTTCGGATAAAATTTTATCATCTTTCATGATTAATGCACCTACTCTGGGATTTGGGCTGACATTACCAGAGCCTTTGAGTGCTATATTCAAAGTTTTTTTTATTGCTTGTTCGTCTGTCATAATTTATAGAATTATAATTGCATATCAATAGTTGAGATTTTCAATTAGTTATCAGATTAAAAATAGGATTTTTTTATCATTATTTTTGTATAAATTCTATGATTTCTTTGAAAGAGTTTTTCTGAGGCTTGGTTCTTTCAATTTCACTTATATTTCTGTTATTATTTGTTATTCTTTTTGTTTATTATATATTTGAATGATGTTAATTATTGTAAAATGTAATGATTAATTGAAACATTAGTTTATTGAATTATGAAATACGACTTTAAATATCTTGAAGATTTAATAGCAAATAAATTTGAGGAGAATCTTCACCTTGATTATAAGGCTGCTGAAGCGCTTTCTCGTAGTGATGGCAAAAGAAAAGAAATTTCAAAAGATGTGTCAGCCATGGCAAATTCCGATGGGGGAGTAATTATTTATGGAATTCGTGAAACAAATAACAAAGAACTGAGATATATCCCTGAAAAGATTGATCCTGTCAATAGGAATGAATTTTCAAAAGAATGGCTCGAACAAATTATATCTTCTCATATTCAACCGAAAATTCCTAATCTTCAAATTACTCCAATTTCAATTTCCGATTCAGATGTAGTTTATGTTGTTAAAATTCCAAAAGGCGATACGGCTTTCATGGCTGGAGATAAGCGATATTATAAACGATATAATTTTGAATCTGTTCCAATGGATGACTATGAGGTTAAAGATATAATGAATCGAGCCACTCATCCAAAGATTTTTCTTGAATTTGTAATCAGTGAAGGAAAAGAGACTGATCTGTTCTCAAATAGCAATGAGACAAAACGTATATTATATGTCTATTGCCGCAATTCAGGCAAAGTATATGCAAAATTTATTAATTATTTTATTAAAATTCCTGCCAAGATGCTGCCGGAGCAATTAATTAGCAATTATAAGAAAATTGAATTTAATGAAATTCCTTATATTCTGTTCACTGGTGATAACAGCAATTTTTTGAATATATCTGCTCATAGTACTGAAAAAGATAAATCAAATATTGAATCTTTTCGCAATACGCCGCTACTGCCTGGCTTGAAGAGATTATTCGCAAGTATTCAGCTTGCTGATAATTGCGTTTTGGATTCAAATATTATTTTATGGAATGTCTATGCCGATAATGCCCCAATGAACGAAAGCACAATAAAATTATCATATATAGAAAAGCAGATAAATTGGATTTGAAGTTAGTTTGGAATAAATATAAGTTCCAAGTTGAAAGTTTTTAAAGTTATAAAGTTAGTGGTTGAATTTTATTGAATTAAAATATTATATTTTGAAAGTTTTTGAACCGTCAAGCTAACATTGTTTTATTGACAAGCTTGTCAAAAACTAAAGAGGCTGCCTCAAATGTAGAATATTTGACAAAATTGCATTCTCGCATGAGACTGTGTGAAAACTATGAAATTCCAATGGAATGTCGTTCCCGCGAATGCGGGAATCCCCATCCAGTAGCACTTTTGGGGATTCCTGCATTCGCAGGAATGACAGAAATTGAAGTTTTCACACAGTCTCACATACAGGAATCCCCATCCAGTAGCACTTTTGGGGATTCCTGCATTCTCAGAAATGACTGAAACGAAACTTATGAGGCAGTCTTTCTAATTTATTTCAAAAAGTAATTTAAGTTTAATTAATACTACTTTGAGATAGTCAAAAGATGCGTTGCTGAATCATAACTTGTATTAAATTTGACTAAAGCCTTAGTTGTCCCACTTGTTGGTTGTTTAATCACTGCACCTGTGGCCGCATTATACTCAGATGAATGTTTACCGCAAACAATATTTAGAATTCCATTTGCCGGATCGGGAGCATCTAAAACAAACCCTTCATGCGGACAGGATGCAGAAAAAGCAATATAACTTGTTGAAGTTATACGAAGAATCATTACAGGTTTACCACTGTTAAAATTTGTTATTATTGGTTTACCTACTCCACCATCTACTTGTAAATCCGCATTGGTGGACACATCATAAGTGACTGTTGATAAACCCGGATCAGTTGCAGTGCTTGAACATGAATCAAGAAGAGTTGCAAGTGATGAACTACAAAGAAATATTCCTGCTGTTACAAGTGATTTCTTAATAAAATCTCTTCTTTCGATTGTCTTTAATTCTGTCATAATTAGACCCCAAAATTAATTTTAAAATAATTATTGAACATTTCCAAAAAATGAAGCCTGTAAATTTACAACTTCAGCAACTTTATCACCGACCACTCCGGCTTTGCCCAAAATTTTATGTTCTAATAAATGAACATTAAAATTAACTGTGACCATTACAAAATCTCCGAGCGCGCGTGCTTTAGTTTTATCGGATTCATTTATATAAGTTAGAGTGATTTCAGCTTCCATGTGTGTTGTTATGCCATGTAAAGTAAAGTCACCAAATACAGTGGCATTAGCTGTGGCTTTACCTGAAGATGCATCGTATTTTACGTTTTTAACGTTTTTCATTCCCTTAATCTGTAATGTAATTTTTGGGAACCCTTTTTCATTTAGCCAAGGTTCGGAATACATGTGAGCATCGCGTGAACCGCTACCAGTCTCCATTGATTTAACCTCAACGGTTACACTTCCGTTGGTTGCTTCAAGATTAGAAGGATCGAGAGTAAAATTACCAGATATACCATTTGCTGTACCCTCAATATCCTCACCCGGAGCTTTGCTGAAGAATTTTATCTGATTTGATCCAACTTTATTATTAAGGGCAATTTTCTTGCCTCCAGATTTACCATTACCAAGACCTGTACCGGCATTTAAAACAAATACCGTTGCAATTAGAAATATAGAAATTGTGATTGTAAGATTTTTTAGAAACATTTTGAACACCTGATTATTTTAACAAAGATTTTTTATATTTACGAAAAGAAAAGAAAGTTATAATTAATGATGCAGCCATGATTGGGCCTGCAAACTCTAAACCTAAATGAAATTCAGGCTTCCATTCGGTTGATTCAGTCCCGAACATTTCATCTTTTGTGATAACAGGAACTTTATCCTTAGTATAGATATTTGTTCCATGAGCTACCCACACTCCACCAACACTAAGAGCAATTACAATAAATGCAATACTCAAATATTTCCAAACCATTAAACTCTCCCAAAAAAATTAAAAATAATTAACAATACCGACGCTTTAAAAAATTATTTAGTTTAATAGAAAACACTCGTTTAGTAAAAAATATGAAACTGAAGAACATAATGACTAAAGGAGTCCATGTCACCCGGTTTAATAAGCCGATATTCTGGCCTGAATTCAATATATGGTAAAAGATATGCCTTAACTCCAAAAATCCATTGAGCATAATCTGCTGTCAGTGGAGCGTTACCGAATATTTGAGTATTACCTTTCTGATAACCGATAATTCCGACCAATCCTTCACTTGCCTCAATATTCAGATCCAGAGCATAATTTGTTGTTTTCTGAACGTCTTTTTTATAGGATGTACAAACTTCTGTTAAGAGTGAAACAATGCCGCCATAGCCAATTCCATAAAAACTATTGGCCATCCAGAAGTCGCTAATTGAAAATAGTGAAGCGCCTATCATGCCATTAAGCTTATAATCTGGTAATTTTTCATTTATAACTCCTTTAACAAGAAAAGCCATTTTAGAAGAATCAATAATATCCAAATACTTGAAACTTGATCCTTGTTTAAAACGAATTGATCCGTTCTGAAAAGCAAAATTATTTGAACGATGCACACCTGCAGTCAATTGCAGCCATTTTTCAGAGTAGTAGTTTATTTCTGCACCCCAGTCAGCATAATCAATCGGAACCATAGGTCTGCGATTTATCATTCCTTTGCTTGGTATAATGAATTGTCTGACTAAATTGGTGTGATCTTCATATCTGATTCCGGTCGATGGTTGGAAATATCCCATCCTAAGTTGAGGATATTCTTTATCAGGCTGCATTTCAACAGAGGCAGACCAGCTTTGTTTCAAATTAAGTGAATACATCGAACCCTGTAAGAAATATGAGGAATTAAATCCGAAATTGGCACTGAGCCAGTCCGTAGCTTTTATACCACCGTATAAAGTTAGTTCCATTGGGAACATTTTAACCTGATCACCCATATATTTAACAAGGTATGCATTATTATTGTAAATAAACCTTGTATCGAAACCTAAGAATACTTTTTTATTGAATAGTGTATTTCCTTTAAATGCTCCAAAAACGCTGTCCAAGCCAATCCACTCAGGTTTAATTAAACTTTCATCGCTTGCTGAATACCAACCCAGATCATTACGCAAGGCTCCACCCTGTACATTAAAATGGCAATTGATGCACCTATTGCCGGAAAGCAAAGTATATTGAGGGAATGAAAATGCTACTTGTGCACTTAAACAGATAATAATTACTAAAATAAATAATTTCATTTAATTCAAAGTTTATTAAAACAATTGTAATTTGTACAAATATATTGATTATTTTTAAAAAACAAGTATAAATTAAAAATAAAAAATTATTTAGTGACAACTCAAATGTAAATTACACAGCTTTTACAATTTTGTTAGCTAATGATGAATCCAATATGATTTGTAAATAATTTTAATTCATTTATTGTTATAGGCATTAAAATTATAAAGAAATAGCTAATTTTGTTTTTTCGAATTTTTTAGAAATAACAACAGATAATTAGTATGAAACAAAGTAAATATTTTATTCCTACTCTCAAAGAAGCGCCATCTGATGCGCTTATCCCTTCACACATACTTATGTTACGAGCTGGATTAGTCAGACAATTAGCAAGTGGAATTTTTTCTTTTTTACCTCTTGGTTATAAAATCAAGAAGAAAGTAATCGAAATTTTACGCCGCGAAATGGATGCAATAGGTGGGCAGGAGTTTTTGCTACCGGCACTTAATCCGATTGATATATGGGAGCAAACAGGTAGGGTAGAGGCAATGGGAGATGTTATGTTCCATATAAAAAATAGAGAGGGACTTGTTCTTGCACCTACTCACGAAGAAATAATCACATATCATGCCCGCCAGCACGTGAAATCATACCGAGATATGCCTCAGATTTGGTATCAGATTCAAAATAAATTCCGAAATGAACCACGCCCAAAATCAGGTGTTTTACGTGGCAGACAGTTTACAATGAAGGATTCGTACTCACTTGATGCGACCTTCGAAGGATTGAATGAAAGTTATGAATTTCATAGGACAGCTTATCAAAAAATATTTGATAGCATAGGATTGAAATATTTTATTGTTTCGGCATCAAGTGGTGCAATGGGTGGCCGCCAGTCCGAAGAATTTATGGTTGAATCAGATTCTGGCGAAGACACTTGTGCGGTTTGTGATGATTGCGGTTATGCTGCTAATTTTGAGATTGCTACTTCTGATGTTGAGCCGGTAGGACGCATCCAAAGCGATGATCATTACGAAGAATTCGCAACACCGAATGCAAAAACAATTAATGAATTAATTGTGCAATTTAATCTCACCGAAGATCAATGTGCTAAAAGTGTAGTATATATTGTAGATTCAGCTCCTGTTCTTATTTTCATGCGTGGCAATGATGAAATGAATGAAACAAAGTTACAATCAATATTTAAAACGAATCAGGTTAGACCTGCCGAAGCAGATGAATTAGTCAAATATTTCGGAGCCAGTACTGGTTCTTTAGGTCCAATTAACATACCAACAAAAATTAAAGTAATTGCTGATTTAAGACTGAAAGATGCTAATGGCTTGGTAAGCG
Source organism: Candidatus Kapaibacterium sp. (assembly GCA_026390695.1). Taxonomy (GTDB): domain Bacteria; phylum Bacteroidota; class Ignavibacteria; order Kapaibacteriales; family UBA2268; genus JAPLFL01. The sequence goes on along the minus strand of JAPLFL010000104.1, from coordinate 38,776 downwards.
GGGCTAATAAGGATGGGTACCATTTCAAAAATATTGATTTTATTCGTGATTGCAATATTAATGAATACCACGATTTAAGAACTGTAAGTGCCGGAGAGAAGTGCAGTAAATGCGGTTCTGCTCTGAGAGTAGTAAAAGCAATAGAGCTTGGGCATATATTTAAACTTGGTACAAAATATTCTGAAGCACTTGGTGCTCACTTCTTAGATGCTGCCGGAGCAGAGCATCCAATAATAATGGGTTCGTATGGAATTGGTGTCGAAAGAATTATTGCTTGCTATATTGAGCAGAACTATGATGATCATGGTATAATCTGGAAAAAAGCATTGACACCGTTTCAGGTACATCTGATCGGATTGAATTTTACCAAGAGCCCTGAAACTGCCGAAGTAAGTGAGCGGATTTATAAAAGGTTGACTGATGCAGGTTGGGAAGTACTTTTCGATGACAGAACAGATTCCCCCGGAATAAAATTTAATGATGCTGATTTGATTGGAATTCCTGTGCAAATAATTTGCGGACCAAAGAATATTTCTCAAGGTAAAGTGGAAGTTAAAATCCGCCATAATAACGAGAGAAGTACAGTTGACGAAGCTGAGATAGAGTTGATTTTAAGTGAATTTTATAAATAATATCGTTTGGAGAAATTATGATACCACGCTATAGCCGCCCAGAAATGACAAAGATATGGGAAGACGATAATAAATATGCAATTTGGCTGGAAATTGAATTATTAGCAGTTGAAGCTCGTGCTAATGCTGGATTTTTACCAATCGAAGCGGCACAGGAAATGCGTAAAAGAGCAGAATGTTCAACTGAAAAAATTAATGAAATTGAAAAAATAACAAAACATGATATTATCGCTTTTTTGACCAATGTTGAAGAGCATATTGGTCATCTGTCGCAATATTTGCATATCGGAATGACTTCAAGTGATGTTCTTGATACATGTTTTTCCATGCAATGCCGCCAAGCCGGTGAGTTACTTTTAAGGGATATGAATTTACTCTCAGATGCTTTGGCAGAGCGAGCCAAGGAATTTAAATATCAGCTTTGTATTGGCAGAACACATGGAATTCATGCTGAACCAACAACTTTCGGTTTGAAAATAGCTTTATTTTTTGATGAATGTGTGAGAAATATTAAGCGATTGAAGAGTGCAATAAATGAGGTATCGGTAGGAAAAATTAATGGAGCGGTCGGCACTTTTGAGCATCTGGGGCCCGAAGTCGAAGAATATGTTTGTTCTCAGCTTGGACTTCGGCCTGCCGAAATTTCTACGCAGGTTATTAGCCGAGACAGATATGCATATTATTTGAATGAATTGGCTCTGATAGCCTCATTCCTTGAGAAAATAGCGCTGGAAGTAAGACATTTGCAAAGAACTGAGGTTAATGAAGCAGAAGAATATTTTTCCAAAGGGCAAAAAGGAAGTTCTGCCATGCCTCATAAACGTAATCCGATTGTCTCGGAACAGATTTGTGGAATGGCACGTCTGATGCGCTCAAACGCACATGTTGCCGTTGAGAATAATGCATTATGGCATGAACGAGATATTTCGCATTCAAGTGTTGAAAGAATAATTTTTCCCGATTCAACTATAGCGTTGGATTATCTGATAGCAAGAACTACAGCGCTTATTAGTAATCTTGTGATTTATCCGAAGAAAATGCAGGAAAATCTTGACTTGACTCATGGTTTGATATTTTCACAGAAAGTATTGTTAAAATTAGCTGAGAAAGGCTTCCAGCGCCAGAATGCTTATGAAATCGTTCAGCGATCAGCTATGAAAACTTTTGAACATCATATACCTTTTCGACAAACTCTGACAGATAACCCGGAAATAGCGACAAATCTATCGGAAGCTGAAATAGATTCTCTTTTTAATTACGAAAATTTATTTAAAAATGTAGATATGATTTTTGAAAGAGTTGGTTTATAGTTAATATTATATTGGGATATTTGATTAGTATTTATGGAAATTTGGGAGTTGTCGAATCTTTCTTATTGGAAGAAGTTATTTAATAGAATAAATTCCAGAAAATTGAATTATTCTGAAATAAGAAAGATATTCAGTGTTATGATTAAAGATTCCTCAATTAATAAAAAATTGATTGACTTTTATCATAGGCATAAAGATATTCCATTACCTGAGAGAGAATCGGAGTTTTTACCTGAGGTTTTGATCCCTTGTTATAATCACGGTAAATTCCTCGAATCAGCTCTAAAGTCAATTCCAAAGGATATTTCCATTACAATAATCAATGATTCTTCGACTGATAACACTCTTGAAATTATACAAGAATTAAAATCAAAATATAGTTTTAAATTAATTAACAATGAAACAAATCTGCTACAGTATGCCAGTATCAATAAAGCGATAAATCTATCTGCAAACAATCTTTTTTATATTTTGAATGCTGATGATATCCTATTGCCTGACTGGATACAATATTCTTTAAATATATTAAAAGAAAATTCTTCGATATATATGGTTGGAGGCCAAGGGATTGGCTTTAGAAATGAAAATGTCCCTGATTCAGAAATCATTTCAGATAAACAAAAAATTCCGCTATCTTATCGAATATATTGTCAAGAGGAAATTTATAAGATTAATAATATTCGGTATTTTAAATTAGCGTTTTCTGGGACCGCCTTTTTAAGAAGCTCATGGAATCACATTGGTGGATTGTTCCCTTTTTCCAAACGAGTATGTTCTGCTGATGACAGAGATTTTCAAATGAGAATGCTCTGCTTTTTCAATATATTAATTTCAGATAAAGTATCAAGTCTCCTCAGGACCGACTCTTCAACTCAAGCTGGTCAAATTTAAAATTGTACTCTAAAAACCTTCCTCAAAGCATCTGTTCAATAAAAGTCTCAATTTTTGTAACTGACTGAGCCTCAGAAAAAAAGCGAAGATCGCATAAGTCACCTTCAATCGTTAAAACCTCAACTCCGGTTTCATCTTTCAATCGCTGTGGAAGCCCAAATCGTGAATTTGAATTATTGAAGCAAGTTTTGGAATCATGGAAAACAATTCCATTGATTTTATAATCTTCAATTAATTTCTTCATCCTAACAAATTTTACAGGTTCGCTCATATTAATGAAAATTGTTGAATATGCTAAAGCCGATGATTCAAATGGTTCATTCTCATCAAAATCATCAAATATCCAGCTATTACAATATGTAGAAGCTACTACAGCAGCATTTTTAGATGCAAATAATTCGGAAGTCATTCTCAATTTCCCCCATATTGGCATTCCTTCCCAATAGATGCGGGTTTGTTCATTTTCAATTATTCCGGATTTTTGATCAACATAAGTGTTTAATTCTTTCAATAAAGTCTCATAGTAAGTTTTGGCTATTTCAGTTCCACGTAAAACAACTATTGGTCCCATGTGGATTGTACTATCGAAAAAAGAAATCGGAGCAGGAATATTCTTTGCGGTTTCCAACGATTGTTTCCATAATAGAGTGGCTTCCTTACTAAGTTTTAAAGTTTCTTTAAATTTATCAAGGTCAAATTTATTTTCGCTGACTTGCTCACAAACCGGAATCATAGCTTTCATTTGAGCAACAACATTATCTATATCTGATTTTTTTACTTCGTCAAGATGTCTCGGTGATTGAATTCCTACAATCGGACAATTAAATTCTTTGGCATAAAATAAGAGCCAGTCCTGAACTTCACGACATTGATTAGTATTATAAACTAATAAATCAGGTTTTGGAACACCATCAAGACCGAAATTTTTTGTTAATGGAGTATTCTTACTTAAATATGATCCTATATCAGAGGTAAGATATGAGCAAATCTCGCTTGAATAACCAACAGTAGAAGCAATGGGTATAAATTCAGTTGATAAACGTGATGTGCCAAGCAGTGCACCATGATTTTCAGGAAAATAAACTTCAAATCCAAAACTCCGCAGTAGCTCGGCAGGACCAACACTTGTACACCATGCTACTTTTTTACTTTTATCACTGAAAGCGATAAAATGATCGGACATTACTTTCTTTAATAATTTTGATGCTTCAATTTTATGCATATAGTTTCTTATAATATATTAAAATTTATTACTTATTCCTAATTGGTAATTAAAAAAGGATTCCTACACCAAATTGAACAGTTGAGTAGGTGCCAGATTCAATGAAATTGGATTCAGTCCAGCTACTGGTTTTAACACCGGAAATACTTCTGAAAATAGCATGACAGAAAAAATCAAATCTTGTTCCCGAGCTGATCGGCAGAGAATAGCCAAACCCTGCTAATGTAGTATAGCCGTAATGTTTGAGATTATATGATTCATAAATAGGAGGAGTAGTGTCAAAACATAGAGTTTTATGATTTGCCATTAAACCTGTAAAACCGAGATCTAATCTTGCATACCAGCTATCGCCAATATCCTTAAAGAAATAATAAATGCCGGATATTGAAAAATCATAAAAAGAGAATCCCATGCCCTTGTTATAATTGCTTGAATCAAGATCATTATGACCAATTACATAATAAGCATCATTTGTGGCTCCGATTGATCCACCGATTAAAGATGAGTTATTCAGAGGGAAATAAAAAGCGCAACTCCCAGCAATTGGAAGAGATGTTGCTGAAATATTATCCTGAATGTATGTTGTCAATACAGTGGGATAGAAATTTTTTGGAAAAGCAACACTTAAAAATACATACCAATTTTCAAGTTCATTTTGAGCTTTCATAATTGATTTTTTTTCAGGAAGAACAGGACGTTCAGTGCTAATCTGTTTTGGAAAATTAGCATCATTATTATTTGGAATTGTAGTTGGAGCTGATGCAGAGTTTTCGGATCTTGTCTGGACTGGAGCCGGAAGCTTGGATGAATTGGAAATCAATAAATTCTCTTGATTATTTACAACAAAAACAAAATCACCTTTATCAAGATTTGGATTACGTATTTTACCATATTGTGGGTGCTGTGTTCCGTTAGAATAGTTTACGACACGTTCTTGCAAAAATTCCCCAATTTCGGAACCAGTAATAAAACCATCTTTATTTACGTCTGCTTCACCATCCAAACCGGAAATAAATTGTTTACGAAAGACTGATTCATCAGGTACGGATTCTTCTGCTGATCCTGATGTAATGAACTGTCGAACAGGTTTTCTGGTTTTATAAGAGATGTTTTCAGGTATTGCTCTTGAAAGTGAGAAAATAGAACCTGAAAAACAAGCATCAAACAGGAATAGTGCATGCTTTGACTGAATTTTTTTAGCAAATACTTCAATTTCTTGCATATTCATAGCCGTTGACATAAATCCTTCTTTATTCTTATTAGGATTCGGTGTATTTGCTGGTATAATATATCCCATTTCTTCACCATAACTTGATTTTATAGTGTGTCCGTGACCCGCAAAATAGAATAGAAGCCTGTTCTCGGTATCATAACCATATTTGGAAATAAAGTCGTTAAAAGCATTTGAAAGTTTCACATTGTCAGGATCAACAACAACAACACATGTAAAATGTTGCTTTTCAAGACTTGATTTTACAGCTTCAATATCTTTGGTTACACCTGGCAGTTTTGGCCAGCCGCCATAATAATTGCTCACTCCAATAATAAGAGCATAACTTTTGCTATAAAGTGCAGAATTATTGCCATTTTCATCTGGTAAGTTTATAGAAATTTTAGCATCATTCTCGGCAAATAGGATATTTATATTTGTCGTTAAAATCAATAAGACTGTATAAAAAAAGCAATTCATTCCAATCACCAAAAAATTTAACAGTACAATTTACAAAAAAAAATGATATTATTTTATTTCTGTTGGTTGATTCTCAAATATTCCTCAATAATTACTGAACCTGCACTTGTACCTAATCTATCGGCACCGGCATCAATTAATTGTTTTGCAAAAGGATATGTTTTAATACCACCTGATGCTTTAACTTTTACATCCGCACTCACATTTGTTTTCAATAATTCCACATCATCTATAGTGGCACCAGCAGAAGAAAATCCAGTTGATGTTTTGATAAAATCAGCACCGGAGGAACTCACAATTTTAGATATTTCAATCTTTTCATTATAACTTAGGAGACATGTTTCAATAATAACCTTTAGAATAGCTCCACCTGAATGAGCAATTTTTACGAGTTGAGAAATTTCTTGCTCAATAAAATTGTAATTTTTCTCCTTAAGAGCAGATATATTTATCACCATGTCAAGCTCATTAGCACCTTCTTTCAAAGCCAATCCGGCTTCTAATTTTTTAATTGCAATAGCAGAGGCTCCCAATGGAAACCCAATAACGGTACAAGTATTAACTGGTGTACCTTTTAAGAATTTATATGCCAGATTAACGAAATATGGATTAACGCAAACACTGGCGTAATCAAATTCCAAAGCCTCGTTACAAAGATTGCGGATTTGACGGATAGTAGCATCTGGCCTGAGAATTGTTCCATCAATGTATTTTGAAAATTTTTTCATAATAATTATTCTTCCTGTTAATTCTAATTCATAAAAATAATACTAAAAATTGAATATTAAAAATTTGTAATTATTTTTATTCATGATCAAAAATATTACCAAAAATCTGAGGTAATTTAAAATCGTGAATACCAAAGACATTGAACATCTGACTTGATGTTAAAATAATTTCCGCAATGCGCTTTTCATCAACATTATAAGCCACATCTATACGAAATACAGCAGCAGTACCGTTTTGTTTATCGTCATATATTCTGAGACCAAGTCCTAATGAATGATGAAATCTTGAATTTGTAAATTTTTCGGACTGCTTCCATACTGTTCCCAAGTCATAAAACGCTACACCCGAGAAATTTAAAATCCAGAATTTCCAATCAGGAAAATACCTAAATTCAAGATTGTTTAACAAACGACTATCTCCTGCCAAGCGATTCAATCTATAGCCGCGAAGACCATAATCATTATCAAGAATAAGCTGGCGTTCACCTCTCCAGTTCCAAGCGCTCTGGGACTTAAATCTTGAGGCAATCAGCATACTTCCATCTAATCTATAAAATCCCAGTCCTGTAACCGAAGCATAAGTATCATAAGATAAGCTGCTTCTGAATGCACTTCCTCCTTCGACACCACCGAATAAATAGAGCTGGTCGTCGAAATAAGAGGCTTCAGCCTGACCACCGAGATAATAACAAGAGTTTAATGCATTGTAATCTCCATAAGGGAATACTTTCCCTAAAACTGCGCTTCCCCAGCCACCAGTTGGTAAATCTTCAGTGTGATAAGAATTAAGTTTACTAACTGAAGTATAATTCTGAGCTACGGAAGAAAAAGCTAAAAGTACAATTCCAGAATTATCGAAAGCCCTGATTGATTCATGCTGCAGCCTCAGATCGTTGTTTAGCTGGAAAAGACCTGTAATAAAAATTCTATCCTTTTTTAACCATGATTTGGAAAACCATGTAGTCAAAGAGCGTTCTCTAAATGTATTTAAGGAATCTTTAGTTATTGAATAAATAAAATCGCGACCAAAATTATTTACCAGATCAAGACCATAAGAGTATTCAGTTTCGATAGATCTAAAAGGCTTATAAAATAATAACTCGCCATCAGTGCGATATTTGTTTGCCCTTAAATCAGCATAAAGAGTATATTCTGACCTGAAAGCTCTTCGCAAAAGTAAAATTCCTCGTCCCTGCATACCTATATTATTCTCAGAACGGAATAATGCTTCCAGAGATAGGGCAGTAGCTGTTCCTGCTAAATTAAGTTCTGCAATTCTTCCACCGAAATTGTAGGAATTCCCACCCTTGCCAAATAATATTTCCGGATTTGTTGACCATACGTCTTGTGTCTGAACATTAATGTCATATTTATCGTCATCTGCACTATCAAGAACGATTTTAACTTCTGAGAACAATCCTGTTTTTCTTAAATTTCTCACCGTTTCATATAATTTATCTGTATCAACAGTATCCCCTTCAGAAAACAATAACTCATCTGTGATAAAGTATTCTTGTGTAATAATGTGTAAAGAGTTAGCTAATTTGGCAGCAAAAAACCAATCCTTTGAACTTGAATCAAACACGTTTTTTCGGTTAATATTTATTTTACCTATCTGTACTTTATCAAGAGCAGGAGCCAGTTGTTGCGAAAAGAATAAAATATAAAATGAAAGTACCAACATCTTTCGGAAAAATTTTAATAAATTTTTTATAGAATATGAATATTCAAATAAATTTTTCTGCATCTTTTGAAATACTATTGAAAATGAAAAAAATCTGAAACCAAACACAATATATATTAATATAGAATTGAATTTAATTGCTTAATAATCTTTAAATTTAAGTAAATTTGATTTTGTGAACAAATAAAGAAAAAAAACTTACACAAACTGTAACTTTTTTTATGTTTGATGTGTCTTAGTTTTAAGTTAATGTGGTAAAAGAAAATGTTTTTTAACAGGCAAAATAATAAAGAGGAAATTGAGCTTAGAAAAGCTGCCGAAAACCTACGTAAAGGTAGTGCCGAAGCCTTCAAAATCCTCTATGATAACTATCAGCATAAAGTTTATCGCTACTGTCTGAGAATATTAAATAGTGAAGCATTGGCAAAAGATGCTTTTCAAGAAACTTTTATTAATGTTTACGAGCATAGATTTGATTTTCAGGGAAAAAACTTTGCAGCCTGGCTTTTTACTATCGCAAGAAATTCTTGTATGAATATTCTTCGCAATAAAAGAGAATCAGGACCAAGTCTTGCTGAAGATAGTCAGGATTTTCAATTAACCGAAAATGAAGATGACTTCGGGCTGAAGCAATATATAGGGAAAGCCATTGCTATGCTTCCATTGCCGTTTCGTGAGGCTTTGGTTTTGCGGGAATATCAGGAATACAGTTATCAGGAAATTGCAGAAATTCTTAAGATAGACGTATCCTTAGCAAAAATCAGAGTCTATCGAGCTAGACTAATTCTAAGAAAATTATTAAAACCCATACATAAGGAATTATATGAATCGTGAAGATTACATATCGAAATACTTAGACGGGGAGCTTGATACAGAAGATGATTCTATTTTTCGCTCTTTATTAGCCGAAGATGAAAGTTACAAAGATAAATTTGATGCTTCCATTGATCTAATTCATGCTATAAAGCAAGATAGCGCTTCAATCAGTGTTCCCGAGTCTTTCTCTCGTCATGTTGAAGATTTGGTGATGATGTCAATTTTACAAACTGAACAGAAAACCTTCAGAATTTACCCTAAAAAAACTTATTTCCCTGCAATGGCTGCGGCAATTGCCTTTTTCTTCATAAGTTTTGTTTTTAATATCAATGATTTGAATTTTCCTGATTTTTCAATAACTAATTATAGCAAACAGGGCAATGAAAAAAATCTAATTTCATCTTCTTCTTCTGATAAAGTTCAGAGTTCAGAAATTCCTAATAGCTCTGCAAAAGCCGTGAAACAGAATATTAATAATCGTTTGATTGAAGTTGAGATTACTAATTCGGATGTTAGTAATTTAAAAGAAAATGATCAAGCCTTACCTTTAAGTGAAGACAATGATAATAAAGTTGAAAATTCCAAAATTTTACAAGTAACTGATAAAGTTGAATCATCAGATCAAAAAATTGATCAAAAATTGAACAGTACAATTGGAACTCAATCTAACGATATTAATTCATCCAAAATACTTGAAAATGTGAACAGGCTTCCTTCCGGATCAAATGAAAATAAGCAGGAAAATATTTACAATTCTCAACTGCTTCCCTTTAACCCAAATTTAATCAATTCAAATTCACAATTAAACACCCGATTGTTTAATCCTGTAAATTCTTATGAAATTTATCCCACAAAAGTTAATGTGCATTTGTCTTCCTTCGTTGGATCCGATGTTTACCGAGGTGCAATGAAATTAACAAAAACAACTCCCATAAATAATTATTCCCAAAGTCTTGCTTATTCCATCAACAGTAGAATAAGAACCGGTCTGGAAATAGGGGTTGCAACTTATTATTTTGAAGATGTAAAATATATTGTGATTCCAATACGCTCCACAAGTTTAACAAGGCAAGCCAAACCGGACAATATGATAAATTCAATAGAAAATCCTGTTACAACAATTAGAGTACCGTTGCGAAGTCAGATCGTAAATCAGATGTTTTGGGGTGCGGCTTTCTTTGAATACTCGCTGTACAACTCATCATCAAGTGATTTATTTTCACGTATTGGTTTTGGTACAAATGAAAACGGAGTAATTGGTTATTTAAGAATTTTAGGGAAATATGAAATTCTACCTTGGATAGGAATCACAGCAGGAGCGGATATGAAGCTGTTTCAATCAAATATTCCAAATAATTCAGCTAATTCGGATATATATTTGAATAAAACAATTTCGATAATTTATGGATTCCAATTAAAGCTATAATTTATTTTTATTAATCAAAAGTTCATAAAACAATAACTTATTTAATAATAACTATTTAATAATCTAATAAACTCTTAATAAGAATAACTTGAAAATAATTAAACTTAATTAGATAAAAAATATAAGAAAATATTCCTATTTTTGGAGTTTGCCGAAACTCGGAAAATTACAGTTCTTTTTATATTTGGAGGTTTTATGTGTTTTTTACGAAATATAATTTATACAGTGGCAATCATGGCTTTGATAGCCGGGACAACGCTTGCCTGGTCAGCAAATGACGAGCCACCTGCAAGTAATCATAAAAACTATATACGAAATTTTTCATATAAAGTTTCACCAAATTATAATAATTTGAAAAATAGTGGAAAAATTTCACTTTTTGGAAATTATCCCGAAGGAGATTGTCAGTTTAAAGTCTTAGATTCACTGGCAAATGCTTATTCTTATTTCTCTAATGATCAGATGCCCTTTGTCTATCATGCAGGAACAAATACTTTAGTTACAATTATGCGTGGCTATGAGGATTTGGCAAGAAATCCCGGTGGTAGCAAGGTTGATTGTAAAGATAATCTCTTTATTCATATTTCAACTGACCAAGGTACTGCTTGGTCTAATAAAATGTTAATCTATAATTATAATGTTCATCAACCTAAGCAGCGTGCCCGCTATCCCTCAGTTACTGCCACTTATGACGGTCAGGATATGTACTACTTCTTCTGTGCACCTGTACCAAACGATGCAAGTGGTAAATGGGATGTAGGAACTATTAATGGATTCACACCCGGAACCGGTGGCCCATTTGCTTCCTTATCTGCTCAAGGACTAACTTATACCTGGAGTTCTGATAATAGAATGGCAAGTTTTTTTAGTACTAATCCTTATGCTTTTGCAGTCGGTCATCTCTGGGACAACTCCTCAGCACCAAGTGTAGATAATCAAAATACTGGGATTAGGTCAGTTTCTTCAGACCTTCAAACATGGACTACATCGATACCTGATCAATGGGCTTCAAGCTTATTTACAGATCCAAATGTTTTCGGATCTGCAAATTTTATTACCACAATGAGCTTGGTCAATTTTAGATATGATAGTAAAAATAATCTTTTTCTTTGTGTGAACGGATTATTTGCAAACGAAAGCCCCTATCGCTATACAAGTGGAATATCCAAGTCCACTGACAAAGGAAAAACATGGACTGATTTTGACGTTATCCCTCGATCGGTTCTTGAAGATTATGCCACTTCAATTGGAATTACAGATAGTGTGACTAAAGTTTATCTTTCTTGTCAGGATTTTGTAAATTTTGATAATGGTGATAATTCGGTTATAGGATGGTTCGATGAAAATCGTGATCCAGATTATAAATCTTTAGATCAGCAAGCTTTTCAATTACTCGAATTTTTTAAATCCGCTACAGATGCCTCTTGGTCAGTCAGAAAAATTACTGATTTGAAACGTGGATGGGTAACCTACATGCAATCAGCTTCCAGCACCACTCCTGATACAAATAACCAGATGCAATATGAAATTCAGGCTTCCCGGACTGCTGATGGAAAATATATAGTTGCTAAATGGGTTAGTTTTGCAAATGCCAATGCTGATAATACAGATATTTTCATTTCAATCAGAAGTGCAGGATCGACAAAATGGAGTAAAATGGGGAATATCACAAATTCACCAATTTATGATAGAATCACATGGTTGCCAGACATTTTACCAAACGATATTACTGCAATCCCAATCATCAAGGTCGAATCAAGACCAGTTGCAGGAGAAACCGGTCAGGATGCTATCGACAGGCAGCTCGGTTTAGCTGATAATTATCAATATGTGATGGCTGGAAAATTTAATGCTCAGAAATTCCTTGCCGTTGGTGATGATCCCGTTCTGAGCAATGAGAGCAGAATTTTAAGCATTTCACCAAATCCGACAAGTGATGGATTTGCCAATGTTAATTTTATTGGCACTGATAATGGTTTTTGCTCGATTGACATTTATGATTTATTTGGAAAAAAAGTTAAAAATATATTTAATGGTCAGTTTGATTCAAATATTAAATCCACCAAGTTTACAACTTCTGATTTGTCAAATGGAGTTTATATAGCCCGCATGACAGGTGCAGGATCGACAAGTTCAATTAAATTTAATGTGATAAAATAGTAAATAATTAGAAAATAAAAACAATTTTTAAGGTTCGAGGAGAAAACAATGAAAAAAATAATTCCGATACTGATTATATTAACCTTAATCATTTCTGCACAGGTTTTTGCAGGAATCTATGGTATTCTTAGAGGAGTAGTTCTGGATGAAACAGGAAAACCCGTGCTGGGCGCTAAGGTTTTGGTTAAAGGTACAAATCGAGGTGCATTAACTGATAAAGACGGTAGATTTACTATATCCGATATTAATGCCGGTGCTTATGATATCAGAGTAACATTTGCAAATAGTGAAGCAGAAATGCAAGAAGTGAGAATTTCTGCCGATGCCGAGAAGGAAATCAAAATTCAATTTGAAAAAGTGATTCAAGGAAGAGTAATGATTGTTGAAGGTGGCCGTGAAATGGTTGATAAAACTAAAATCGGTTCTGGAAACAGTTGGGTCGGACAACAATTAGTAAATATGAACAGAAGTGTTCTTGGTACGGTTTCTCTGTCATCAGGTGTTATAGCAGCCGGAAGCGGTTTTAATATCCGCGGATCGCGCGCAACAGAAACTCAGGTTCGTGTAAATGGAGTTGATATGGGAAATCAATTTATTGGTGGTACCGGTGCATTCGGTAATGGTAATTTTCCAATGGTATCAAACTTTGCAGTTGAAGAAATACAAGTTATAAAAGGTGGCTTCAGTGCCGAGTATGGCGAAGCCTTAGGAGGAATTGTTAATAGTTCCTTAAAGACAGGTAGAACGGATAAATATGAAGCATTATTGCGTTATAAGACTGATATCCCGGCTTTATTTGGCTCTCAGGCTAATGGAGTGAAAATCGTTAGTGATGGAAATAATAAAAAATTAGTGGCATCAGGACCCGGATTAAAGCTACAGTCATCATTACCTGATATAGCTGATATTGGAGTTGGTGGACCACTGCCGATGATTGAAGGTTCAACGTTTTATTTTTCTACAAATTATAATCATGAACAATACCGATCAACATCCTTTGGGTATTCAAATTTTGGAAGAACTCAATCTCTTGTATCTTCTTATGACGTTACCGATCCTTGGGGAACGAGTCCGAGTCGCGTTCCAAACACACAAAAGAATATGAAGAATTTTACTCCTTTATTGAAATTCGAAATTGCCAAAGGAGCTTCTTTAATGCTTAATGCTACTTATGGAATAACAGATATTTCTCTTGGGAATTATTTCTGGTCTTATGCAACAGATACTGGATATAAAGATAATCAAATTATCCCGTATAAGGAGAATTTTGTTAAGGCCATTATGGCAAATGAAACTATATATAATTTTCTTGCAAGATTCAATCATGCTGTAAGTAATTCGCTATTTTACGAAGTAACCTTGTCAGTAAATGCTAATAATGAATTTATGGGCAGAAGAGCTGATTATAACGGACCTTCTTTCTTTAGCGGTTATAATTTACTTACTCCTCAGGATAATTATATAGTATCTACAACGCAAATCGACCCTAATAGATCTTTAGATATAATAAAATCTGGAAAAGATAATATTGTTGATCAATGGTCAATTTTAAATCAAACAGTATTGATTCCTGATGGATTTTTACCGGGTTATAAGCCTTTATATTTAAATGTTCCGGCAATTAATCCTTTAACCGGATATATCGAAGGAAATGCTACAAATATGGGAATGAATAATCCTTATGGAGTTAATTATGCTTATTATATGCATGGTAATTCTTCAATCATTGATTATAGAAAAGGAACCTACTGGCAGCTTGACGGATCTGTAACAAATATTGAACAATTCGGAAATTTCCATCATACATTTAAAGCTGGTTTTGAAGGTAGAATTTCAAGAATGGACAGGCATTATAACGATATGCCTTACGACGGGCAGGCATTTAGTGATATTTATACAGATATGTGGGGTGGTAATATTTACGCACAATCTGACATTGCGATTCAAAGAACATCTGCACCTGTAAAACCATGGAGATTTTCTGTTTATGTTCAGGATCAGATAAAAACACAGGATTCAAAGAAAACCGATCTTGGAATTATTATTAGCCCAGGTTTGAGATTTGATTGTTTCAATGCAAATACTATTTACAGAGTGAAATCTTCAAGTGAAGAATTTATCTCAATAGCAAGTCCTACGGGATTTGCAAACTCTACAACTAAATTTCAGATCAGCCCACGTGTCAATGTTGCTTATCCTGTAACAGACAGATCAAATATTATAATTTCTTACGGCATGTTCTTTAAAATTCCTGAATTGGTAAACCTTTATGATAATTTTGGTCAGGACAGATTACGTCCTGGTACTCCTGTTGGAAATCCTAATCTTGAAGCTCAGAGAACAAACAGTTATTCAATTGACTACGATCTGCAACTTACGGAAGACATGGCTATTACGGCTTCTGCTTATTACAAAGATGATTATAATAAACTTGGTGCCGTTAATGTTATGATTACACCAACCCCATATTTTGAATATTCTGTCAGAGAATATGGAGCATCCAAAGGATTAGAATTATCAATACGAAAAAGAATGACAAATAATATAAATTTTGATATGAATTATACATTATCAAATGCTATTTCTACAGCTTCTGATGCTGCCTCAAACGTAGGTTTAAATCCTGATGTTTACACTGGACTTATTCCTTTCCCACGTGCTCCATTCCCAGTAAATTACGATAGGTTGCATAGGGTAAATGCAAATATTAATTTTGGATTTGCAAAAAATGATGGTCCTGAGATATGGGGAATGAAACCACTTCAGTCAACTAATTTAAATTTTACCTATTCATGGAATTCAGGAGCCCCATATACACTAACTAATGACGCTTTAAAAGCAATAAGTGAAAGAAATGCCTTGCGTGGTCCATCGAGCTGGAATACAGATATGAAGATTTATAAATCATTCTATCTTTCGGATTATTTAGGAGATATGGTTTCAAATAAAATGAGTGTTCAGATTTTTATGGATGTAAGTAATGTACTGAATAATACAACTTATGCAGGAATCTATACAAATACGGGTGATCCCTTAAATGATAATTACACACTAAACAAACTCATTGGTAATTTTCCTTCAAATGTAATGTACGATAAAATGAATATTGCTAATCCTGATTCCTGGGATCAAGCTAACTTCGATCCTTATGGAAAGAGATATTATTCCGCAGCAGCAGATTTTGACAAAAGTGGAACAGTTACACAAATTGAACAATACAATGCCTGGCTGAAATTAGAAGAAATGATCTTAAAAGGTCAGACTAATTTTATCAGACCACGTTCGGTCAGCCTTGGAATAATGATAAATTATTAATGAAGAATAATAAAATAAACGCGAAGAATTAATTAATATATATGAGGTTAAACATGTTTTCATTAAAAAGAATTTTGGCAGTTTCCTTCTGTTTCTTTCTAACGATTAGCATATATGTTTCAAATGCTAATATTAAGGAACAAACAAAAAAGGATAAGGGGAATCAGTTAGAAGCCCACGTTGCAACCAGAGCTTTTGATAACCAGTTGAATACTATAAGTAATTTTCAGTTTTATAACTCAAATTACGGTATCTTCGGGTTTGATATTGCACGATCAGTTGGTGGTGGAGTTTGGCCGCGTGGTTCCAAGAATCAGTACATCTTTGCCGGTGGAATCTGGTTCGGTGCTCAAAAAAGACCACCATCGGATACTAGCGGAATTGATACAAATTACAAAAGATATGTTGAATTAACTTACAACCCTAATTCAGGACAATCTTGGATGGTTCCGGGTAGAATTGATGACGGAGACAAAGTTATCAATACTTCTGAAGCAATTGATAAATACAGAGTTTGCTTTTCAACTGATTTTAGTCCGCAAACCGGTGATCCGTCAGGAGCAGGTCAAAATAGCAAATGGCCAATCTGGGATACTGAAGAAAAATCGAATTTGAAATTTGACAGATATTTTGGCAGATATTTATTCGATAATTCCTTGAGATCTCTTAATTCAAGTGTTGGAACAAAAGGGCCGGCATTTATATCAGGGGAAGATATATTCTCAACATATAAAGATACTGACCTTGGTTATTATGAAGGTGGAGCTACAAATCGTAAAAATATGGGTTATCCATTAAGATTACAATTTGAAGAGACAATTTATTCATGGGGATTTGGTCTATACAAAGATTTTGTTTTCATTCGTTACGACATCATCAACAAATCGAAAGATACTCTTAGGAAATGTTGGATGGCTCCTGTTATGGACGTTGACATTGCATTGACAACTGCATCTGCTGCTGGCGCTGCCAATGATCGTGCCAGATATTATAATGAAGACACAACCCTTAACCTTGCTTTCCAATATACAAACGGAGACCGTGGTGAGCAAAATCAAGGCTTTGGTTATTTAGGTTTTGATTTTCTTGAAAGTCCTGCAATTGTTAAAGTTGTAGATTCTCTTGGTAATGAACATATTACCAAAGAGACAGGGTATTTACGCCATGATAAAAAATTCTATACAAATTCCGAACAAATCGGTTTAATTACATATAGAAACTGGAGAATCGAAGAAGATATATCTCAGGATGAACCTCGTTATGCTTTTATTTCTTCAGCTTTAAAAGACCCTGATAATGGCCCCGGAGATAAAAGATTTATGATGGCAACCGGACCTTTTAATATGAGACCGGGTGATACTTGCCGGGTTGTAGTTGGTATAATCTTAGCCAATACTGCTAAGGGTAAAGATGCTGACGGAACAACTGCTGATGTAGCTGAATTAGTAGCAAAAGATAAATTTGCTCAAATTGTTTATGATAATAATTTCCAAGCTCCTGCAGCACCTGATTTAGCAAAAATTAATTTATATCCAATTTCAAATGGTGTTATTATCCGGATTGATTCCTCTTCCGAAAATTCTATCGATAAATGGGAAAGAGGACTTGATTTCATGGGATATAAAATTTATCGGGCAAGGGTAACAAATCTTGATACATTTAATACAAGTATCATTGGACCTTACGGAACACACTCAAAGGGAGATGGTCCTTTCGGTTGGAAGCAAATCGGATCTGTTTCAATGAAATCACCATTTCTCAAATCTGTTCTTCGTGCAGGAAAAGATCAAAGCGATGCTACAATGCCTTTTATTGATTCATTAGCAGTGATTGGCTATGCAAGCAAACCAGACGATCCGAATATCGTTGATCCTTTTGCAATTAAGGTAATGCGTCTTGGAGTTGGAATGCAGACTGCTTATATCGGACATTCTAATGCTTTCAATCCATTACAAGGAGCAAAAAATGTTCTGAAACCAGTGCTTTACAGTATTGACACCGGATTTGCAAACAGACCTTGGGGAAATTATTATAATAAATTATTCCCGGCTTCCAATTTGCCACTCAAGTATTATTCCGATCAAAAGAATCCGAGTTATGGTAAATTTGATTCATTATGTGTCGGTATTTTGAGATTAAATCCTGCTATTCAAAGATATAATCCATTATTCTATAAACATTCGACAAAAAAGTTTAATTCAAGTTTATTAAATGGATTACCCGTTGATGGATTAAAACTTAGTACCGATACAAACCGTAAGGGTCTTATAGATACTGTTTTCTTTAAAAATACTTTCCGAGGTGGACCGATTGGAACCAACGGTGCTCAGGATTCAGTTATAGATATACTTATTCCACGAGATACTTCTGAAATGTTTACAGGTACAACATCGAAAGAATTGACGGAAAGACTTGTGTTTATGAATGAAATGCTTGATTCAGTATATAGTTTCATCAGAAATGGAAAAATTCAGAAATTTGAGTTCAATGAATTTGAATCTACTAATGAAATCAGGAATAATGTTATTGCACCTTATATGGACTCTTTAACAAATCATAGAATCTTCGTTGATGTTGGAGATGATAATAAAGATAATAGAATCGATAATAACGTTGATATTCAAAAAACCGAGAAATTGTATAATAATGTAGATTATTATTATAAAGTAGTTGCTTATGATGAAGGTGATTATACTCAACCAACACCATCGAAAGAAAATAATGCTAACTTTACAAGTAAGCAATATAGATCTTCGAATGTTGACGTTGTTTATCCACATGAAGCTCCTGCAGGAAATGCTGTTCAGTTTAATGTAATATCGGCTGATTCATCAAGAATCGGTGGAATGCATAATTTTAAATTTTATGCAACAAATCCGGACAGATGCAAGCAGTTATTTGATGGAGATACACTTACACTTGAATTTAACCCATTTCCAAATATGGCTTATTACAGCATCACAACAGATACAAGTAGTACATTCCGTTATAAGACAGTTGGAACTTACAGAACAAGAATTAGTCTTTTCAGTCAGAAATTAAAAAAGAATATTTTTGATGCACCAACGGTGTATGAACCAATTCCTTGTTCATTTGGATTTTATGACTGGACTGAAGATGCTGCAGCTTATGTTAATGCAGATTATGCAATGTCATCTACATTAACCCATGATACATTAAGATTTGGAATGCCGAAAAACCGCGATAAAATGTCCAGAACCGGATATTTTTCAACAGGAGATTTCTCGCAGTCAAATTATTGCTATTCAAGTTATTTCTTACCTGAAGCATTGAACACATTAGGCTTTTCATTTGACTATGCATTGCAGCAGTGGGGTGGGGTTTATAGACCTGACACAGTTATTAAAATAAATACATCAAATGGACCTCCTGTAAATTGGGTATATGCTGATAAAGGAGATGAATCATTAACTGCTACTACTCAATTCGGAAATTATTTAAGTGGCTATAATTCAGCAATATTTACTACAATGCCTTCGGATAATATTATTTTCCAAGATGTCTTGGATGGCCGAGGTTTTACATTCCAGAAACCTGTTTACGCTCATCTTGATAGCTATATACCTACTTATCAGACATTTAATAATGGACCGGCTGACTTTATAGTTGAGTTTACAGATGGCGGTATTGAAGATATGGCTGTAAAATGGGGATCAAATGATGGACAAGCAGATAACAATACCAAAACTTTCCATGTTAAATATCTTAATATGAAAGTTCATAACCAAATATCCTTGGATATACCTTCAGAAAACGGTGGAACAAAGTCCGTTAAATATCCAATGGAATATAAACACTTACCACTTGAGCCAAGGCCTTTATCGACGGATGTACCAATCTATGAGCCACATCCATCAACTTTAAAATCATCATTTGGTGACTTTTTAACATCATATAATATGCATTCATTTGGTTTTATCAGTGCAAGATATAAACCAAAATTCAAATTAGCATCTTCCTCAGCCCGACCAACTAATAATCCCGGATCCTCAGCTAATTACTCATTTATTGGCAAACAAGGGGATATTGGAACATCAGGCCGTTATTATTTAACAACAATTGACGGTGCTGATACCTTGGACTTTGTAAATGTATTTGTAGGATCAAGCTGTCAGTTTGTGTTTGATTATATTAATAAAGGAACTAAAGGATCCGACGGTTGGACACCTTCGGCAAATTTCTCATACGATACACCTGATTTTAAAGCTGGTGATAAAGTCGAACTAAAAACTTTTGGAGGTGTTCTCGGATTACCGCTACCTAAAGCACAGGTTAAGGTAGTTTTAGAGCAAACCGTTCCTCAAGATACAAATTCTTATACAGATGCGATGATGGATCAGATCAAAATTGTTCCAAATCCATACATGCTATCTACTCAGATACAAAAATCACCTTACGATAGTAGAATTTATTTTACAAAATTACCAAAATCATGTTCAATAAGTATTTATACAATCACAGGCGATTTGGTAAAGACAATTTACCATAATGAGGGCTCGTCAAGCGATCCAAATCAAGTCTCAGTAGATTATTTTGATTTACTTTCTCAGAATAACCAAAGGGTTGAAAGTTCAGCTTATATTGCAGTAATTAAAACTGCTAACGCTACAACCGTAAAAGAATTCTCAATAGTTGTAGGTGGATTTAGGATAACTCAGTAATTTGATTTTGTCCCTTTTATTAATAAAATAATAAAAGGGACAATTTTTGAAACTTAATTAATAATGGAGAAAAAAATGAAAAAACAATGTTTAAAGATAAAAATGTTAGTAACTTTATACTCAGTTTCGTTACTGTTGCTATTTTCCACTACTTCTGTTTTTGCAGATGCAAACAATATTAGTGGTGCTTCCTCCGGTGAGTTTACTAAAGTCGGAGGTGCTGGTGCTCAGTTTCTTAAAATTGGAGTTGGTGGCAGGGCAAATGCTTTGGCAGGTGCTTATTCGGCAATTTCAAATGATTTAAGTGCTGTTTACTGGAATCCTGCTTCCATAGCTGATATTCATGCTTATGGAGCCTTCTTTTCTTATACAAATTGGTTCGCAAGTTTTTCGCATAATTATGCTGCAGCTTGCCTTCCGGTTGGTGAAAGATTTATGGGAGCTGTCCAGCTAACCTCTTTTAATAGTGGTGATATTGAGCTCACTACATTGGAAAATTCAAATGGTACCGGATCTCATTATAAAGTGAGCGATTATTGTGTCGGACTTTCTTTCGCAGGTAATCTAACTGATCAATTTGCTTTCGGAATAACTGCAAAATATATTGTAAATACTTTTTCGTCAGTTAATGCTTCTGGTATTGCATTCGATATTGGAACTATTTATGATACCGGACTTCAAGGGATTAAATTAGGATTTACCTTAAAAAATCTTGGTACACAAGAAACGTATTCTGGTGTCGATCTTAGAAGTTTAAAAAAATATAATGATGCAATGGATGCAGCTCCTATTGATGTGGAGTACCTTGCAAATCCATTTTCAATACCATTGATTTTCACTATCGGAGCGTCGTCCGAAGTTTATAAATCAGGTGAACATGTTGTTCTTGCCGCAATTGACTTTGTAACTCACTCTGATGTTCCTGAGAATTATTGTTTCGGTGCAGAATATACATGGAATGAACTTATCTCATTACGTGGAGGTTATATTATAGGTCACGATCAGTTTAATGCTTCTTGTGGTATTGGTTTCAGATACTTTACAAGTGGTTTTGGTGGAATTCTTGATTATTCATTTTCACCATCATCAACAATGGGCTATATAAACAGACTGAGTCTGCAAATGCAATTCAAATAAATTTGTTGATTTTCTTTATAAAAAGGGTTTAGATTTCTAAGCCCTTTTTTTTGAATAATTTTTAAGCATAAACAGCAATTCAGAAACTAATCATCGTTCATTAATTGAATCCGATTCTGAAATATTTTTTTATTTGGTTGAAACCTTTTCGATTAGTTATCGTATATGAACATGTACTGAATTTTATTTAAGTGCAAATGAAAAAAAATTGATGTTGAATTCATTATTGTGTAATTATGAAATTATTAAAAAGGTTTTCAGTGCTTTGTTATTTAGCACTTTTTGTATTGATTCTGGGATATAAAATTCTTGAGGCTGCACCGGCTCCACTTATGTCGGAAAATGCAACTTTAACAGGTTTTGTAAGTGATTCATTAAACGGAGAAACGGTTATCGGCGCAACCGTCGCATTAAAAAATACTAAATATGGCGCCCATACTAATAAAGAAGGGTTTTATACAATCGCAGGTATTCCTGCAGGGACATATACTTTGATTGTAAATATTTTAGGTTATAAAAAAATTGAACAACCCATAAGTTTTGAAAAATCTGAAAATAAACAAGTTTCATTTAAATTGTCTATGGCGTCCGTAACCGGTAAAGAACTGCTTGTAGAGGTGGACAGAGAATCGGATAAACATGAGATCACATTGAGCAGAATCGATGTTCCGGTTAAGACACTTAAACAAATAAGAATTGGTGGCGAATCCGATATATTCAGAGCTTTGCAGTATATGCCGGGAATATTGACATCTTCTCAGATTTCAAGTGGACTATATGTTCGAGGTGGTTCACCCGATCAGAACTTAGTTCAAATAGACGGATCAACAGTCTATAATCCTTCCCATTTGTTTGGATTTATATCAACTTTTAATCCTGATGCCGTAAAGGATGTTGAGATTATAAAAGGAGGATTTCCTGCAGAATATGGTGGAAGATTGTCTGCTGTTTTAAATCTTACTCAAAAAGATGGGAACAATAATAAAATTGAAGGAACAGGCTCTTTAGGCGCTATTTCTTCTCGTTTATCCCTTGAGGGGCCAATACCGTTCGATGAAGGTGGAACATGGTTTATAGGTGGACGCAGGACATATTTTGAACTAATTAAATCATTATTATCAAACGATCCGGCTAATCCCTTACCGGATTTCAATTTCTATGATTTTAACGCTAAAATCACTCAGAAAATTGGTCAGAATGATAAATTATCTGCCAGTGGATTTATGAGTTCCGATAATTTAAATTACTCAAATTTAGGATTAAATCTTGGTTTAGGTATCAAAAATAAAACTGGCGCATTACGCTGGAATCATGTTTTCTCCGATGGGTTATTTACTATTGTTAATTTATCTGCCAGTAATTACACCAATCAGTTCTCTTTAGATCAAAACGGATTTTTAATGAAAGTAGATAATTCAATTAATGATTATACTTTAAAAGCAAGCACAGAGTGGTATGCCAATGAAAATGTGAATTTTAAATTCGGATATGAATTAATTAAATATAATTTTGAATATTTGCAGACTTTTAAAAGTGATTCAGGATCTCCCGCAACTAATCCGTCAAATATTGATATTAAAGCACCGGACTGGACTCATGCACTTTTTGCTCAAGCCAATTACCATATTACAGATCAGTTATCAACTCAAACAGGATTAAGAGTTAATTATTGGAAATTTTCAAATATTTTTTCCTACGATCCCAGAATTGCTTTGAACTTCAAAATTAATGATAATTATACACTCAAAGCAGCATGGGGAATCTATCATCAGTATTTACATTTGTCAGCTCAACCGGATTTTTCATTTTTTGATACTTGGTTGCCGACTGATAATACAATAGCTCCAGCACAAGCTAATCATTATATTTTGAGTTTAGAGACAAAACCAGCCGAAGGGTTGAACTTTAATGTTGATGTTTATTATAAAGATTTAATGAATATTACTGAAATGAATCAGACGATTCTATCCGCTGATAATGTTAAAGGAATATTTTATACCGGTTCCGGGCATGCTTATGGTGCTGAAATGTTCCTTCAAAAGAAATACGGTAATTTCTATGGATGGGTGGGCTATTCGATTGGTTGGGTCAAAGCGAAATTTCCTGATATTGATAATGGCGAAGAATTTTATCCAAAATATGACAGACGACATGACCTGAAAATTGTTGCTCAATATAAAATAAATGATAGCTGGGAAATCGGGGGACAGTTTACATTTCAGACAGGACAATCTTATACTGCTTTTTCATCCAGATTCGAGCAAGGAATCTTTGATAGTGACGGTTCAAGGAAAACTATTACAGTTGCTTCCAAATATAATGGCTTACGGCTTCCTCCATCGCATCAGTTAAATTTAAACGCAAGTTATACTTTTGGATTAGTTTGGGGTTTACAAGGGAAAATAATATTGGATATTTATAATGTTTATAATCGTCGGGATATTTGGTTCAGGTATGCGGATACTAAAAATGGGAAAACTACAATGCAGGATGTTAAACTTCTTCCTATAATCCCAACAATTTCATTTGAAGTCAAATTATAATTAAGGTAAAACGATGAAAACAAATTCAAATAACAACAATCGTCTGATTTTGGAGATTAATAGCGGTCGTAGATACCAATTAATCAATACTGAATCAATTCAAAATAAACCTCATCAAATTCTAAACAATAAAATATTAGTTATGAAAAATATCAAAAATTACATTACTCAAAATTTCCGGACATTATCCATTTTTGTTGTTCCATTTGTCATGATTTTAACTTTATTAACTTCTTGCGGTGATGCTCCAACAACGGGTTATATACCGAGAAATTATGTCGAAGCCAATCTGATTGTAGGTATGCCGGTTCAAAAAGTTGTATTAATGCACTCAATAGCCATGAATGACTCATTAGATAATTCAAAAGGTCAGATAAAGGATGCAGATGTCAGAATTATTTCTGAAAATAAAGAATATAAACTCATCTATCAGGATAAACCGATGGGCTATTTTTATCCAGACACAAATTATAAGGTAAAGCCTAATACAAATTATAAATTAAGTATAATTCTTAAAGATGGAACAAGCATCAGTGCAGAAACAACAAGTCCTGAACAAGTTTCGTGGGTAAATGGTCCCAAAAAATGGATCTACTATCCGAAAGATTCTTTGAATTTACCGACTGATCCATCATATTCAATATCTTGGACCAATATACCAAATGTGAATTACTATTTGCTTAAAGTTACCTGTCTTGACACAATTGAATATGGCAAATATTTAGAACCTGTAACACAAGAAAAAAACCGTCGGAATAATCAAAATTTTGAGCCGGTAGATGCTTCGACTTATCATGATCTAACAAGATGGGGTGGACCTATTCCAAATCCAAATGCTCCCTTAGTTTGGATGAGCCTTAAATGGTATGGGAAACATAGAGTTACCATCATAGCTCCTGATGAGAACCTTTTAAAATGGTATCTCCAATTCCAAAGAAACGGAGATTATGATTCCCACTATTCAAATATAAAAAATGGTATAGGAACTTTCTGTTCATCTTCGGAAGTATATGGTGACTTCTTTATATTAAAGAATATTAAATAATGGTAAATGGTTAATGAATAATGGAAGAAAATAGAATTTAATATAAAGTGACTTCTGAGACAGCCTAAAGTATTATCGGAAGAATGACATTATTGAAAAAGCTCTACTTTTAAATAGACCCTATTCATAATATTAATATGGATTTATCATAACTTTGTAAATACTTTTATAGATGTTTCAATCCCTTGATATAATTTTATAAAATAAATTCCGCTTTGTAAATGTGAAATATTTATTAAAGTTTTATTATCTGCTTTAACAACTACAATTCCTAATAAATTTGATACCTCAATGTGAAAAGGATCATTATTCGATAATCTGATAAAAATTTCATCATTCGCAGGATTTGGCGAAAGATTGAACAACTCTGATTTTGAAGGTTCAATAACTCCTGATTGATTTTCGACTAAAACCGTACATGTATCTGTGAAGCCACCATCTTCGGTTTTAACAAATATTAATGCACTACCTTTTGATTTTGCCAACACAAAACCATTTGATGAAACAATTGCAATTTTATCATCTGAAGAGCTCCATGTTAGATTTTTATTCTTTGCATTGCCAGGTGAAATAATAGCTACTAATTGCCAGTTATCCTGAATTATTAATTTAATGCTTTTATTAACTAAACTAACAGAAGTAACTTTAATTTCTGAATTTTTGGGGCAACCACGATCAGTTTTCATTGCAGAGTCCAAAAGAATAATGTCTATACCAATACTTTTAGAATCAATTGAATTTTTATAAAATTGACTTGAACTTAATAATGTATAATTATGATAGTCAAATGTTCCACTTGAATAATTTACAAAACCAACATCAGTAACGGTTTTTGGGAAATAATCTTTACTAATAGTATTGAAATTAGTGTATTTTACAACATCACCCGAAATAAGAACATTTTTGTGAATATGTTGATTTGCGTCAGTCACATCAGGGAAAAAGTGCGAAATTGTGCTATTACCTTGTTGATAACCCGGTCCATAAATTCCCTGATAGCCAGCAGCCGATATGAAACTATTGCAAATATTATTTGTAAACACAAAGCCATTCATTGGATAAATAGCCCAGGTAATTGAACCAGTCTGAAAAATTGTATTATGATCAATAACAACATCTTCAGGCTCTCCGATTTTAATAAAAGTACCATCATTAGGTCCATTGATATTCATATCACCATGCAAAGGGCCGTTAATGTCTTCGAAAAGATTATTATAAATACTGATTCTTTTTGATCTTTGGCCTGTACTGCCATCATCTCTGCCGGATAAGGTTATTCCAGCTCCAGCATGTCTTATTACATTATTGCTTATAGTAATGTCACTAACCTCTGCCTGTGGTGATCCTCCGGCTTCGGTTCTGATTGTTAAAAGAATAGCATACCCGCTCTGACCTATTGGTAAATCAGCCCAGGAATTTTCTAAAATATTTCCATCAAGCAGTACTCTCATGCCGGTTTTTAATTCAAATAAATTTTTAATTGTCCAATGTTTTCCAGCGTAAAGCGGATGACCTAATCGCCATGAATAAGGTTTATATAAATAATTATTTCTGACTTCTATATCTGAAGGTACAAGTCCCTGAATTGATGCTGCAGCACCTCCAAACATAATATTCTCACCTGATGCTTCTAAGTAATTATTTATTATTTTGAATGGGCCTGGCCCGTTTATTCCCGAAATTGCCTGTGCATCGTAACCAACACTATGAAAATCTGAAATATAAGAATCGATAATTGCTGCATTTGCACAATTAAGCGCTATACCGTATTTCATAATTGTTGCATTTGTGTGGCCATGAATAAAGCATCGGTCAATTACAAAATGATCCGGAACCTGACTCAGTGAACTTTGTGCTGAAGATCCATCTCCAAGATTAACCAGTCCGTAACTATTGACAACATTTGATGCTGCGGTTATTTCAAGTCCCACAAGTCTGTAATGATGAGAATTAGCCTGTGTAACAAAGCAAGGAATGCCTGATAAATTTGTTGTTATTATTTTTGGCATAGCTGATGCTTGAGTTGGGAAATCAATATCTCCTGTGGCTGCACTTGGGTTTATTCTTTCTTCATCTTTAGGCAAAAGATCCATTCTGGATGAAGTTAGAATAATCCATTCAGTTGAAGATGCTTTTCTGGGAAGAATAAATCCTCCTGATAAAGTAATACCTGCATCAATACGGATGATAGTTCCATGGCTTGCAGAATTAATTGCTGCCTGAAGATCTGTAAAATCTCTGCCAACAGGCCCAACACTAATTTTTTTATAATTGCTCGTATCGGGGAAGCAAGAAATAACATCTGATGTATTGGGTAAATTGGGTTTGTCAACCGAGAAAATCTTGATTGATGTTAAAAAAGCATTTATCAGTACAATAATGATGACTATTAAAAGTTTCATAATTAATCTCAATATATTTTATTCAAAATTTATGTCAAAAATGTCTCATGCTCTAATTTCACGACAGTCCGACAAATATATGAATTATCAATGTGCTGTCAAAAGAAAAAAGTGATTTAACTTCAATTATCAATAAAATATGTTTAATATTAAAAAAAAACTTGACTTTTATAAAAAGATGTATTAATTTTGAATTTTACTATAATGAATAGATTTAGGATTTTTGGATTACAAGTATAATTTTTCAATTTTCCCTCAATTAGTGAATCAGAGCTGATTTTGGAAAGAAATTATATAATACGCTATAAGGAATCAACCAAATGAATGATAATTAGTTTGAAGATAACATACAGTAGAGGCTATTATGGAAAAAATATTAATCGTTGATGATAACGATACATTAGTTTCAAGTTTTGAGATTATATTCAGGGCCCACGGCTTTGAAACTCTCTATGCAAGTAATGGATTCGATGCAATGGTTCTTGCACGTTTAAACCGTCCTATTCTTATTATTTCTGACATTCAAATGCCGAAAATGGATGGATTCACTCTTTGCCGTGAATGCCAAAAAGACCCATTGCTAAGGCTTATTCCTTTTGTTTTCTATTCTGCAATATTTTCTGAAATAAAATCCCGTGAACTTGCTCATAGTCTCGGTGTGGATCAATTCATTTCCAAATCGACCGATCCTGATGAATTCATCGGCATCATTGCCGAAGTTTTAGAAGATTTTAAATCTGGGAAATTACAGAAATCAGAATATCGTGAAAAAGATGAATTAGAGTTTTACAAATCTTATAGCGAAGCCCTGGCAAGCAATCTTGAGGATAAAATTGTATTGGCAGAGATCAATAAGAAATTGCAGAAAGAAATTGAAGAACGCCGAAATGCAGTGCAGGAGCTTAATCTCTTAAAAGAACTTTGTGCAGCCAAAACCAAAGAATTAGAAGATATTAAACAAGAGCTGAAAGCATTAAAAAAAAATGCCGTGAAAGCGCCCTAAGTAGCATTTAGTGCAACTTTAGTTGATATTTTTAGGTTTTAATTAGGTCCATGCTGAGTCTTCTGAAAAAGCGAAGAGTTAATCTAAGCCTCAGCGGGGCGGATTTGAGGGTTTCACATACTCTAATTCGTTATAAGCACAGATTTCAAATATTTTTTATTGAATTATCCACAAATTTATTGAGAATTATTAAATTAATTTGGTATTTAACGAAATTTTTATTAATTTTAATTTCTGATCTTTGTTTAGCCAATTATTTGTTTTACATATATAAGGAGACTTTATGAAACGATCACTGCTCTACTCGATTATCACTGCTTTAGCTGCTTTGATGATGTCTTGCGGGCCAGCACAAATGAGGTTTAATGATTTGGCGCCACTCAAGAAAGGAATGAAATATTCCGAAGTTGAGGAAATACTTCCGCAAAAGGCGTTATATGACTTTGAACTTAAACGTAACTCAAAAAAAATTGACGTTTATGCTTATCTGTTAACTACTGCATCAAAAAAATCTTCTTCAACTTCACGGTTTGGTGGAGTCGCTAGAACTACCACAACTACAACTTTCAGTAAAAATCTATTTTATATGATTTTTGTTGATGGATCATATTATACTTCAGATTTTCTATACGATATTTCAAAAAATGAGGACGACTTCATTGTTGATCTTGCTCAAGAAATTAAAGATTTTACAAACAATAAAGATTAGGTATTTTTATGAAAAAATTAACTCTTGTATTATTTTCTCTTTGCTTGGTTCTTTTACTCCCAAGCTGCAAGTCAGCACTTTTATTAACAGATCTGACTCCGCTGAAGAAACACATGCCACTCACAGAAAGTCGTCAAACCTTAGGTGATAGAATGGATCCAAAGGAAACTATCGAAATCAGTGAAATCCCAAACAAAAAAGTTGTTGTTGATGTTTATCCAATGTCCAATGGAGCACACACTTCGTTTTATTTTATTGCTTATGTCGATGATAAACTTGTTTATTGGGGCTATCCTTATGAATTTGGTCGTCACAAAGATGAGATGATTAATAAAATAGGGGAGATTGCATGGAAGAAATTTGAAGATAAATAGATTCATTAAATTTCTAATTAAAAAAGCCAAATTTGAAGTTTGGCTTTTTTTGTGGGCCCTGAGGGACTTGAACCCCCAGCCTGCGGATTATGAGTCCGACGCTCTAACCAGTTGAGCTAAGGGCCCGAATGTTTCCGTACTGCTAATCAATACAGAATACAAAATTAAGGATATTTTTCGAATTAAACAAAAAAATAATTCACTTTTTCATAAAATATTTTGAATTTCTATCCGTTTTTATATGAAATTTATTAATAGAACTTTGAATTTGAGCATTTATTCGGATTAATTAAAAATGGGAAACTGGAATATCAAGAAAATATTAAATCGAAGTATTTTTATTTTCTTTCAATTTATAATAAGACCTACCGAATATGGCTTTGATTCTTACATTAGGAATGTATTTAATATTAATAGACTGCTCATTTTATTTTTGTGTATTTCTTTTGAGTTATTTAACCCTAAGATTGTTGTATCCCAGTGGGAGTTGTGCAGCAGCGGTCTTCAAGGTAAAAATATTAAATGTGTGGTGGTTAAAGATAACACGATTTTCTGTGGAACGGAATATTATGGAGTATGGAACTCAACCGATTATGGAAACTTCTGGAATAAACCATCCTCTGATATAGATGGGAAATCCGTTTACTCTTTACTTGTACAAGGTGCAAATATATATGCTGGAACGGATAATGGAGTTTATATATCAAAAGATAATGGCTCAAGCTGGTTGAGGATAAATAATGGTATTGTTTATGGTAAAATATTTTCACTTCAGAAAGATGGGAATAATATTTATGCCGGTGCTAATGAAAATGGGGTTTATATTTCTACCAATAATGGCTCTGAATGGACAATTTTAGGTGTTGAGCACACTCAGCTTAATTTCTTTTCGATATATGTTAAAAATAAAGACCTCCTGGTTGGTACCAATAGGGGAGTCTGGTATTTTACGGATTCAAATAAAAAGTGGGATACTTGCAAAAGTGTTTTGAATGAACTTCCCGTGTATTCTATAATATCTGATGGAAATCAATTATTAGCCGGAAGCTCAAAAGGAATTTATAAATCGATTGATGATGGATCGAATTGGTCAAGAATTTTCGCGGATACCGATACTACCAATATTTTCACACTTATTCAAATTAAAAATAAAATTTATGCAAGCTCTGATAACGGGATATTTAGTTCTGCCGATAATGGAAAAACATGGGATACAATTGTAGATGGTAATTATCATTATAATTTTAATTCTTTATTTTATTCAGACGATTATATTTTTTCAGGAACTTCAGATGGAATGTACATTTCAACCAATAATGGTACTGATTGGGATATTTTCGATTATCGTCTGAACAATATGCTTATTTTATCAATATTAACAGAAAAAAATAACATTTATGCCGGAACAAACGGTGCAGGTTTGTTTTATTCATCAAATAAAGGATCAAGTTGGAAATCAATTAGCGATAAAAATCAAAATTTAAAAGTTAATGCAATAGCTAAGAGGAATAATGAATTATACATTGGATTAGATAACGGAGGTATCCTTAGATCGTATGATAACGGAAAAACATGGACAACAGTTAATAAAGGATTAACCAATTTATTAATAAATTCAATCCTTGTCAGTGGCAATGATTTATATGCAGCAACTTATGGAGACGGGGTATTTTTTTCTTCTGATAAAGGAGCAAACTGGTCTAACCTAAGCAATGGATTGGATAATAAATATATTTATTCGCTTGTACAAAATGAGCATGGAATTTTCACCGGAACTTGGGGAAATGGAATTTATTTTTTAGATAAAAAAGATACTATTTGGCAACCCTTGAATATTGGGCTTGAAAATTTTTATATACGTAGTTTAGAGATTGATGCTGATAATTTATATGCTGGCACTGGTAATGGAATTTTTAAAATGGATACAAAAGCTAATTATTGGGCTCCGATTAATGGTAATCTAAGTAAGGGTTATGTTTATTCTGTTGCACCTTATAAAAATAATATATTTGCTGGCACTTACAATGAAATTTTTCTCACACGAAATTATGGCTCTTCTTGGAAAACAATCAATCAAGGGCTTCCTGATAAAATAGTTCCTGTTGTGAGAGCTTTAAAAATAAATGGAACAGATATTTATGCCGGAATAATAAAAGGAATTTATAAAGCAAAATTAGCTGATTTCAATATTGATGATGTTATTGATAACACTGAAATAGACCAACATGAAGAATGCTCGGTTAAATACGATCAACAAAATGAAATACTTAATATTTGCACGGATTTATTAAATATTAAATGTGAAATATATAATATAATCGGCATAAAGATATTGACTTGTAACGATGTTAAGAATCTTCCGTTGCATGAATTTCAAAGCGGGATTTATATTTGTAATGTCAAATCAGGAACAAAATTATTTTCACATAAATTTTTAATTCCTTGATTATTTAATAATTTGAATTAGTCTAACTATCTGTGTATCTGGAGTTTGATAAATTAGAAGGAATTGCCCGTTTGGAATATTCCATAAATCATGATTGATTTCATAAATACCCTGCTCAAGTTGTCCAGTGAAGATTGTTATTAATTTATTCCCTATCATATCCCTTAAAAAAATATTTCCTTCCCCATTAACAATTGAAGAAAAATTGATTTTAAGTGATTCTTCAGCTGGGTTAGGGCTAACCTGAAAATATAGATTTACCGGACTGGAATAAAAAAGGCGTGTAATACCACCGGCTTTACATAAGTTAGTTATACATATAACACTATTATTAATAATACTTATTTCAATGTCGGGATTTAAAAAACTTAATGAATCTAATTTGAGTTCAGAACATTCAGTATTTCCCCAAGCAGTTTGAAAACTAAATTCAGCAAATTTTCCGATAGTATCAGTTGCGGTTGATCTAATTTTTATCTTGGATATATATTTGGAAGTAGAAATGTTCGTGAAAGGCTCCAGTGGGAGTAAAATAGAATTATTATAAGTGAAAAACGCATCAAAATCCTTTGCAAGAGCTTTTGTAAGATTTTTTTGCTTTATTATTGCGAGAGGTAATGTAATTATTTTATCAGTTTCAGTTAATATTGTATCAGGTAAAGATATAGTTGCACTTGCTTTAAGTTTTATTATTTCGTAAATGTCTGAAATATTCTCACAAGAAAACTCATTATTTATTCTTACTCGGTATTTACCAACACCTTGGGAAATTAATCTTCTTCTATTTTCACCATTAATATTAATTCCGTCTTTAATCCATTGATAATAATAAGCAGAATCACTTATTAGCGTATCACCTGAAATTGAAATATTAGGTTTTGGTGGTATTGGATGAACTTTGATTTGTATTGTATCGGAAGTTCCTATACAATTATTTGAATCGATGATATTTACCCAATATAATCCTGAATTTTTTACACTAATTCGTTGATTTGTCTCTTTTGTTGACCACAAATAAGACATATATGGAGATTTGGATTCTATATAAACACTATCACCATCACAAAAATCGGTTTTGCTTAATGCTTTTAATTTCACAATCGGAACTGCTGAAATATTAACTAAATATTTTATGGGTAAAGAAGTACAGCCGGTTAGCTTATCAGTAGCTATTAATGTAAGGGTTCCTGCGGGAAGAGAATTCCATAGTATGAAAACTGCATTACTATCGGATTTATTTAATAATTTCCCTCCTGAAACAGTCCATAGATAAGAAAGTCCTTTGTTATTATCAGATTTATATAAACCTACATTTCCGAAACAAGTTAAATTCTCACCAGAAATTGAAGAAACAGGCAGAGAATAATTAGAAACATTAATAGTATCAGAGCCGGAACATCCTTGATCGTCTTTTACAGATACTATATACATTCCTGCTTGCTTAACAGTTATTGATTTACTCGTTTCTCCGCTTGACCACTGATATTTTGAATAATCTTCATCGGTAAATAAAGTAATAGAATCATCCGGACAGAACTTCAGATCAGGTTTATTAGTAGAAATATTAGGAGTGAGAGAGTTTGAAATATTGACCACTATCGTATTAGAAGAAGCAGAGCATTTTGTCGTTCTATCTATTTCCGTAACATAAATAGTAGCAGATCCGCTTTTACCAAAATCAAAGTAGGCTGTACTTGCGTCCGTATAATTTGAAATAGTAGCAGATCCGTTCACATGCCACTGGTAATCAGCATAATCATTTACTTCAGTTGCATATTTCGATGTTTTTGTAAAAGGACAAACGCTCTTTCTGCCATTAATTACAGGTTTAGGCCGTCTAAGTGCTTTAACAAAAAACTGAGTAAAGCCGGTGCATCCATTTGAATCCCTTACACCTACTAAATAATTGCCCTCATTTTTAACAACAATTGAATCAGTCATAGCCATGTTTGACCATAAATAACTCGAATACTTTAATCTGAGTTTAAGGACGACCGAATCTCCATCACAAAAGCTGTCATTACCAATAATCTCAGGTTTTGGATTAGGGAAAACAATTACTGACACAGGTTTAGCGGTATTTGAACATCCTACCGAATCAACTACCATTGCCGTGAAAGTACCACTCGATTTTACTGTTATAGATTTACTCGTCTCACCGTCAGACCAATAATAATGAATATAATCCTGACTAAGGCTCAAAATTACACTATCACCCGAACAGAAGGAAGTTGTACCGGACTTCAATATTTTTGGATTAGGGCAGGTTGCACAGAACTTTGCCAAGAAAACATCTACAATTCCGCCAAAATTCTTCTGTGCAGCAATTGTGCTGACAGGGAAGTCGGCACCCTGCGTTTCACCAACTACAATAACTCCAATGCTATCATCTGCTGCAATACCTCCACTCCAGTCTCCGGCGCTGCCACCAAGATAACTTGACCAGAAAACTGATTTGGCATCGGGGTTGAATTTTACAACCACAGCATCGACACCTCCATTAAAATGTTCTTGAAGCGAGGCTTCTGTTGTTGGGAAATCGGTACTATATGTATGGCCAACTACTAAGATATTTTTTTTATTGTCAAGGGCAACATCTTTGAAAACATCATCTAAGCTGCCACCGTAATATGTTGAGAAAACGAAAAAGAAGTCAGAATCCAAAACAGCTAAAAAACCATCCAGCCGTCCTGCTAATTTCTTTTGGAAAGTATTTCCAGCTATAGGGAAATTTTTGCTTCCGGTTGAGCCGACAGTATATATCCGGTTAAGATTATCCGTGGCAATGCTTGTAACATCGTCCAGATCAGATCCACCTATAAGTTTTGAATAAATCAGGTTCCCTGTTATATCAAATTTAGCAATATAGCCATCTTTTTCGGCAGCTTTAGATTTTTCCAGTGTATCCCGTTTTGTGGGGAAATTCGGGCTGGTTGTCCATCCACCAAGCAGAACATTATCCGATCTGTCAAATGCAACTGACAATCCCCATTCGGTACTGTCACCGCCGAAATAAGTACCCCACTGATAAACTCCGTTAGTATCCATCAGAACAAGAAAAGCATCATCTTTATTATGAAGAGTATTTTGAAATGAATTTACCGATACAGGAAAGTTTTCGCTGATCGTCCATCCGGTTACTGCAAGGTTTGAGGTTGAATCTATGGCAATTCCCAAGCCATGTTCACCTTTGTCACCACCAAGATAGCTTGACCAGATTAATTGTCCCAGTCGATCAAATTTAGATACAAAAGCATCATTTTGTCCGCCTCCATAGCTAATTTGGAAAGCGTTAGGAGTTGTAGGAAAATCATTGCTCCATGATAATCCCGTTAAATAAAGATTATTTGTGCGATCATTAATTATTCTGATTCCATAATCAGTTCCGGTTCCACCGAAATAGGTTGACCAAATTGGTACTCCTGAAGCGTCAAATTTTGATAAAAAGCCATCAAAGCCGCTATTACCTCGTTTGGTGCTGTATGCTCCGGCACTTACCGGATAGTCATAACTCAAGGTGTTTCCGGTGCAAATAATATCGTTTTTATGATCTGATGTTACTGTAATTCCATGATCACCGTCATTGCCTCCATAATATGTGGACCAGAAAACATTTGGGTCGATGATCAGCTTCTGTGATCTGTTGAAGTGTCCGATATTAAATTTTACTTTATTTGAAGATAATTTGAAACTTGCGGCAATACTTATACTCTCGTTCGATTTATCTGAATTTTGATAGACATATAAATCCTGCTCTCGAAATCTCATCAAATCACCTTGGATATCGATTGATTTCCCATTTTCTGATAACAAAAGATGATTAGCGCCGATCCACTCCAATTCTATATCTGATGGCTCAGATCCGGGATTTATTATCAAATCATATTTTAAACAATTTGTTTGCTGATTAAAGTAAAATCTTGCATCTATTCCCTTATAAATATCTTTATAAATTACTGCTGAAATGGTTAAATCCCGCTTCGTTTCCTTAATAATCTCACACATCGGATTACAGCCATTAAAGCGCAGTTCCATATTATTTCCCATATAATTATTTGGGAATGAAAAAACTACGGAATTATGTTTCATCAGTATTACTGCATCTCTAATATATGCCGAATATTTAATTTCCGAATTTTCTATTTGCTCAAAATTGTTGGAAAGAAGAACTGAAGCGGAGTTATTAAAATAAATAATTGATAAAAATAATATAATCGGAATAGAAATGAATTGTTTAATAATTGATTTATTCAAAGATATTTTATATAATAAATTCTCAAACGCTGCTTTAGAAGGGGATATAGTCCTTAAATCAAATATTAGATTCGATTTCCTCAAACTCCATTTTCTTCTATTTAGCATTCTCTTCTTTTATAAATTATTTCAATTCTGTAATAACACATTAAACGGTTAAAAGTTATACCTTTTTAACATTTCGATATGCTTCACCCAAGTAATCTCCTGTTGCAAAATATGCTCTGGTTGCCGAATCATAGATAAACGGTTTAACTTGATTTATATCAGGTAATCCGTTACTGTTTAGCACATTTTCTTCTGCAATTACATCTATAATTTCTCCGATTAATTGAACGTGCACCCCAAGTTCGATCGTTTTATATAATTTACAAAGCAAAGCCATTGGAAATTCCGCTACGTAAGGTGCATTTACAACACCTGCATCCACAGCCGTTAATCCAAGTGTTTCAAATTTATTCTCATTCCTACCCGAATATACTCCGCTATAATCCGCTGCATCAATTTGATCAACCGATGGAATATTGATCGTGAATGCTCCACTATTGATTATGTTTTTATATGAATGTCTGACTGGACGCAAAGAAATGCCTACACTCGGAGGTTCGCTGCAGCACATTCCTCCCCAGGATACAGCACAGATATTAGGTACTTTATTCTCATTATATGAACCAACTATAAAAACCGGGTGTACGAACAAAGTTCCTTTTTTTTCGATCGATACTTTCATTTAATCCTCCATTTTCAATTTACACAATTAACAAAAATAACAGAATTTAACTGAGTTTAATAACAAATAATAATAATATCAAAGAAAAAAAATTAGCTGCAAAATCAGTTTCCCATAGTTATTTCAACTGACGCTCTCATAGTACATTAATTCCACTTAGAATTTCTTAATGACTGGCTTGATTCATCAACCTTTCTCCCGTCAGAATCTTCGCCACACTATTTACAAATTCCCTCCGCTCAGTCCCAAAGCCAGATTAAAAAGCTGACTTTAGGATTTCTTCATCCCCCCTTTGAAAAAGGTGGGCAGGGGAGATTTCCCCTCCACTCACAAATTCCCTCCGCTCAGTCCCAAAGCCAAATCGAAACTCTAACTTTAGGATTTCTTCATCCCCTCTTTGAAAAAGAGGGGTAGGGGAGATTTTCTTCAGCTCCAACTTCTTCCATTCTTCATCCCCTCTTTGAAAAAGAGGGGTAGGGGAGATTTCCCCTCCACTCACAAATTCCCTCCGCTCAGTCCCAAAGCCAGATTGAAAAATTAATTATTATAAAAAAAATACATGATGAATAATGAAAAATCACCAAATTCGGATTTGCCCATATTTATCAAAAATATTATCTCTTGAAATAATTTGTTTTTTCTCAATTATAGCCTGTGAAATCAAGAGTCTGTCAAATGGATCACTATGATGCAATTCCAAATCGATTGTTTTAATCACATGTTCTATTTTAATTGGGAGAATTACAAATCCTCTTTGAATCAATTCTTTTTCCAAATCAAACAAATTTATCCCAAGGTTTAACTTTTTTATTTTAATTTTAATAGCCATTTCCCAGTAAGACACAACACTCATATAGCAGTTATTCCGAGGATTTGAGATGATTTCTCTTGCTCTTTCGGATAAAATAGAATTGTTTTCGCTAAACCAGATTACAGTATGAGTATCAAGAAGAAAATCCATTACATATATTCCTTAAACTCTTCTAAAGGTTCATCAAAATCATCTGCCATCCATACTTTTCCTTTTAGGAATCCGGGTGTTCTCTGAGGCTCTTCATTTTTTATTGATGTTTTGAATAAAAGATAATCAACAAAAATATCAACTTCCGATATCAAAGATTCGGGCAGAGAATCAATTTTTTCAAGCAGTAAAGTATCCATATAAAACCCCGATAATTCTAATAATTTAATTTATCAACGATAAAATAACAAATTTATTTTCCCCTCCATTCAGAAATTCTTTTTGAAGGGTACTAAAGCCAAATCGAAGCTCTGACTTTAAGAAAAATATCCTTCTGTCATTCCAGCGCAGGCGGGAATTCCCTTTTCATACCCTTTGGGGATTCCTGCATACGCAGGAATGACAGCTCCAACTTCTTCCTTTCTTTATCCCCCCTTTGAAAAATGGGGGCAGTGTGGATGTTCTTCAGCTCCAACTTCATCCATTCTTCATCCCCCCTTTGAAAAATGGGGGCAGTGTGGATGTTCTTCAGCTCCAACTTCATCCATTCTTCATCCCCCCTTTGAAAAATGGGGGCAGTGTGGATGTTCTTCAGCTCCAACTTCTTCCATTCTTC
>JAPLFL010000010.1 GCA_026390695.1 Candidatus Kapaibacterium sp. | reverse complement strand
TTATAAATTTCGGCTCTAAGAGCTTAGATTATAAGAGGGTATATAATATCAATCATCCAATCAATAAAGACTATAAAATCCTGAAATCCAATAATCCTAAAAATCCTAATTCTGACAATATTAGGAATGTCTGAATTAGGATTTGTAGGATTTAAGGATGAAAGGATTAGATAATGAGGAATTTGAAAATAAAATATTCAGAAAAAAGTCATACAATTATTTCACAAAAAAAACGTCAATATGAATTGTAATATAAAATCAGACTGGTACTATTAATGATAAAATATACTACAGGAAATATAATAAGATGCGAGACTGAAGCAATTGTAAATACAGTCAATACTCAAGGAGTAATGGGTAAAGGAATAGCTTTAGCATTTAAAGAAGCATTCCCATTAAATTTTAAGCAATATGAAATAGCTTGTAAAGAAGGAACTATTGATATTGGAAAGCTCTTTTTAACTGAAACAGGAGAACTTTATCCAAAATATATAATTAATTTTCCTACTAAAAAGCATTGGCGCTTTCCATCAAAGTATGAATATATTGAGTCCGGATTAAATGATTTAATAAGAATTATCAAAGAAAAAGGAATTAAATCAATATCAATTCCACCACTTGGAGCTGGCAACGGGCGTTTAGACTGGATAAAAGTAAAAATCATGATCCAAAAATATTTACAATCTTTATCTGAAGAAATTGAAATTGTTGTTTTTGAACCAATTGCTACTTTTGATAAGCCTGATAAAATAGTAAAAGAAGTAGGGCTTACAGATGCAAGAGCAATATTTATATATATATTATGGAATTATCAAATATTAGGCGATCAAATTAATTTATTAGTAGCACAAAAAATTGCTTATTTTATGCAAAAATTTGGAGAGAATTTAAATCTCGACTTTGAAAAGGGAATTTATGGGCCTTATTCAAACAGATTGAATCATTTATTAAAACACATTAACGGAACCTATATTGAATTTGATGAAAGGAATAACTCTCCTGCTACTGATATAACTATTAACCAAAAGAAATTTGAAGAAGTAATCGATTATTATCAAAATAGAATTTCAATAGATAAAAAAAATAGAGTAGAAAAAGTATTATGTTTCATAGATGGATTTGAATCTGCTTACGGATTGGAACTATTGGCAACCATTGATTTTATTATTGAAAAAACCGGAAAAAATACTCCGGAAGGAATTCAGGAAGAAATCTGTAATTGGACTAAACGGAAAAAAGAGTTAATGAAACCCACACATATAAAAGTAGCTTTATCACGATTAGCCGAATTTAATCTAAATTAATATATTTTCTCTAATTTATTGATGTGAACATGAACAAAGACTTAACAAACTCAAATATAGACAGACAAAATATTTTAAATAATCCGTTCGCACTTGAAAGGATTTATGAATACGTTGGATTTTCAGGCATTTATTTTGATAATGAATATCGTTATACAAAAGCCATGGTGGCAGATTTCTTTGGAATTGATGAAAGAACAATTGACCGATACTTAGAAAATTATGCAGATGAACTTAAACACAACGGATATATTTTAATGAAGGGTAAACGGCTGAAAGAATTTAAGTTGCATTTTGTTCACGACATTAATGTCGTGAACAAAGCACCAGTTTTAGGATTATTTAGTTTTAGATCTGTTTTAAATTTAGCAATGTTATTGAGAGAAAGCGAAAATGCAAGGATTTTAAGGAGCCGAATATTAGATATTGTAATTCAAGTCATTAATGAGAAAACTGGTGGTGGCACAAAATATATCAATCAGAGAGATGAATATTACATACCAACGGTAATCCGGGAAGCTAATTATAGGAAGAAATTTACCGAAGCCTTGAATTTATATGTAAATATGGGAAATTATAAATATGCTCTTTATACTGATAAAATTTACAGTTGCATTTTTAAAGAAAAAGCAAAAGAGTATAAACAAATATTAAAACTTGAGGATAAAATTAATCCAAGAGATACATTTTATACCGAAGTTCTGAATTTAGTTGCATCTTATGAATCCGGCATAGCGTATGAATTGGAAAAAAGAAGTAGTGCATTGGGAAGAAAATTAGAATCTTACGAGGTTGATTCATTGTTTAAATCATTTTCAGAACATCCCTTTCAAGACCCATTACTCGAAGATGCAAGGATTAAAATGGCATCAAGGGATTATCATTTCCGGCAAGCATTCCATGAAAGATTGGAAGAGTATATCAGGTCAATACCTGTTGAAGATTTTGAAAGATTTCTCGGCGAACAGAGCAAAGCTTTTGAAGAGCAATTAGAAGAAGCAAAAGACGTTTTGAGAAGGTTGAAAGAAAGCTAATGATAAAGTATTTTGATAATATTGAAGAGTTGATAGAGATACATAAAAAAACTATTGAATTTAGCGGTGGTGGCACTTATGGAATCCTTAATTCACAATATTTAGAAAGTGCAATAGAGCATATTCGGAATGATGATTATTATCCAGAATTTGAAGATAAGCTAACACACCTTTTCTGGAGTTTAAATAAAAACCATATTTTCCAAGATGGGAATAAAAGAATAGCTCTAACGATAAGCACCATGTTCTTGCTGAAAAATGGCTATATGATAATAGCTGGTAGATTTATGCAAGAAATGGAGGCTATCAGTTATCATGTTGCAGCAGGACATATAGATAAAAAGCTCTTGGGTAAATTAATTTCTTCATTTTTATATGATGATGATTTTTCTGAAGAATTAAAATTAGAATTATTAAATGCTTTTTCAAAAGGTTAAATAATGGAAGCACAAAGATTATTTGAATATTTACTTGAGATAAATCAAATGGCGGCTCAGGAATTGATAAATATCAAGGGTTGGCAAGTTGATAAATTTTAATAATACCGGCAATCTTGAAATTTTGAAAAGTTCCAAAATAGGTTTCTTATGTTCTCAGAAGTGTCCGGCTAATCTCATTCTCAAGACCTATGATTGGGCTTTAAGGCAAAGAGAAGCCGGAAATTGTATCATGTCAGGCTTCCATTCTAAAATTGAGCAAGATGTCTTCTACTTTTTACTCAAAGGTAGCCAACCCATGATATTGGTTCTCGGTCGCGGATTGAAACAAAAATATCCGGTGGCTATTTCAGTAAGTATGAAAAATAATAGACTTCTTATTATCAGTCCTTTTAATGAAAATATCAAAAGAGTTAGTAAAGAAACTTCAATAAAACGGAATGAATTTATTTTTCAAATTGCAGATGAAATTTTTATCCCATTTGCAATTAAGGGTGGCTCATTAGAGTCATTAATTATAAAAACGAATGATAAGACAAAGATACATACATTTGATTGTGATGAAAACAAGCATTTAACTAATCTTGGCGTTAATTCAATCGAAATTTGAAAAAAATTGAATCTTGGATTAATTCTACCTCCCTCAAATAACAAGGAAGGTAAAAATAATACTTGTTTCTGATTTTAGCAATAATACTTCCTTGCTCTATACGCTCTTGCCTTCCGATATTTCCTAACATATTTAATAAACCGTTCATATTCCTGACGATTATCGAGGGTCAAACCAAATTTCGGAAGATAAATATTGTTAAGTTCCTGAAATTCATTGTCGGGTTCCGGTAAATTTTCATTTTTCAGACGCTCAAGGCAGTGCTGCCACATATCTGCACTCATCGACTGCATCAAAAACTCGACAAATTTTGCCGGCATGAACTTTATTCGCCTATTTTTCTCCCATCGGCAGATAGTATTCCAGTGCAAACCGGTAATTTTTGCAAAATCTCTCTGCGAGATACCAGCTATTTCTCTTATAAAAGCAAATTCCTTGGGTGTCAGTGTTGGAATTACGCTGTTTTTTGTTTTTTCAACTTCATTTTTCATTGTTTTTCCTCTTTTCTTAGTTAAAAATGATAATTATTTCTAATTTGCAGCTCAAATTCATTAAATTCATACCCATTTCATAATTAATTTAGGGTAATTTGTTCTCAAAATTTCTTAATTCGTAGTATAAATCAGATCAACTTTGTAATTTATTTGTTTTAAACCATAACTTTTCCAATAAATACGTAATATAATCATAGAAAAAAAGCTATTGTACTTGCACAATAGTTTTTTTTTACTTAATTTCGCAATTACGTAAATACGTAATATATATAATTTGAGGTTTTTATGAATATACATCCTA
>JAPLFL010000049.1 GCA_026390695.1 Candidatus Kapaibacterium sp. | reverse complement strand
TTGCAAAAGGGGGGCAGGGGGGATTTCCTAAAATTATACACTAATCACCACTTCCCTAATCTCTTCCAAGCACCAGCCAGGCACAGAGAAAGAAAATCTCCCCTACCCCTCTTTTTCAAAGAGGGGATTCTTATTTCATTCCCCCCATTGCAAAAGGGGGGCAGGGTGGATTTCCTAAAATTATACACTAATCACCACTTCCGTCCACGCTTCATCCGAATAATCACTCGTTTGCGTGCTGTTTTTTGCCTTAATCTTATAATAATTTCGCTTATCCGCAACAAAAGTTACGCCTTGCGGAGAAGCCGAGTATTCAGCCAACGATGAATATGCACCAGACGGCAAACCAAAATCCACAGCACAAGAAAATACTACATAACCCGTTGCTCCAACAACCGTATCCCAATTCAAATGAACAACAGTATCACCCAAAGTCCAGTTTGCCGTTACACCCGTTGGCTTGGCCAAACCTGATGTAACCGAATCATAAATCAAATAATCATTATACTTAGCCGGATCGCTTTGAACAAACACTCTTTTTCCAATATCGCAATACATAGAAACAAAAGAATAGATCTCATTGCCAGCCCCGATACGCTCAACCGTCTTCTTATCCCGATTATTTACAGCAGTCATTTGAGCATTCATAGCAAGCTCAAGCTCTTCGTTCAAATCCTCAAAATCATCGAGCATACCGCTCGTTAATCCACCAGCAGTCAAATCAGATAAAAACGCAGTCATCTGATTATGAACTCTACGCGCCGCAACCAAAAGGGTTTCGTCTGAAAAACCTGTCATACCCGTGATTCCAAGAGTTTTCTCCTGCCATGAACCTGTGCCCCACTTGATTGAGCAGCGCAAAGCCATATTGCGAATAGTTTCTTTAACTAACTCTTTTTTCGCATTCTTTGCCTCTGTAGCACCAGTGATATAAGCAACCAAAACCTCATCGGTAGAAAAAATCTCAAACGCATCTCCAAGTGCTTTCAACGCAGCAATTTTAGGAGCAGTAATGCCAAACGGAGTCAAATCCGTCAGATCTCTTGTCATAGTGATGCAAAGATTAGATGTGAACATACAAAGATCAGCATCAGTTAATCTGTAATTTCTTACTGTTGAATTATAAGCCATAATAAATACCTTTAAAAATATTACAAAAAACTAAAACAAATTTATAATTAATATCAATTTCATATTAAACAAATAAGATATTTCTTAAAACAAACTCATGGATGATGATATATTTCATTTCGATGATCATATATTTCATTTCGATGATCATATATTTCATTTCGATGATCATATATTTCATTTCGATGATCATATTTTTCGTTACGATGATCATATTTTTCGTTACGATGATCATATATTTCATTTCGATGATCATATTTTTCATTACGATGATCATATTACTCAACAGATAGCTTAGAAACTTATGCTTAATTTGTTTATTCCACAATTTTATACTTCTCCGGTTTTCCCATTTGTTGTAATAAATTATTTATTTCTTGTTTTAATTCAATCATTTTAAGTTCACGTCCTTCGGTAGCGCGATTGAAGCGCATTAAATCATTATTTGCTTCACGAAGTTCTTTAATTTGCTTTTCCAATTGATGTTTATCTAATTCAAGTTCCCAATTTAGTGTATCAATAAATATATTTTTAGCATGCAATTCTTCATTTTGTGCTTCCAATTCTACCTTATGCACTTGAAGTTCGTGATTTATTTTGAAGGTTTCGCTGATCAGATCATTGAGATTATTATTTTTTTCTATAAGATCAGTTTCTGCTATTTTTCTATCAGTTATTACATCAAATACCGCAACGAAGTAACCTTTGTGTGGACAATAAACCTTAACCAAAAAC
This sequence comes from Candidatus Kapaibacterium sp., assembly GCA_026390695.1. Lineage (GTDB taxonomy): Bacteria > Bacteroidota > Ignavibacteria > Kapaibacteriales > UBA2268 > JAPLFL01. The sequence continues at coordinate 7,520 of JAPLFL010000049.1, read as the reverse complement.
CACATATCCAAGGTAGGAACATAATTTTCAAATTTCTCTGAAACTCCTGTTATTGCCACTCGACTATATATATCAAATAATTCTTTATCATCTTCACGTAATCCGGGGATAAGCTCCGAGATTAGCCTCCCTTCAACATTTTTTAGACCCGTCAGGTTAGTAAATGCGTCATTAACAAGAATGTATTTCCAATCAACTCCAATGCCATCATCAAATACCATCTGACAATATGCGTAACCTTCGAGCATATTATTAAATAGAATACGGTATCGATTCTCTGCATCGTGCAGTTGCTCTTCTTTAAGTCTGCGTTCAGTGATATCGCGGGCGATAGAATGGAATATATATTTGTTTCCGTGTTGAGTGAGTTTGGTAGAGATCTCAACGGGGATGATCCGGCCATCTTTAGCTTGGTGCTCGGTTTCGACAAGAGCGTGTTTTCTTTCAAGAATATTTTTCATCTTGGGAGCGAGAGTGGCTCTTGCGCTTTCGGAATTGATTTCATAAGAATATTTGTTGAGCAGCTCTTCTTCGGTATAGCCTAATCGCTCGCAGGCAACGTTATTAACGCGAAGAAATTTGCTTATTTTCCCATCTTCGGTCATTTCGGAAATAAAAACGGCGTCATTAATGCTATCGAAGAGCATTCGATAAGATTCATCGCTGGCTCTGAGTGCTTCTTCATTGGCATACTTTTCGGTAACATCGGAGAACACCATTACAACGCCGTTTATCAGCCCTTCATTATTGATAATAGGTGCTGCACTGTCTGCAATCTGATATTCTTTTCCGTTTTGAGAAATTAGTACGGTGTGATTTGCCAAGCCAATGATATGTCCGCAGCTGAGCACCTTCTCCACGGGATTTGTGACGGCTTCCCGAGTTTTTGCATTAATAATATTAAAAACTTCGTTAAGGTGTTTACCTTTAGCCTCGGAAATAACCCAGCCACAGAGCTTTTCTGCCACAGGATTAAAATAGACAACACGTCCAAGCTCATCGGTAGCGATTACTGCATCACCGATTGAGTTGAGAGTGATGGATAAATTCTCCTGACTAAGACTGAGAGCAACTTGTGCAAGTTTGCGTTCTTCAATTTCATTTTTTAAAGCAAGGTTTTGCGAAGTCAATAAATCTGATAGTTTTTTGAAATTCTCAATTTGATCATCGGCAAATTGTGTTGATCCTTTATTTTGATAGTTTTCCATGTGGGCTTCCGAATTATTAGTTTATTTTAAATCATTTTATTATCGTTTTTAAATTTATTATTAAACTTGAAAATACTTTTGTGAATACTAATCCTTGAACTGCTCGCCGATTACAGCTATCATAACTTTACCAGCATTATTGACGATTTGAATTAATTAATATTTTAATTATATTTCCAGTTCCACCAGAGCAGTTTATCCGGTTTTCTTTCGGCTGGCTCGGTATCGGCATAATATACCGCTAAACGAAAAACGTAGAGCAAACATCTGTCTTGCCGGACTCCGGCTAATTCATTGCTTTTGTCATACATTTCCTGAGGATCCAACCCTTTGAGATCATTTATAGAATTTATCCCGATATTGATCAAATCCTGCGCAATGGATTTTCCAACCCCGGGGATTTGCATTAACTCTTTGTGGGAGGAGGAGATTTTGTTTATCTGCGATCTCAACATTTTCTATATCCTCGTTTCATAACTGATATTAATTCCCATTTCTTCCATATTTAACATTAATCGCTTCTCATCCACGATATGTCCCATCATCGATAACCCCGGTGAAAACTGCCCGTCAAAATATTGTTTCAAACACGCCACAACCGGAATCGCCGTAAACATATACGCATCATTATAATCTGCAATCACACGCATTTTCAATCGCTGTCCTTCCTTTATCCCTTCTGCTTCTATCAAAAACTCCACACCTTCATACTTTCCCGAAAAGGTATTTACGCCAAAGGCAAATAGTTTAGTCAATATTCCAATACAAAAGCCCTTTTTAATTTTCTGGGTTAGAAATATTACCGGAAAAATGATGTAATCGACAAACCAATTAAATCCAGAGACATAGACCCCTGTTTCGATCAAATTAAACATCTCTTGTGTCTGTTTAATTTCGGGCATTGACATTGGGAAAAGTTTTCTTTTGCCAAAAGGCTGATTCATTTCAACCTCAATCATATCCTTATAAGTTGCCTTTCTCCAAGAACCTGACTGATAAATCTCAGGATTAAATTCCGAAATCATCGGGATGATCTCCTTTGCCTGATCTGCATTTTCAAAACGGGCATTCATTGCCATCCCAACAATGGCTTTTTCATAAACATCAAAATATTTGTTACAATATCTAATGAATACAGCAGCAAGTCCCGGATGGAATCCAGCTTGAGTGATAAAAGTTCTTTTCCTTTGAGAAATTGTTGATGCAAATTCGTTTAATTGATCGACAACCGAATCACTTACAAGAATATCCATATAATCACAGCCTGATTCAAGAGCAGCCTGAGCGATAATGTTAATATATTCAGGAGTTGTTGTTGAAACAAGTACCAATTGAACGGCAGCAAAGGCATTATTCAAACTTGATAAATCACTTGCATCAGCAAAGCAATAGTTAACCCGTTTCCCCGGAAATTCTTTATTAAGCATTACAGCAAATTCTTCAGCCTTGTCTTCCCGTCGTCCAGCAATAACGATATTAGCATCTAATTCATTCAAAATTAAACGAGCTAAACGCCGACCAACTGCGCCATATCCACCTAAAATCAAGATTTTTTTGTTATTCATTTCAGTTCCTTTTGAAAGATAATCTTTTATTTTATATAAAAATCAAAACTAAAGAGATTGACGAAATTCAAAATTCAATATTGTTTTCATTTCAATTAATGGAATAAATATTTAAGCTAGCAATTTATTATGAACACAAATGAATCAAAGGAGTTTTTGATAAATAATTGAGGAAATATTAATATTTTGATATATTGTATAATTCATCGGGTTAGTTAAGTCATCAACAGGTTGGATAAGGAAATAATGTTATGGAAAAGTATATCGGAAGAGATAAATTCTTTTTCGGCAGCAACACGGTTAAAAATAACTTCAGCGGCAGTTTGTCCGTGTACGGCATAATGAATTTTGTTTTGGACTTTTTTAAAAAACTCAATGGAGACTTCAGCTTTGGGGTCATAATCAACGCTGGTTGCATATATATCTAACACCTGACGGTAAAAAACTTTCTCTGAAGCACGAATGTCGCGTATGCGCTGCAACAATTCCTTCCAATAGCCACCGCCGCCCAATTTTTAAGCCGTTCATCGTCCATAGTAAAACTTTTGCGAATATACTCGTTAAGACGTTTGGTTGCCCACGGGCGGAACTGTGTGCCACGAAGAGATTTTACTCTATAGCCAACTGAAATAATCACATCAAGATTGTAGTAATCAGGCTCACGATCCACTGCTCTGTTACCCTCTTGCCGAACTTGTCGGAATTTCCGAAAGGTTCGATTTTGTTCTAATTCGCCTTCAGCAAATACATTTCTTATATGTTCGGTAATGGTAGTACGTGCCTTGCCAAATAAAACAGCCATTTGCTCTTGTGACAGCCAAACGGTTTCCTCCTCAAAGCGAACATCTACCGATATTTTTTCGTTTCGGTTTTGAATAAAATAAATGCCGATTGGTTATTTCCCATAATCTTATCCCTCCAACTCAATTATTTCAAATTCTTCTTGGCTCATAGTAAATTCTGTATCTATAATTTTTACTTCATCATAAGTTAGATCATACAATTTATAAACCAAATTATCTATTTCTTTTTCTTATCTGCCTCATGTTGCATTTCTTTATCTATTTTTGCGAGTTTTCGTTATAACAAGTATAACGGGTTAGTGCAATGTCATCAATTCCCATTAACGCTCTTTTTCCTGCTTCTATTTCCTTCCTGACGTCAGGAAAGTGATAGGAATCAGCCTGACTCAAATTGCTTGAATAATTCTTGTATTTCATTTGTGTTCACCTGTCATTTATTATTTAAACCTTTTGATAGCTGAATTAGAATTCTTTTTCTTCTTTGCTTGTATCTTCATTCTGTTTTTTTCTTGGCAAGAATGTTATCTGTTCCGAAAGTATATCACTTTGAAACTGATCTGCCCCCAAAAAAGTGTACACAAAGTTAAGAAATATTTTTCATAATTTCTCATTTTCTAAGTGTTCATGCTTTATTTTTATTCCGTAAATTAGCCAAAAAATTAAAGTCAGAGTGGTAACAATAGCAATGGTTAATGGGAACCATAATGATAATATTGCAAGGAGCGAATAAATAATAAATGATAAGTATCCGTTTCTCCGATTGATTATGATTTCTAAGATTGATTCTTTATTTTTAGCTAACTCATTTCGGAGAGATGTAGTGCTTATTAAAACCCATGCCACACCTTGAATTGCAATGACTATGTTATAAAGAAATACGGCTGGTGAAGCATGGTTTGTTAAAATATGCTCGCCAACTAAAGAAGTTGGGAATGGAATAAAAACTACTGTAAGTAACAAAAAACCGTTTGCATAAATAAATGAGGAGGAGGATTTGTTAATTAATTTAATATAATTATGATGATTCACCCAAGTGATAAGTATGATTATGAAACTTAATACAAAAGTAAAAATCGAGGGAATTATATTTTTAATTGCAAGCCAGAATTCAGCAGTAGAGCCAATTTTTTCTGCTGAAGAAATTTTAATATCTATAATCAGCAGTGTAAGTGCAATTGAAAATACTCCATCGCAAAAAGCTTCTAATCGTGAATTTGGATTTTCAGATGACATTTTAATAATTATTTAATGAGAATTAATTCGTTTAATAAATTCAGTGATTAATTTCTAAAAAAGCTTGTATAATTACCATTCCTATTCTTTCCAATCTTTTACTGCATTTTTATAATCATTAGTGTATCCATGATGAGCTGAAAAAATATATTCTACATCAGGCAATTTTGTAATTTTTGATATAGATTTGTTTGCCATTTCATGGTCTAAGTCAAAAAACTTGACAGAAGTGCCGAGCTTACCAGCATTCAAACTAAGTATATCACCAGTAAACAGATATTTACTATTCACTTGATAACACATTGACCCGCTTGTGTGTCCTTCAGTCAATATGCAAAATATCTTTGTATTCCCGATATTCAATGTTTGATTGTTGTCAAGTAAAGTATAATCCTTTCTACTAATACTATTGCTCATAAACGGAACTTTTTGTTTCTGTCCGGTAAGCATTAATACTTCATTTCTTGAAAAATATATCTTTGCATTTCGGAATAAAGGAAGCGCAGCCACATGGTCCATATCGGTATGAGTGAGAAATACTGCCACGACATTATTTTCATCAATATTCAGTTTTTTTAGTTCTGCTGAAACTACTTCTATATCTTTTCCTGCATCAATTGCAATATATTGATTGCCATCCTTAATGAGGTACATATTAACGAAAGCATCTTTGATGGAATAGATATTATCAACAATATTACCTGTTTCAGCAGGATGCATAACTTTAGTCTCGGAATTAAATTGATAAAAGAAGTAAGCTCCGATAAGAACTAATATTAAAATAATTGCTCCAAATCCTATAAGCGCAATTTTAAGTTTCTTTCTCATTTTTTTTCTCCTAATTTATTATTAAATAATTCAATTCAAAATTAAGACCCTAAAAACAAAAAAACGATAACAAAAGTTAAGAAATTGATATTAGGGCTTTTTGACAAGACGATTTCTAATACGGCTCAAAGAAACTGGTGTAATGCCTAAAAAAGATGCGATTTGATGTTGAGGAATTCTATTAAGTAAGTCTGGTCGTTCTTTTTGAAGATTTAAATATCTCTCTTCAGGACCATTCAGTATGTAAGAAGTGAACAAATCGTGCAATATTACAAAGCGCTCTTCTATAGATTTGCGAACAAATTCATTCATTTTTGGAAAGATAGCGTATAGTTCTTCCAATGCTTGATAAGTAAGTACAAGAACTTGGCAATCTTCTAATGTTTCAATAGAATGCCTGCTTGGTTTTCGAGAAATAAAACTATCATAAGCACCTGCAAACATTTTTTCAGTAAAGAAGTAAGTTGAAAGCTCTTCTCCATCTTTCACACAAAAAAGTCGAATACAACCATTAATAATAAAATATACTTCATTAGCAACTTTCCCAGCATGTAAAAGAACGGACTTCTTTTTTATTTTTTTTGTTTCAAAATATTTCAAAACAGTCTCCAGTTCAATGTCGGTGAAGCCTGTAATCTGCTTAAAAGAATTTATTATTAAGTCTTTTCCCATTTTATTTTGAATTTATTTCCATCAATATCTCAATTATAAATAGCAAAATTATGAAAACTTTTTGTCAGAAAAAAGGAATATAATTTCGCTATTGAATTATTTATTGATTATTTTTACATAATCATATAAAAAGTAATCATTATTGTTGATAACTTTCTCTTGCTTTTTAAAAATATTCATTATTTTATTTTCCGAATTTTCCTTAATTTTGTATTTTAAGAAATGGTTCATTATTTTGTGAATTTATTGAAATGAAATACGCAAAAATCATGCTTTGGAAAACAGAGAGATTGCCTTGGAAAACACTGAGTTTGCCTCAGAAAGAGGAGAGTTTGACTTGGAAAGAAGAGCGGATGACCTGGAAAACACTGAGTTTGATCTGGAAAGGATTGAGGATGATATGGAAAATAGAGCGGATGATCTGGAAAGGATTGAGTTTGATTTGGAAAACTAAGAGATTGGGCTGGAAAACATGTTTGTTAGGGTAAATTCAGGTATTTCTTATGTAAATTGTACTTTTTCTAATATAAATTTACATATTTCTAAACTAAATTAGGAGTTTTTTAGAATGGCAACTGCAAATAATCCAAGAAATTACAATCTTTCTGACTCGGAACTTTGTATGTTTACCTCAAATTTATGTGATACCATGACGCGCGACCTGTCCGATTTGGCAGCATTTGGTATTACTGCCTTGGCTGTTACCAATTTGAACACATTTTTTAATCTGATAATATTTTGTCCAAAAACATTTCAAAAAAGTCTTTTATATATAAAGGCGAATTTCAATTAATTTTGTAGAGATGTGTAGTATTTTAATTAGTAAGGATGGGTGCGGATTTCAGGAGAATATTTATTTTTCCCAAATATCCAAATTTTAACTAATAAGTTTGAGATTATGTTGAAGGCATGAAAGTGTCGGGAAGGATGTAAGGGTGATTATGAAAGTTTAGCTGCGGGTTGAGGTTGTTTTTAAAGTTTAGTTCCTGTCATTGATGACAGTTGAGGAATACTCAAAAGTGCTACTGGAAGGGGATTCCTGCATACGCAGGAATGACAAGAAATTGCAATTTTCACACAAGCTCATGCGTGGGAATGACAAGAAGGAAAATATTTAACTTTTTAGACAGCCTTAAGGAAAGTTGATCATGGTTCTTTTGTTTTGATGCTTTATTTTAAAAATAAAATCCGAAACGAAAGGCTCGCTTCGG
>JAPLFL010000015.1 GCA_026390695.1 Candidatus Kapaibacterium sp. | reverse complement strand
AGGCGGCGCAAACGAAGGCAAAGCAGCCGTAAAAGCAGTTTGATCAACGATTAATTCGCTCTGAAACAGATAAGCCTGTGCAAGAGCTTCGTCATAAGACTTGGAAAACTTCTTTGTAACCATAATAAACTCCAATAAAATTTAATAAAAACAATTAATAATATAAAAATATAAAGAAGAAAGCATAAAATCATATATAAATAACTCGTGAAACTCCGTAGAAAGCTCGTGAAACTCTGTAGAAAGCTCGTGAAACTCCGTGGAAAGCTCGTGAAACTCCGTAGAAAGCTCGTGAAACTCCGTAGAAAGCTCGTGAAACTCCGTGGAACGCTCGTGAAACTCCGTGGAAAGCTCGTGAAACTCCGTGGAAAGCTCGTGAAACTCCGTGGAAAGCTCGTGAAACTCAGCGCAATGCTCGTGAAATATTCTTTTTGAATGTTTCGACATTTCAAATTGAAATGAGATTGTATTTTTTTGTGAGAACATGATTCTCATAAATAACTATTTTATTTTGAGAGAATCAATGATTCTTTTTTAAAGATAATTTATATTTTCAAAGAACTTTTAAATCATTTCTTACGAAGCCAGCGGAGCTTCGAAAGGAAAATATTGATTATTTAATAATAGTTATTGGCTTTGTGATAGTTCCAGTTTCTTTCCCTCCGGTCGAATGTTCCATCTTATAGGTTCCAATACGCTTATCGTCAGTTAAAATATCGGAAGAGAGGAAATCATTCTCATTTCATTCCCTTAATAATTCTTAATTCCCTCGAGGCTGTCTCAAAAGCCTCATTTCTGTCATTCCTGCGAATGCAGGAATCCCCTAAAACCTCATTTCTGTCATTCCTGCGAATGCAGGAATCCCCTAAAGCGGCACTGGAAGGAGATTCCTGCATACGCAAGAATGACATTTTTTTAAATATGAGATTTTGAGACAGCCTCTTACGAGTGCATTATCGTTGGATGAAACATCTTACGATAGGAAAAGCCGCTATCTGTACGTCTGTTGCTTGTATGATTTTGACATTCACCATAAAATTTTCCTTAAAATATGTTTTAATTCTATATCTCAAAATAAATTCTTGTTTATATCTTTCTCTATTTATCGCTGCCAAAGCCATGTAGAAAGTTGAAGCTAATTAAATTTTCAATGTTCCATAATTCACAGATGCAAATTACAAAATAAATCTGATATTAATGAATATAATTTTAATATATTTGTATAATTAATTAAAGCAAGCTGAACATTTATGAAAAAAATCCTGACTTATTCAATTTTATTAACCCAAATATTTCATTAGGCAAAAGAAAATCCCCCTACCCCCTTTTTCAAAGGGGGATTTAACTAAATTCCCCTCTTTGCAAAAGAGGGGTAGGGGAGATTTAACTAAATTCCCCTCTTTGCAAAAGAGGGGTAGGGGAGATTTAAGAAAGCTCTTTATTAGCATATAATATTTAAATTACGTTGAATCTTAATGAAATATCTGGGATTAATATTCTTTAGTACATTTTTTGCCAATGCAAGCAATGAAAGCCTCAAAGAAGTCATAGAAAGCATCATTAAAACAAAACATGCGCTTGTCGGAGTGGCTATTTCAGTGCTTGAAACCGGCGAAACGGTTTATATAAATCAAGAAAAGCATTATCCAATGCAAAGTGTGTATAAATTCCATCTTTCTCTTGCAATTTTGAAGGAAGTTGATGATGGGAAATTAAGTTTGGAGCAGAAAATTCATATAAAAAGATCTGATCTTAATGCAAGGACATGGTCTCCGATGCAAAAGAAATATCCCAAAGCTAATATTGATCTTTCTTTATCTGAAATTTTGAAATATACTATATCACAGAGCGATAATAATGGCTGTGATATACTTTTTAAGCTAATTGGCGGCCCTAAAAAGGTAAATGCTTATGTTCATAGCCTTGGAATTAAAGATGTCAGTATTGTTGCTACCGAGCAACAAATGCAAAGTAACTGGAATATTCAGTTTAAAAATTATACTTCAGCATCAGCGATGACTGATTTACTAAGTGGATTTTATTTTAAGAGGTATCTTTCGGAGAAAACGAATGCTTTTCTTATGCAATTGATGCTTGAAACTATAACCGGGCCGAAAAGAATTAAAGGATTATTGCCGGATTCGGTTAAAGTAGCGCATAAAACCGGAACTTCCGGAACAAATGACGACGAAGTATCTGCCGCAACGAATGATATTGGGATTATTTTTCTGCCGAATGGGAAGCATTTGGCGATAGCAGTTTTTGTTTCCGATTCATTTGAAGAATTGGAGAGTGATGAAGAGATAATCGCAGAAATAAGTAAAGCGGCGTATGAGAATTTTATGAAAAAGTGAGAATATAGAATTATTTTTCGCTTCTTTCCCGACCGGTAAAACTAAACAGCCGATGAAGTCTGTTCGACTGGAATTCAGAAAAAAAAACTTGTTCCCAAGCCAATGCTCAGGAACAAGTTCAAAATTCGTAATTCGTAATTTTTAATTACTAATTAAATTATGCAATATCTTGTGCAACAAATGGAATCAGTGCCAAATGGCGGGCATACTTGATTGCAAGTGCTACACGACGTTGCTGGAATGCATTCAGACCTGTGATTCTCTTAGGCAAAATTTTGCCCTGATCATTCGTAAAACGGCCGAGGAACTTAGGATCCAAATAATCAACGATACGTGATTTACGAATCGGATTGTTTTTCTTTTTTACAACTCTTTGCTTATTATTGCGAAAGTTAGAGTTGGTCTGCATTGGGAAGATTTGGTTCATTTCTTGCTCCTGTTTTCTTGAATGACTTTTGTTCTTTCAAAACGCTTGTTAAATCTGTCAACGCGTCCGGCGGTATCGACCAGGACTTGCTTGCCAGTAAAGAACGGATGAGATTTCGAGTCGATTTCCAGCACCATCTTGTCTGCTTTATAGCAAGACCGCGTCTTAAAAATGGTACCGTCGGTCATATGGACATCGACCACATGGTATAAGGGATGAATTTCCTTTTTCATTATTCTCTCAAATATATAAAAACTGTAAATTTAAATTACTTAATAATGTCAGCCTTATCGGCTGTGCTAAGATCGTCGAGCTTGATCATGCGTTCAAGGGAGCGCAGTGAGCCGCGTTCGGGGTCATGGTACCACTTGATAACTTTTACGTTAACTCTGGGGTCCATTTTTTTCTTTTTTAGTTTATCACCAAAAGTTTGGGTTTTAGCCATTTCATCTCCAAAAAAATTATCAATTATCCTTTAATCATTTTTAAAGGACTACAAAATTACGAACAAAAATTGAGACAAACAAATACTTTTTTAATAAAACTTCTGATTTTTTTTGTACAAGAATATTAATTAACTTTTTAGTGGATTATTTCCTTCATAAAATAAATTTAGTGTAAATACGTTTCTATATTTTTAAAAATAGGTTACTTAATGTCAAAATAGCTTAAAATATACCTTGACACATCAATTATTAACTTTCTCTTTGCTGATGATACACCTGAAAAGAAGGAGATTACTGTTGAATTTTTTGAAAATTATTTGGACAAATATGATGTATTTATTTCGCAAATAATCATAGATGAAATCAACCAAACCCAAGATCCAATCAGGAGAAATTTATTAATTGATACTATCAAAAAGTATAAATTAAAATTTGTAGATATAACCTTAAATGACGAAATTATAGCTTTAGCGGCACTTTATATTGAAAATAACGTATTGCAGGAAAAAAGTTATGCAGACTCATTGCACATTGCTTTATCAGTAATAAATGGGTTAGATATTTTATTGAGCTGGAATTACAAACATTTAGCCAATATTAGCAGAAAAAGGAATGTTAATTTATTAAATATGAGTGAGAATTATGCAAAATTTTTAGAAATCATCACTCCTTTAGAAGTGATGGATAATGAAAGGTAGTGATGTGTTCATGAGAAATCCTAATATTGTGTCTCAAGCACAAATAGAAGTTTGGGAAATGAAAGATAAACTTTATGAAAATGTTAAAGATTTACCACTTTCTGAAGCATTAAAAGAAATATTAACAAAATCTCAAAAAGCTATGGAAATTTACAATAAAAATTAATGATAACTCTCAAATTAATTTTAATCCATTTCTTCAAGCAAGCGGAACCCAAGAGCCAGAGCACCGTCCAAAGCTGTACCCTTCGGTTTTACCAATTTCATCTTTCTTGATTTTTTCACCTTAGCTTCAAAAAGTTTAGCAAGCATTGTTTTGGCATCAATTATTCCTCCCATCAGGGCTACTGGTACTCCCGTTTTGTAATGCTTGGCAATTGTTGAGGGCAGTTCCATTAAATGATCGGATGCTCTGACAATAATATCAACACAAACCTCATCACCGGCTTCTGCGCATTGCATTACAGAAGGAGTAAGCATGTGGTACTCAAAAGCCCGCTCTGAATAAGCCTTAACAATGGTACGAGGATTTGAAATATCAATTGTTGGGAACATATTGCAAATAATGTTCGTTAGAGCTGTTGGTTTGCCTCTTCCGTCAAGATGACGTACTACTGCGGTAAGTCCTTCACGACCAATCCATGCACCACTTCCTTCATCATCAAGTTCAATACCCCAACCGCCAACTCTTTCGAATTTATTCTTTGAAAGTTTTGCAAGCCCGATAGAGCCTGTTCCAACGATGATTACGATTCCGTTATCACCGCCAAAAGCACCCTCAATCGCAAGTTCCACGTCACTTGTTACAAGTAAGTCATTTAGAATTATTTTTCGGCTCCTGGCAAGGGTTTTCAGAAGTGTCGCCGAACGAAGTTTCTCTTCTTCCAGCCATACGCCTGCCAATCCAATTACAACAGCATCTAACTCCTCTGATTCAATTTCTGCTTGCTTGCATAGATCATCAATTACATTTAAAAGTCTTTCGCATGACTCACCAACCCCAATTGCTCCTACACGCGTTGTGCCTGCTTTAGCATTGGCTATTATATTTCCATGACGATATAAAATTCCTCTTGTGTGAGTTCCACCACCGTCGATACCAATTATGGTCAAATCTTTTCTATTATTCATAAATTCAGCTATAGTTCAATAAAAAATACATTTAATCAGTATCAATTATTGTGCCAGATGAAATCTACGATTTTACCAAATAACTGATTCTGCTGCTGCTCTGGCTCGATTGAAAGCCTCATTCGGAGAATCACCCAAAGCAGTGACATGTCCCATTTTTCTTCCGTTTCGGGATTGTTTTTTATTATAGAGATGAAGCCACACTTCTCGATGCCTGAAAAATTCAGTTAAATTTGTTGGTACGCCTGATCCATCGCGTGTTCCGAGCAAATTAACCATAGCCGCACCGGGTTTTATCATTTTAGATGAGCCAAGAGGTAAATTACAAACAGCACGGATACAATTCTCAAACTGTGATGTATAGCACGCTTCAATAGTATAATGTCCTGAATTATGTGGTCTCGGAGCGATTTCATTGATCAGGATTTTATTATCTTCGGTTAAAAATAATTCGACTCCGAAAATTCCGACTCCGTTTATTGATTCCACTGCTGCCACTGCTATATCTTGTGCCATTTTACTTATCTCATTACTAATTTCTGCGGGTGCTATTACGGCATGACAAATATGTCTGTATTGAATTGTTTCAACACAGGGATAGACCATGATTTCACCCGATTCATTCCTTGCAACAAGCACTGCAAGTTCTTTTTGAAATTTAATGAATCTTTCAGCCAACATCTCTCTTTTGGTCTGATTTTTCTGAAAGAAATTCCAAGAAGTTTCTATTTCATCTTCATTAAATATAGTTGCATTACCGTAGCCATCATAGCCATGTGTGCGAGCTTTAAGTACAAATGGAAACGAAAATTCTCTTGAAAATCGAATTAATTTATTTAAATCCTCGATTGCATCGAAATCTGGCACTGAAAGCCCTGCCTTTCGAAATGTATCTTTCTGATGAAATTTATCCTGAACCAGTCTCATTGTCTGAGAACACGGAAATAATTTTCTTTTTGACTCTACAATTTCTAATACAGAAGGATCAATAAATTCATTTTCTAAGGTCACAATATCGCAGGCGTCAAGAAACCTGTGCAGTTCAGCATCGTCATTCCATCCACCGGGGAAATCCGCTTTTGTCATGTCTCCGGCAGGTGAGTTAGCCCCCGATTCTATGACTGCTACATTAATTCCAAGGCGATAAGCAGCCTGGCAGAGCATTTTAGCTAACTGCCCACCTCCCAATATTCCTAAAACGACTGGACTTTCAATGTTTCTTAATGATTTGAGCATTCTTTTGCTTATATATATTTGTAAATAATCAATTATTTTTTAAATTGCAAAATTAACTATTAACTTAATACGGACAGGAGTAAATTTTCGGTAAAAGAATAAAATTCCATGCTAAGAATGAAATTAAAAGCCGTGAACCATCTGGTTTTGACAATAGTCAGGTTCTTACATTAAATCAAAGTTATGAACCAATTAGTATTTGCACTCTGAGAAAAGCCCTGACACTCCTTGTTCTCGGAAAAGCCGAATTGATTGACTTTAGAAAAAATAAAATCATAAAAACGATATCTAAGGATTTTCCTTACCCGAGTATTATCAAACTGAATAAATTTGTTTTTGTACCTTATAAAAATATAGAAATATCCCGAAAAAACATTATCAAAAGAGACTCCTACCAGTGCCAGTATTGTGGTATTAAAAGTTTGGAATTAACAATTGATCATGTGATTCCGAAATCCCGCGGTGGTTCTTATACATGGGATAATTTAGTTGCTTGCTGTCATAAATGTAATAATAAAAAAAGTAGCAAGACTCCTGAAGAGGTCGGGCTGAAGCTGATGTCGATTCCAAAGACACCCAATCATTTATTTTTTCTTAGATTAAATATTGGAGTGCCCGAAGAGAGTTGGAAGACTTACCTTTTTATGTAAAAAAACCGCTAATCCTCTCTGGAACTGGATTTTTTCACATCAATAATTATTATATCTTTTTAAATGCTCCCGACCCACTTGAATGTAAATCAATTCCTTGAGGATTTCCGTGATAATAAACATTGCCACTACCACTGATTGAAGCCCTTAAATCATTTACTACATTAATTTTACAGTCCCCGCTTCCAGAGATCGATATCTTACATTTGTTGCTTGTTAGCCGCAACAGATCAATCCTTCCGGATCCACTTATATCACATTCAGTATAGTCGGTAATGCCTGAATTGACCTGAATTTCACCTGAGCCTGATACTTCATTAATTAAATTTGAACTTACAAGATTATCAATAATTATCTTTCCGGAACCATTGATATTTAGTTCCATATAATCGGTTTTAATAGCAGAACTCGATATTTGCCCGGAACCAGAAACTGAGACTGCATTAATATTTTTTACAGTAATATAGAAGTTTAGTTTGGTGGGCGAATTCCAGCCATGAGTACCGAGTTCCAATACTTTTCCGTGAAGATCAGTAAAAACATTTGACATAATATTATCATCTGTTTCTACTACAACTTTTTCATCTGCTCCCTGTATAAGATATACATTACCGCTGCCAGAGAGGGTTAAGGAATTAAATTTAGAAATATTTCTTTCTTTTTTGATAATATATCCGGAGCCATCGGTATAATCAAAAATATTCCTGCAAGAATTAAATAAAAGGGCAGCTAATGCAAATGTAGAGAAAAATAAATAAGATTTTTTCATTTTAATTACTTAGTAAAGTACGACATATTTACAGCATTAATACGATAAAATCTTAAATAAGATTCACAAATTGAAACTAAGTCTCTTTGGGTAATGTGAAATGGAAAGTTGCACCCTTGCCAACTGCGCTTTCAGCCCACATTTTACCGGAATTTTTTTCAACAAAATCCCTGCAGATAATCAAACCAAGTCCAGTACCTTTTTCGTTGTTTGTCCCGACAGTGGACATAGCTCTTCCTATTTTAAACATGTTTGAGAGCTGCTGTTCGGTCATTCCAATTCCATTGTCTTTAATACTTACAAGTACAAAGGTATCACCTTCTTCAATTGAAATCTTTATAACTCCGCGCTCAAAGGTATATTTGACGGCATTTGTTAAAATATTCATTAGAACGGTTGAAATCATATTAATGTCAGCATAAGCGCTATAGATCTTATCGAAATCAGTTTCTATTGTAATATTCTTTTTATCTGTAATAATTTTAAAGTTTTCCGTGATATTAGAGATCAAAAAATTTAAATCAAATTGTTGTGGATTAAAAGGTATAATGCCACGTTGACATCTTGACCAGGTTAAAAGCTCCTCCAAAAGCTCATAAACCCAATTTGTAGATTGAACTAATTGCTTTAAAATGTCAAGTTTTTCTTCATCAGGCATATCCTTATAATCCTGATAAATCATTTCCTGCATATCCCGAACCGAAGAAATAGGGCCACGCAGATCATGTGCAATTATTGAAAAGAACTTATCTTTCGTAGCTATTGTTTCTTGCAAAACTTGCTTCTGTTCGTCGATTTTTAAGTTTTTTTGTTGAATTTCTCCTGTTTTTTCTTTTATTATTTCTTGATAATCAATTGCATATTTCCTAAGAGTAGAAACAATAACAATTATTATTGCAAAACTAAGAACCAATGAGGATAAATGGATAATATTCACTAATTGAAAAGGTATAATTGCACCTATATCTGAAATAATCAGAGGGAAAGCAAAGCCTGAATAAAATTCACAAATATAAAATAAACTCAAATTTAGAATGCAAAATATAATCAGGGGAATTAACTGTTTTTGTGAGTAGTAAAGAAATTGAATCAGAGCTATTATCAGAAGAAAATATTGAACTCCTAATCGTGGCCCTAAGAATAAAAGAGGTGGAATAGCAGAGGCAAGTGTGACAATCAGATTAGTAATAAACAGTGCCGTTTTATGTATATGAAACTTATTCAGATAGATTGGTAGCAGCAAAAGGAACATTAAACAAAGAATAACTCCCGCTAACAAATTGAATTTCTGATTTTTCAATGACAGATAAAAAACACTATATAATGCCATGCAAACAATGCCAATAATTGACGAAAGGTTCACTATCCTGATTTTACTTCGCTCAGAATAGTTGTTTTCATCACGGCAACCGATGTTTAATATGCTATTTACCATTTTACATAAGTTGAGTTTAAAATAAAGTGTAATTTAAGTTGAATTTCTATTAAATCAAAATAAAAAGAAAAGAAATATTGATTGATTACATTACATAACTTTTATAAAATAAAATATTGATTGATAAGGTGAATATTTTCGATGGTGTTTTTTAATGAGGCTTGCCCAAAAGCCGCTTTACTTGTCATTCTTCCGGAAATCTTCCTCAATCAGCTAAATGTAGAAATCAACTTCGTTAACAAAAAATTTATTGTCAAAGAAATAAAATCCCTGCTGCGCCATTAATCAAAGAGTGTATAATATCGTTTCCTACTTGAAGGCTGAGGCTGTCTCAAAAGCCACATATTTAACAAAAATGTCATTCCTGCGAATGCAGGAATCTCCTTCCAGTGCCACTTTAGGGGATTCCTGCATACGCAGGAATGACAGAAATGAGGCTTTTGAGACAGCCTCAAGAAAATGTAGTTTTCACACAGTCTCATACGCGGGAATGACAATAATTCCTAATTTATCAAGGAAATGATATAAAATAAAAATCCCCCTCACCCGCAAAAGAGGGGTAGGGGAGATTTTCTGAGTGTGTCATTGCTAATCTTCGACTAGAGGCTCAAGACTGCCCCGGAATTCCAATACGAAATTATTTATGAGTTACTTAATAACTTAATAATCCCTTTAAATCTTTCAATATTTTTGCTTCCGATGGCAATACGTCTGCTTCATAGTTAGGTGCAAATGGAATGAATGAATCCTTTGCAGCATGGCGCATTACAGGTGCATCTAAAAAGCTGAAAGCCTGATGTGCAATAGTAGCCGCTATTTCGGCACCAAATCCGGAAGTAATAGTGTCCTCGTGAGCAACAAGGACTCTACCTGTTTTTTTAACTGAATCCAAAACTAATTCTTTATCCCATGGACAGATGGTTCTTAAATCTATAATTTCGATACTTGCTCCAAGTTCGGCTTCTAATTTTTTGGCCGCGTTTAAAGAATCTCTGACACACATTCCATAAGTAACAACTGTTGCGTCTGTACCGGAGCGGACAATCTTCCCTTTTCCAAATGGAATAAGATAATTTTCATCCGGTTCTATGGTAGTTGAAAAAGGCAGACGATACATACCCTTGTGTTCGCAAAAAATTACAGGATCTTCGATACGGCATGCAGTTTTTAATAATCCCTTGGCATCTGCTGCTGTACTTGGGTATGCGATAAATAAACCTGGTATGTGTGCGAAAAATCCTTCAATGTTTTGTGAGTGGCATAATCCGCCATGAATATATCCGCCAACAGGAACACGAACAACAACTGGAGCCTTGAACCCGCCATTTGAACGATAGCGCATTGTTGCAAGTTCATTACGAAGCTGTTGAAAGGCAGGCCAGATATAATCACCGAACTGAATTTCAACAACCGGCTTATATCCTCCTACGGCAAGTCCTAATGCCACTCCGATTATTGATGCTTCTGCAAGAGGTGAATTAAATACGCGTTTTGTACCGTAATCATTTGAAAGACCTTTAGTTGCAGTAAAAACTCCACCTTTTGGATCTTCAACATCCTGACCAAAAATCATCATTTTATCATTGAATTTCATTTCTTCGCGTAGAGCATGGTTAATTGCATCTACCATAACTGCACTATTTTTGCCCTGTGGCTCTGAATGTGTATAATTGAGCATTCTTGTTTCAGCAGGTGCAAAAATATGATTAGTGGATTCTTCAGGGTTGGCATCAGGACGTGATAAAGCCCAATCGGCAGCGTCATCGACTTCCCTACTTACTTCGTCAGTAATATGATTAAGCTCGTCAATTGTACAAATGGATTTATCAAGCAGATATGCTTTTAATTTAATTATGCAATCACGATTTTTCTTGCCGGAGTCAATATCTTCTGCTGTACGGTATTTGCGTTGATCATCGCTGCTGGAATGAGGCAATAGTCTTTCAACTTTGGCATGAAGTAATGTTGGTCCACGGCCGGCTCTCATATAGTCAATAGCTCTGCGTGCTGCGGAAATTGATTCAAAATAATCCGTACCATCGAAAGTAATCATTTTAAGATTTGAATAACAGCAGAAGGAATGCCCGACATCAGAACCCATGGATTGTTTTTCGCGTGGAACTGATATTGCAAATCCATTGTCCTGAATACAGAACATTACTGGCAATTTTTCTCTTGAAGCCCAGTTTACAGCTTCGTAAAATTCGCCCTCACTGGTAGTACCTTCACCTGAGGCAACATAAACAATTTCATCAGTCTCATTCCTGCGGGATGCAAGTGCCGAACCAACTGCATTTAAAAATTGGGTCCCGGTGGATGTGGAAAGAGTTGGTAAGCGCAAAGCAGGATGGCCGTAATGATTGGGCATTTGCCTTCCTCCAGCACCCGGATCTTCGGGTTTACCCATTGCTAATAAGAAATAATCTCTGATTGTGTAACCGAGGGCATAAACTAAGGCTAAATCACGGTAATAAGACCATCCCCAATCATAACCGGCTTTCATTGTGTATCCGATTGCTGTTTGGATTGCTTCATGACCAGATCCTCCGATATGGAAATGTGATTTGCCTTGTTTTAGTAGGATTAAGTGTTTCTCGTCGCTGCGGCGGGCTCTTAACATATTTTTTAATGCTATTATCATATCCTCTTTTGAGAGATTTAATTCTTCGTGAGGATTGCCGGATTTTATTAGTGGGACTGTTTCTACGGCACAAGCAGGGCCTCGGCTTTGTGCACAAGATGAACTATCTATTGAAGATTCAATTGTATGAAGCAAAGATTGTTCAGTGATAAGGATTTTAGTCCTTTTTTCAGATTTATTGGTTTTACTCATGTTGCTCTATTTATTAAAATTACAAATTAAAAAAACATTAACGAATACTAACTTAAAATATTGAAAAAAAATAGTAATTTATAAGTTTTTGTAATTGCATTTTTGAAAGTTTGAATTGATGAGTTTAATTAAAGTATTTCTGGAAAGATTGAATGATCAATTTAAATCTGAAGATAAATTGATTAAAATCAGACTGATCTTTATCATTGCAGGATTTATCTGGATTTCAATTTTAGTTTTCAATTTTTTTTTAAACTTGGAAACAGACAAAGAATTAGTTACAAATCTTGCTATTAATCAAGCACGTACAGTATATTTCCAAGACTTATTGAATAGCCGCTGGATTGCTATGACAGGTGGAATCTATATTGATTCGGACAATAATATTTCTTCAGATACAAACAATCAAGCAAGAAAAGGAATTGAAACTAAAAACGGTAAAAAACTATACCCCTTGAATCCGGAATATATGTCGAGTAAAGTACAGGAATTAGCAGGTGATTCAATCGGAGTACTCAGCCATATAACAAGCCTTGAGCCTTTGGATAAAGTCAACAATCCAGATGAGTGGGAAAAAGCAGCATTAATTGAATTTCAAAAAGGTAAAATTGAACTTTACTGTATTTCTAATATAAAAAATAGAACTTATCTTAGGTTTATGAAACCTATTAAATCTGAAAAAAGCTGTTTAAAATGCCATAGCTATTTTCAGGAGGGACAAACCTGTGGCGGTTTTTCAATTTCAATTCCTTACGAATCATATCAAAGTGTGATTAATACAAATCTTAAAAACGATATTATCTTGTTTATCAGTCTATTTTTAAGCAGTTTGATAACTTTAATAATTGGGAATAACTACCTTAGAAATTCAATAAAAAAGATTAAGGAGCAAGATGAATTATTCAGAGCTATGATAGCTAAAGCTTATGATTGGGAATATTGGATGGATGCAAAACAGAATTATAAATTTATTTCCCCTTCAGTCGAAAAAATTACAGGATACACCTCTGATGAGTTTATTCAAAATAAGGATTTAATAAAAAATATTATTCATCCTGAAGATAAAGAATATTTTTTGAATCATCTTAATCTCGCTTTTGTGGAGAATATAGATGATATGATAAATTTCAGAATTATTAACAAAAATAATGAAATCCGATGGATTAATCATGTATGCCATCCTGTAACAAGTTCAGAAGGTATTAAACTGGGGCGTCGTGTTATAAACCGTGATATAACGGATCAGACCCACTCAGAAATAGCACTAAGAGAGAGTGAAGAAAAATTCTCAAAAGCTTTTCAAAATTCTCCTTTTGCTTTTATCATTTCAAGCATTGACACTGGTCTTATTACTGAAGTCAATACCAGCTTTACTAAAATTTCGGGATATGAATATTCAGAAGTAGTTGGGAAAAGTACCATTGGCAAAGGTTTTTGGAAAAATTCCGATGAAAGAAAAGAATATGTAAAAAAATTAAAAGCTTCTGGTGCCGTTCGTGACTATCAGGCAATATTTAAAATGAATAACGGGAATGAAATAACCTGCAAAATTAGTTCTGAAGTAATTACAATTAAAAATCAATATTTCGCTTTTTCTATTGTTGAAGATATAACAGAGACTTTCGTTCTGCAAAAAAAACAAAAGGAAAGTGAAGAGCGTTTTAGAAATTTATTTGATCTCTCACCTTCGGGTATCATCATTCATTTTAATGGTAAAATTATTTTAGCAAATAAATTAGCAACGAAACTTTTTGGATTTAATTCATCAAAAGATGTTATAGGCCTTGAAATAATGAGCTTTGTAGATACAGATTATCATAATCGGGTTCAGGATAGAATAAAATTAATGGAAATTGATAAAACTGAAGTTCCTATGATTGAAGAAAAATTTATTCGATTGGATGGAACATCGTTTTATGCTGAAGTTGTAGCTAAAAAAATTAATATTGATGGAGCTGATGCCTTTCAAGTAATTTTTAACGATATTAGCGAAAGAAAGAACCGAGAAGTGGAACTACTAATGGCTAAGCAAAGAGCGGAAGAAAGTGACAAATTAAAAACTTCTTTCTTACAGAATATGTCACATGAAATCCGAACTCCTCTTAATGGAATTATCGGATTTTCGAGGCTTTTGAAAGATGTTTCTCCTGATGAGGAGGAAGAAAGGAACGAATATACGGATATGATTATTCAATCTGGAGAAAGGCTCCTTGCTATAATTAATGATGTATTAGAATTATCCAAACTTGATTCGGGCCTTCTTTCAATTAAGACTGAAAATTTTACATTAATTGAATTATTTAAAAATCTTAAAGATGGATGGTTTCAAAAGGCAATTGAGAAGAATTTATTTTTTGAAATAGACATCCCTATCGAATGTTCTAATATAACTCTTAATACTGATAAAAATAAATTATTAAAAATTATATCCAGCTTTTTAAGTAATGCTGTTAAATTCACCGATTCAGGATATGTTGAGCTATTATCTGCTTTTGATGGAGACTTGTTAAAGATTTTTGTTAAAGATTCAGGTATTGGCATTAAACCCGAATATCAAAATAAAGTTTTTGATAGATTTTGGCAGCTTGAAGGTCTCGCAAATCGCAGATACGGCGGAACAGGATTAGGTCTCTCAATTTCAAAAGAATTATCTAATCTGCTTGGATTAAAAATTTCAATTAGTTCCGAATTTGGCTCTGGGTCAACTTTCATTATTGAGATACCTAAAGAATTGATAATTTTAAATGAAGTTAAAGAAATTAATATTATTTATGACAAAGAATTTGACCTTTCGAATTCGACCATACTTATTGTTGATGATGAAATACTTAATTATATTCTTTTGGAAAAATTCTTTAAAAATAGTAATTTAAAATTGATATGGGCTAAAAATGGCGAAGAAGCCGTTGAAATAGCTGGTAATAATCACGTGGATCTTGTATTAATGGATTTGAAATTACCGGCTATGAATGGTTTTGAAGCAACAAAAAGAATAAAAGCTATCAAGCCAAAATTACCTGTCATAGCTCAGACTGCTTATTCTCAAACTGAAGAAATTGAATCAGCTTTGTCTTCCGGATGTGATGATTTTATTTCTAAACCAATAGAGAAGAAAGCATTAATGAGAAAAATAAAAGATCTCCTTGCTAATTAATTCAATTTGTCAGTACTAAGAATAAATTTATATAATTAAGATAATTGAAATCAGTTAATACATACATTGCTCTTGCATTACTTTTTGCCATTCCTTTTCTGAATCTTAGTTATGGCGAGATTCAACCATGGGATGAAGCTCTCTATGCCATTCGGGCAAAAATCATTTTATCAGGAGGTAGTTTTTTTGACCAGACTCATCAGGCATTAGGTGGTTTGTATTCATCAACCGAACCACCGCTGTTTGTCTGGCTAATGTCCCTTTCAATGTGGATTTTCGGTGAAGTGAATTTTTCTGTTCGTTTTGTTTCCGCTTTTTCGTCGGGTTGTGCATTTGTATTACTTTTTTTTATTTGCAGTAAAATTATTCAACAAAAAAGAGCAATTCTTGCTTCCTTACTTCTATCAATTACCTTGTGCTGGAATTCTTATTCAAGACTGGGAATGCTTGATATATTTCTGAATACCCTCTTTTTAGCAGATTTTTTAATTTTGATATATTTTAACGAAAAACGTTTATATTCGGAAAAAAGGAAATTTGCAGTATTATTTGGATTCTTTTTTCTGCTTGGCCTGTTAACTAAAATGAATGTTTCGTTCATACCAATACTATTTTTAATAGTATTATATTTTCAAAAAAAGTCATTCTCGGAAATCAAGTACCTTGTTTATGCTGTTCTATTTGCTATAGCTCTGGCTTCTCCATGGTATTTATATATGATTTCCATTTACAAGGATGTTTATTGGAACTCACTTTTGCTCCCTCATATTTATTCTGTTGTAGAAAATAATGATGTAATATTAGGGCCTTTTTACTATTTAAACCAATTTGCAGCAGCTAATAGTTTATTATTATTTTCCTTTATTTTATGCTTAATCTTCCTTTTTAAAAAATATAGATCAAAAATTATCAATGAATCAAATAGCTTTGCTGTAATTACATGCCTACTCTGGTTCATCTGCTCTTTTCTCATATTTTCACTAGCCCGCACCAGAATGCATCATTACACAAATTATATGATACCTTCTGCCATTATACTGGCAACAATTTTTATTGAAAAAATCGAAGACTTTGAATTTTCCTCTAAGCAAATCTTTTTTATTCTTGCTGTATTTACAATTTGTATTTTCAGACAATTTTTCCCTGCTATTTCGACTATGATTAAATCAGGAGTTTACTTTAGAAATATATTAATTATTCCGCTATTAATCTCAGGACTTTTTTTTATATTTTCAATTATTCATCCAAAAAAAATAGGAATTTATGCAAGTAAAATTCTTGTCTTCAGTATATATTCGGTAATCGGATTTATGTTGCTCAAAATTGTTACAACTAATCTGCATGAAAATGAGGGAAATTTTGACGGTGCTATTGAAGTTAACAGGATGTTGAAATTAAGCAAGGTCAAATCTTTCATATATCTGTACCATGAACATACATCGGCAGATTCTTTAGCTCCGCAGCTTGCATGGTATTCTGATGGCTGGACTTGTGGCTGGCAGCCGGATAAGAGCTTTCATCCGGTTTCTATGCCCGAAACAGGGATAGATTATAAGAAACTCAAATCCATTGATTCACTTGAATATGATTATGTTGTTTATCTTTTACCTAAAGAAAAGGCAGTAGCAGAAATGGTGAAAAGAGATTTATACCAAACTCGTAATCCAATAATAGTAAATAAAAGCTATGCAGTTTTTGGAATGAAGGTTTATCACCGTAAGCATGCTATTGAGTTATAAAGTTATAATATCGTTTCCTACTTGAAGGCTGTCATTTGTGCGTATGCAGGAATCTCCTGATTGGCACTGGAAGGGGATTCCCGCATGCGAGACTGTGTGAAAACTACCTTTTCTTGTCATTCCTGCGGATGCAGGAATCCACAATTGCGCCATGGAAGGGGATTCCCGCATGCGCGGGAATGACAGATACGTTATTATTTCGTGTTTTCACACACTCTCATTAGCGGGAATGACAGTTACGTGAATATTTCGTGTTTTTACACAGTCTTTTGCGCGGGAACTGTCATGATTTAATAAAATCACAAATTAGTATGAAAATATTATTCATCCAATGAATCTCAAGTCATCGGATGAATTGATTATTATCGGAAGAATGACAATAATTCCTAATTCATTAAGGAAATGATATAAGTGGTAATGTTATAAAGTTGATGGTTATGATTTGATGAATTAAATTAATTTATATATAGGCCCATTGCGCGTAAGCTGGCTTTCAATCAGGTTTATTTCAAATCCTGACATTTTTCCGAAGTTTGATTCTTTATAACTTAATATTTTATTTTTTATCTCTGCTGTTGAGCTTTTGATCCTGCATAAAGTTAAATGTGGTGAAAAAGTCCTTCCGTCGCTTTGAAAGCCTAAACCAGAGAGTATATTATCCATCTTTGAATAAATTTGTAAATGTGCATCATTAATAAATTTCAGGTTTACGTAAAGTACATTTGGACGCAATAAACTGGAAAAGGCTCCCAATGAGCCGAGAGCCAATTCCTGATTAAAATATTGTAAATACTGGTTTAAACTACACTGTATTTTATGGATCGAATGAATATCCACATCACCTAAAAATTTCCATGTGAAATGCAAATTCTCCTGCTCTACCCATTTTCCAGAGCTGACAGTATCAAAATCTGCTCTAATAGCTGGATATGCTTTTACCAATTCAGCGGTAGAAATATATGACCCTATGAAAAGCCGCTTCAATTCTACTTATTTTTTAATTTGTTCTTAACCGAAATAAGAATACATGTTTCAAAGTATCCGTTTGATTCCCAGAAATATACTTTTTTAGAAACATGCTCCTCCATTCCGCTTAATTCTCCTTTAAGCGTTACCTGTACTTTATTTTGGGCAGTTTCTTTTATTAAAAATTTATATTGCACTCTGCCATTTTCCCAGATACCGCCATATACATAAGGTACAGCCATGCTGTATTTTTTCAAAACACCAAAGGTAGAATCAGTGCCCATTGAGAAAACACAAAAGTCAGAGGTTATTGAACCGGTAAAAAGTCCATCGTCTCCCTGGGAATTTTTTGATTTCATTATTAAGCAATTTGTTTCTTCTATTGCTTTTTTAATGGCACCGGTAACGTCCTGAAATGAAGCATTAAACTCAGCTATATATTTCTCTTTATATAATTTCTTTTTTTCACTCTCCGAGCGCGGTGGATCTGGATATTCGGATTGATCACCGATTGTATTAGCGGCTGGATGAATTAAAGAATCTGTTTTATTAGCTTCTTTATTTTCTAACTTCTTTTCTTCTTTTTTAAGATCTTTTTTAGCTTCTTTTTTGGCATCAGGTTCTTCCAAAAGCTCTTCTTGCTGGCATGCAGCCTTAGAAATAGTGAATTTCGAATTGAAATTCCAGACTAATAGCAGTCCTATAATCAACAAATAAATAAAATACTTCATAGAATCTCCTTTTTTAATAATCAAAATTTATTAATAATTTAACTTTTTCTTATAAAATGCGGCATATCAAATGGAATCTCCATTGAAAGCTCTGCTATTCCTACAAAACGGGCATCTATATATATTGGCTCCTGATAAATTATTTTCTTTTTCCCATTTTTTTCGATTGTATAAACATTTCTAAAGGGAATTTTTAACATATTATCAAGATGGCTGCGAGATGGCTCCGGATGACAGTCTAACAAGTTTTGCCCGATTAAATTTCTTCCTCCATCATCAGAAAATATATCCACGGATTTATCATTCATAAACGTAATTATTCCGGTGCTGTCGCAAATTGTAATTGCAAAATCTACTCCATCTGCCCATTCATTAATTTTCATATATTCTCAATTTATTCAACAATACCTTATGCAAATTTAAAACTGTTTTCTTTAATAATCAATAATTATCTTTTCATCAGAAAAATAAATTTTCATAACCGCATGAAAATAAATTAATTTAAAAATCGGATCTTCAAATAGTAATTATTTATTTTTTTATTTGTATTTTGCGTTTTTAGAATTTATTATGAAATTGTTTGTTTATATATTAATTGTATTTTGTTTGGGGCTTGCAAGTCCTGTTCTTGCAATTAACAAAATTGACAGCATTAAAGCAATTATTATTACCTGTCCAGACGGAATAAATAAAATAGACCTATTAAATAAACTTTCTGATCTCTATCAATCGAATAACACAAATTTAGGTATTTTCTACGCTGAAAAAGCAATTGATTATTCAAAAAAAATTAATTATATAAATGGCGAGATACTTGGATTACAGTATTTAGCTGATAATTATTTTGTTCTTGGGAAAAATAATTTAATGATTGAGAAATTCGATGAAGCCATTAAACTGGCTGATGAATCACAGTCAAAAAATTTATTAGCGGATATTTATACTGATTATGGCCATAAATTAAATTTATCTTTGAATTTTGATAAATCAATGGACAACCTTCTAAAAGCCATGTCAATTTACAAAGAAAATAATAATGAAAAAGGATTGATCTCTATTTATTGTGCTTTTGGCCGTCTTTACGCTCCTCATAATAACGACCTCGCGATTGAAAATTATAAAACTGCAGAATCTCTTGCCGAAAAAATAAGCCTGCAGATGGAATTACCATTGATTTACGCAAATCTCGCTTATTGCTATTTTAAAGACTCTAACCAGAAACTTGCTGTTGAATATTACAATCTTGCCGAAAATTCCGCTCTCGCAACTAATAATTGTAAAACCATAATTGAAACATTCCATAATATATCATTTTATTACCTTGATAAAAATGAACCCGACTCTGCTCTCGCTTGCCTTCAAAAAGCATTAACTCTATCTTGTGATTATTTTAGCTTAATTGTGCTCGGTGATATTTATACAAAGATCGGTCATATTTATGGATTAAAAGGCGAATTTAAATCAGATCTCGAATATAATCTAAAAGCCTTGAAATTAAGATCGGAAATTGGTATTCCAAGACTTTATTGCAGCTCTATGACTAATGTCGGAACTTCCTACTTTAATCTGAAACAATATGATTCTGCTTTAAGGTACTACCACCTCAGTTTATCCGAATTAAAAACTATGGACAAAGTCAATGCTTTGATTGCTCTGAATCTCAAAAAAACTTATAAGCTTTTTGAAGTCTTAAACAATAATGATTCCATGCTTGCTGTTCTTAAAGAATATCTTATTTATCAGGAAAAAGCCTCAAACGATGAAAACCAAATTATGGCTTATACAAAACACTTTAATTATGAAATTCAACTCAACCAAAAAGAACTCGAACTAAGAAAAAATCAGAATTACTATTTCGCCGCTATTATTATTTTAATTATTGCCCTCAGTATTTTCGTACTCAAAAGATATTTCGATACTCATAAAATTAATAAAGTTTTAAATAAACAAAAAGTCGAACTCACTTCAACAAATTCCGAACTCAATCAATCCCGTCACAAACTATCCGAATTGAACAACGAGTTGGAAATCAGATATAGCAAAATCAATAATCTCTTGTCCGAAGTTTCCGATTCAAAAAAAATCATCGAAGACAAAGCAAAAATGCTCACCGATCTGAATTCTACCAAAGATAAACTATTCTCCATCATTTCACATGACCTCAGAAATCCCTTTACTGTCCTGATGAACAATTCCAAATATCTGAACGATAACTTCGATCTCTTAATTCAGGAAGATAAAACCCGTCTCATTTCTGGAATTAGCTCATCTTCCCAGAATATATATCATCTCCTCGATTCCTTACTCTTGTGGAGCAAGTCCCAAACCGGACACATCGCCTTTAAACCTGAACAAATCGACCTCTATGAGATTATTTACCAATGTATTTTCCTTTTCAATGATCAAGTAAAAGAAAAAAATATCAGACTTCATACCGACATTCAAATCGGATCAATAATTTTTGCCGATAATTTCATGATCAGCACCATCATAAGAAATCTTCTTTCAAATGCTTTAAAATTTACAGATGATTCAGGAGAAATTTTTATTAGCAATAACCGGCAAAACGGCAGCTCAGTAATTTCCGTCATTGATAATGGAATCGGAATGCCCGAAGATGTCATGGATAATTTATTCAAAATCGGAAGCTCCCACATCCGAAAAGGAACCAAAAAAGAAAAAGGCAGCGGACTCGGTCTTTTAATCTGCAAAGAGTTCATCGAAATACACAAAGGCAAAATCTCAGCAAAAAGCAAGCAAGGCGAAGGCTCCGAATTCTTGGTACATATTCCGGTGATCAATTAAAATTTGAAAACAAACTTAATTCATTCCATTTATTCCCTCTTCAAGCTTCCGAAGGTTCACAACCTTCGGAAGGTTTTTTACTATTAGCTGGAATTTCGATTTATCGAGATGATATAGAGGAATATAAAAGCCCTTCGGAGTGGATTCCCGTAGGATACAAAAGCCGACGGGAGGGAATCATTCTTTTGCATTTAGATTTAGTTTCTTTCTTTCTTGAAATGCTTCTTTTGTATTCCATACAAAACCTAAAGAATCAATTTGGGAAATTTGTTCTTGAGTTAGCTTATGTTTACTTTTTCTTAACCAAATAACCCACCAGCCTAATCCATCGAATTTACAATTTCTTACTAATACATGACAATGCCCGTATTCTTCTTTAAACTGAATTAAATTGTTTAAATTGTTTTCCCATTTTGTTACTTCAGGCTCCCAAGAAAATCCTATCGAATCAAGTAATTTTATCTTATCTTCCGAAAGGTCTTTTCCTTTTCTATTTCCCTTTCTCTTTTCATTTCTCATCCTTTGAGCCCAATTACGAAGATCCTTATATTCGGTTAAATTTACTGAAATAACAAAATGACCGAATTCATTTCTAAACTCGACTAATTCGCGGAATTTTATTTGCCAATACTCACTAATATAACTCCAAACAAATCCTGCATTATTTAATCTTGTTCTTCTTTCATCTGTTAATGGCCTTTGACGAATATGCGCAATCCATCTATAAAGGGTTGGGAAATCCTCACTATTCTCAGATACTAACGTATGACCATATTTTTCTTTGAATTTAAGAAAATCGGCAAATATTTCTTCAAAATGAGTCTCAAAAGGTTCAAAATCAAAACCTACTGAAATTAGTTTTTCATCGCGCCATTGCAGTAATTTTCCAATTCGTTTATTGCGTCTTTGAGTGAAAACCCAATTAGCCAGTTTTCTTTCCAATTCGGAATTATATTTCTTACCAAATCGATGAGGAACGTTTAATGTACCATGAAGTTCCTTATATTTCATCAATTCGTTAAACATTTCTTCCCAGTGTTTATCCAAAGCAAGTTGCCTATAATAAGTCATCATAGTGATTCACCTTTTTAAAATTATTTCAAATACATATTTTACATTAGAAATCACGCAGGATTAACCGTAACATCCACAAACATCGCTGCGCACGCCGCAGATTCCCGATAATCATTCGCTGCAATCACGTAAAAATAATATCTTTAAAGCGCTACTTCCAATTCATAAAATTTGGTCTTTGCTTTAGGAATCCTTTTTGATTCTAATTTCATGCCTTCAATGTGAAAATCAATGGCTTCCTTTATTAAAACTTTCACTTCTGCCTCTGTTTCGGCAACTGCAACACATCCGGGAAGGTCAGGGACGTAAGCACCATAAGAATGCGGCCCTTTTTCAATAATTATTGTGTATTTCATGATTATTTACACGCTTTGAGTTTTCCTCTTATTATGATTTGGTATTGCATTAATGAAAGCTCTCAAAGCATTATTCACTTCAACCGAATTTCTAAACACTTTTTGAATGTCAGGCTCCAATTGAATGTATCGCTCCTGATTTTTCAAGGCTTGAGCAAAACGATTTGGCTTCGATTTAGAAAAATCCAAGCCGTATTCAGGAAGTAAATCGTCTTCCAATTCGATCTCTTTTTTAGTTGTTGTATTCTTCATAAAGTTTTCTTTCGTTTTTTGTTACTTTTCTTGCATTAATAATTCTAATAATTTCGTTTCTTAGGGTAAAGGAGACGATTAATAATCTATTTTTATTGGAATAACCGAAAATTAATTCTCTTAATTCACCAATTGAATGTTCGGTATCGTCAAAAGTTCTCGCATAATCGTCAAAAAATACGGTTTTTGCTTCATCAAAACTAATTCCATGTTTCTTTAGATTCTTTACAGCTTTAATTTCATCCCAGTCAAATTTGAAGTTCAAAAAATAATCCTATATTTCAACATCAAAAATAAAATTACAAACATCAACAACTACAAATTAACACAATTTTTTTAATTTCCAATACATCTGAAAGAAATTTCCGATATTCTTTTTTAACTCATCCGATGACTCCCAGTAATCGGATGAATTTTTACTTCATTCCCCCCTTAGAAAAAGGGGGGCAGGGGGGATTTTTCTTCTTTTTCTTCGAAGGTTTCCCCGCCACATCCACAAACAACGCCATTCTCTCCTCTTCCAACATCAATAAGTTCCGGGCTAAAGGAACGAAAGCGCCTTTTAAATTCCAATCCTTCGCTTCAACCATCGGATGATTTGATTCTGGAGGAAGGGGATTGGTTAATGGAGCCTTTGTAATTTTTATAAATACATGAAAAACACAGAAATAGTTATTACTCCTATGCAACCGCTAATTGCTGATAAGAAAAATCATTAATATCAGCAATATTCTTGGCGTGTTCAAGCGTCATACTGACTACATTTCCTTCTTCATCAAGCTCAACAAGAACATTTTCATTAATATCCTTAGTTTCGGCAATCGGTTTATTATTGAAATTAATCAATAAAGTGTCAGTATCCTGAAAGTATTTAATTTGCATTTATAATTTCTCCTTAAATGAACGGTCAAAAAAAGCATTATGAATAGTTTCATTATCATCAAGAATCACAATTCTAAGATATTTACCATCAGCATCATCAATCTTTGCCCATCGTCTTATTCTCCCATCAATTTGAGTTTCTTCATGAATCGGATTAAAGAAAGCATTTGCAATCCAATCTTCTTTAATTCCTATTCTATCGGCTCTTAGTCTTGTGTATTCAAAATATTTCGTAAATTTCATTTCACCTCCATCAACATTGACGAATAAATTTAAAATATATTATTCTCATAAGTGAAATTTATAAAAATTATCGCCGAAACCTCATCATCAACCTTCCAAAGATTCCAAACCTTTGGAAGGTTAAAGCATTTATTATTTATTCATCCGATGACTCCCAGTAATCGGATGAATTTTTACTTCATTCCCCCCTTAGAAAAAGGGGGGCAGGGGGGATTTTTCTTCTTTTTCTTCGAAGGTTTCCCAGCCACATCCGCAAACAACGCCAATCTCTCCTCTTCCAACATCAATAAGTTCCGGGCTAAAGGAACGGAAGCGTCTTTTAAGTTCCAATCCTTCGCTTCTGACATCCGATGATTTGATTCTGGAGGAAGGGTTCTTTCATAATAACATCAATTCCTACTCTTCATCTCAAAATTAATACAAATAATGACTATTTTTGGAATATTTTTGTAATTCGTTACTGCAATTATTACTATTTATGATTTTTTCTCTTTCTCAAATCTATTTCTCGCATTCAAATATGCTCGAGAAAATTGTAAGTAAACTATATTCACATAGTAATCAATCCAAGCAGTCATATCTTCATCAGGCATATACCAATTTTTTTGTGCATTATACAATGCTTCATAGTAATCATAACGAGTTTCTAAGATAATAAAATCAATTGGATAAAATCTTGAGAAATGATATCCGCTTTTCTCAAGAAGATATGTTGATAGAAGTCGGGCGGTTCTTCCATTTCCATCAAGAAAGGGATGAATTGCAAGAAAATCTGATATAAATTCAGCTATTGTCAAAATCATAGAAGCAGTGGAATGATAAGCAGCATCACGAAGTATAGCATCTGTTCTTTTACAAAGGTCTCTTAAATATTCATCAGCTTTATTTGAAGGTAAAGTCTCTATTAAATAACCAGCACCTTCAATTTTTACTTCACTTGTTTTTATTTTACCAGATATTGCAGGCCTTGTTGATTCAAACATTCTTTTATGAAGTTCAATAACAAAATCATAAGTTATAAATTCTATTGACTTTGAAGTTAATGCCCATAAGGCAGCAAGGGAGATAGATTTCAAAGCCTTATGTCTATCAATCAATTCACTATCTTGAATGTTTCTATTTGTCGATTCTGTGACTGCTGCAAGAATGAGAGGCAATTCTTCAACAGCAATTCCTTCTCCTTCTATTTGGCTACTTGCGTTTACACTTTGAACTAACATATCCATTGATCGAATATCTGAAGTATACCATTGTTCAAAATCTTCATTTGTTAACTCTCGAATTTCAAAACGAGACTTGGCCAATTTCTCTAATCTTCCTAATGTTAACATTGATAGATTATATCTTAAGCCTTTAATACAAGGCGAAGAACTTGGTGGATTAATTTTAGTTCTTTTATCGTCTATTTCACTAATCATTTCCAATCCGCCTCCTTCGACCCTCAATCGGGTATGTACATCCTGAGTATCCATAAAATTTCTTTCAAATATATTAAAATTGAAATAAGACGATTATTTTACTGTCTTATTATATTAATAATAATGGTAACATTATTTTTTATTTTCAACTGTTTATGCCGGTTTCACCGCCACATCCCCAAACAACGCCAATCTCTCCTCTTCCAACATCAACAAGTTCCGCGCCAAAGGAACGAAAGTACCTTTTAAATCCCAATCCTTCGCTTCTGACATCGTATGATTTGGTTCTGAAGGAAGAGATTTGCTGTTTTAATTCATGTTACTGCCCTCCAGTCAGAAATTTTTTCTGATTGGAGGGGATTTAAGCATATATTTCATTTATTCAGTTATTATTTATCTAATATAACCATTTTCATAACCACGATATGATTCTGGATATTTACTTTTATATATTTCAATAACTTTATGTAACTCTTTTTCATTGCTAATTTTACATAAAGAATCATAATAACTCGAATAAAAAGTCAATACGTTAAATAAAAAGTCAAATGATTTAGTTTTCTTATGATAAAGCAAGTTGATCATATTAAACCCTTCATTTAATGTATTAATTAATCTTGATTTTTCTACAAAATAAAATTGAATTTGATCTTGATAAAATGGTTTAAAATTAGTTAAAGAATCAATATTCTTATTTTTATCAGAATAATTCACCCAACAATCTAAATAATAAAAATTTTTAGGGTTATCAATGAATACAAGGTGCATTTTTTTATAATTCTCAGAAGAAACAACCCTTTTGAAACATAATTTATACTTAGAATTGAAGTAATTAAATAATTCTGAAAATGGTTTTCCAAGAAAGTTATTCGATTGAAAATATTCTTTTTCCTTCAATAAACTTAGGGAATCATAATTAACCAATTCAAAACATTTTTGTTCACTCTTTTTCAGCTCTTCATTTGAATTAATTAAATAATAAATCAATGCAATGTTGCATAGGAATAAAATAACTGAAATAATAAACCAAATTCTTTTCATTTTAAATCCTTTTCTTAATCATTCTTCATTCTTAATTCTGCATTCTACATTCCTCCTCACGCCGGATTCACCGGCACATCCACCCACATCGCCGCGCAAGCCGCAGATTCACGATAATCATTCGCTGCAATCACGTAAAAGTAGTATCTTTTATTATCGACTGTAACTTCGGAATAAGTATTCGTGCCAACGGTATCAACCAAACTGTATGTTCCCGCCGACCCGCCGAAATTAACAATCGAACGAAACACTTTATAAGCCGACGCGCCCGTTACTAAATCCCAATTAACATTAACGGTAAGCGGATACGTTGCTCCGGTCAATCCCAAAGCCAAACCTAACACCGCCGCAAGTGCATCGTAATATGTAAAGAGCAGTTCTGCCGCATAATCTCCGAAACCGGACGCATTACGAGCGCGAACCCGATAATGCTTCGCCACTCCCGACGTCGGAACATAGCTAAAATTCGCCGCCACATCCGCATAAATCTCCGCCCAATCCGTTCCGTTATCGCTCGCCTCGATTTGATAACTCGTTGCATTCGTAACCGCATCCCACGAAAAGACATTCGACACAAAATTATACGCAAAATTCGCCGGTGCAGTCAAAGCGCCCCCGCCGCCGCTCGTTCCGTAAATCACATAATCCCGATATTTCGACGGATTCGTGGCCTGATAAACCAGCTTGCCGATTTCGCAATACTTCGACACCAGCGCGTAAATCTCATTTCCCTTTGTAATCCGCTCCACCGCCTTCATATCACGCACGCTCGTCGCTTCATTCTGCGCATTCCGGGCTTCTTCGTAGGCTTGGTTCGCATCCTCGAAGTCATCTAACATTCCGGACGTCAGTCCCAGCGAAGCTAAGTCCGTCAAATAGCCTGTCATAATCGTATGAACGCTCCGAGCCGTGAACAGCAGCTTATCTTCCGAAAAATGAGTCATTCCGGTTACTTGCAGCTTGCGATATTGACCCGAATTCTCGCCCCATTTCATCGCCACCCGAAGAGCCATCGTGCGAATAGTCTCCTTAACAACCGCCATCTTAGCAGCTTTATCCTGCGTAGCTATCATAACATCCCCGACATAAACAGCGTCCGGCGGCAACACCTCAAAAGCATTCCCCAAAGCTAATAATGCCGTAATATTTCCGGTAACAACACCAAAAGTTGCTAAATCTGTCAAGTCGCGCGTCATAGTAATGCACAGATTTGACGTAAACATGCAAAGTTCTGCATCAGTAATATTGTAAGTTCTTCTTACTGTTAAGTCAGCCATCTCTAAAACCTTTCATTTTTAAACAAATAATAGAAAAAATAAGTTATATGGAACCGTTTTTATCACTTTTAAGTAGTTAGTTAAGTTAAATCCTTCGTTAGAAGACCCAAATCCGCCGTTAGAAGACTCAAATCCTGTGTTAGAAGATATAAATCCGTTGTTAGAAGACTCGAATCCGCTGTTAGAAGATGTAAATCCACCTTTAGAAGATTCAAATCCGTTGTTAGAAGATATTAATCCTTCGTTAGAAGAGTCATTTCCTTCTTTAATAGATTTTATATTTTGTTTCAAAGAACGGGGAACTGACTTGTTCTTTTGATTTCTGGATTATTAACAAAACTATTTAATTATTTATAGTTATTATTAGCCAAGAGATCAATATCTTTATCATCAGGCAAGGTTTTCCCCTTTGTTTCAACAATATATTTTAAGATTATTTCTTTAGAATGTTCTGGATTATATTCATTATTCCAAATATATTGTTTTTGATGATTCCATTTAATAGGTGTTGTTTTGCCTCGAAGTAATGAAGACCAAGAACCTCCTCTCCCGAAGGGTTTCATATCTTTTACTTCTTGATAATTATCTATAAGATATTTCAATAATTGATCTTTATTAAAAGTTCTAGGATAGATTGTACACGAGATATAAGCAACACAGGCTGTATGATAAGGTAATGTATGGATTTTATCCTTTAGTTTTTTTTCGGTTTTAGAATCTTTTACATTTATTATTGGAATAATTGATGTTGTCGTTATTTTACTATTAATTAAAAGACTATTTTTATCATCATTTTTGATATTCTCAATTTTATGATCAATGATTTCTGTTGATTTAAAATCATTATTAGAATTTATAAACTTCATAAATGCTTTTATTCCTCCTTGAAAAAGTGAAGGTCCATTACAAACTAATGATAATTTCCTTGCAATTGATTCAATTAAATGAATTAATTCTTCTTCTATAAAAACTTTTTTTGTTATATTACCCTGAAATGGCTTTGGTAGTGCGTCATAACTTATATTTTTATCAATAATTATTGGAATAGTTTTATCATTAAGCCATCCAATTCCACATTCAAACATTACAATTGCAGATTTTAAAGACTGATTAGAAAACATACCTAAAATATAAACACAATCTTGTGCAGTTTCTTTAATCAATTTATAAAAATCATCACCTGCATCAAAACCATAACCTGAAACTGAAGAGCATTTAATTTCATTATCCTCTAAAGCAATTAATGTTTTTTTCAATAAGAGAATAAATTGTTCCATAATTTCTTTATCTTCATGTGAATGAGAAATAAATAATTTAATTGTATTCATATTTTGACCTTTTAAATTTATTGGATAAATAATATCATCTGTAGCACTTATAGATTTATCATTAATTGATGTCTCGTTTTGTAAGAGATTCTTACAAAACTCTAAAACCGTCATTTTTTCACCTAATTCACAAATTAAATCATCGGGTGATGACAATCCATCATTTTTATTTATATACCATTTTTTAATAAAATCACTATTATGATCGAAATATTTCTTTAAAGTTTCAGTACACAGAATATCCATTCTTTTTATTTCAGAAAAAGTAATTGCGTGAGGTAAATTTTTAGGATCGGTACTAAAATTATTACTTCGAGAATGTGCAAATTCCTCTTCTAAGAGCATTGCCTTTTTTCTAAAATTGTCTAATAATAAAATACATGCTTCAATTTCTGATATCGGATTTTTCATATGATACATCTGAATATCTATCTTAGTTATTTCAAACTCTCTCCTCCAGCTTCCGCAGCGCCGTTCCATCGGTTTAAAATCAATCTATTTTCATTCAAAAAACCGCAATGCCATCTGAATATCTATCTAAGTTTACAAATTTAACAAATATTTTATTACTAAACAAAATAATCAGCCATAAAAATTGAAAAAATTTCATCAGATAACATCACATCATGCTTTTATACACCGAAAACCGCTTGGAACCTCACCCTAACCCTCTCCAAAGGAGAGGGAATAAACACCGCTCCAACTCCCTCTCCTTTGGAGAGGGTCGGGGTGAGGTTCTTTCATCATTTTTATCTACCAATATTTATTCACTACGTGAAAATTGGAAGAAGATTTGTTTTCAAAGAACGGTCTTGGTGTCCTAAACTCCGAAGGAGTAATATCTTAATAACTCTGTATTCCCGTAATGACCCAAAGCTACCTAGTAGCGACATCTTTCTCGAGATGGATGCGAAGAAATATATCACTCCTTCGGAGCTTTTTCCGTTGAATGGATTCCCCTGCTATTAATATTTCACCTCTACGAGGTTGAAGAAACGTTATTCTATGCAAAATGCAAAATTAAGAATGTAGAATTTTGGAATAAATACAATAAATCATAATCCTTTGTGGTTAAATGAAATAAAAACCGCTTGGAACCTCACCCTAACCCTCTCCGAAGGAGAGGGAATAAACCATGTTCCAACTCCCTCTCCTTCGGAGAGG